>CAZEYY010000004.1:59112-74323 GCA_964516485.1 uncultured Rikenellaceae bacterium
CGTTTACCTATAACTCGGTTGCATGCACAGGAACTGCAGAGACCTTTACAATAACTATCAATCCGACAGCCCAGATCAATGATCCTGCGAATCAGATTTTGTGTAATGGAGAAACAACCACGCTGGTATCATTCTCTACCAACCGTACGGGCGGTACCACAACTTATGCATGGTCCAACTCAACACCATCAATTGGTCTTGCAGCATCAGGATCAGGTAATATAGCAGCTTTTACAGCCGTCAACACCGGGACTGCACCGGTTATTGCTACGATTACAATTACTCCGACATTTACAAATAATTCAGTAGGTTGTTCCGGTCCGGCAGAGACCTTCACAATCACTGTTAATCCAACGCCAAAGTTATCTACAACTCTCACACCTGCAGATGTCTGCAGCAACACTTCGTTCAGCTATGCACCAGCAAGTGCAACAGGAGGAACAACATTTAACTGGTCAAGAGCATCAATAGCAGGTATTACTCCTGCTGGTCCGACGAGCGGAACCAATAATCCGAATGAGACTCTGAGAAACCTTACTGGAAGTACAATAGCTGTGACTTACGAGTATACACTTGCAGCAAATGGTTGTTCAAATGTTCAGAATGTGATAGTAAATATCAAACCTGAACCGGTTATTACTGCAGGTCAGAATATTCCTGTGTGTTCAGGTAATAATGTTAATTATGAGATACTTCTTGATAATTTTGCCGATCCGATTACAGATGGTGTAACATTTACCTGGCCAGCTCCGGTTCTGAATCCTGTTGACCCGGGCTTTACAGGAGGAACAGCCAGAACAGCACCAGGTTCTTCAGCCAATATTGGGGATACCTTTACTAACACACTTGGAGGAATCGGAACTGCAACATATACTGTTACACCTTCAAGGGGAGGCTGTGCTGGAGATCCGGTTACAATCATATTCCAGGTAGGTGCAGAACCAATACTTGATCCAGGACTTAACAAGTTTGGATGCAACAATGAGGCGATTGGATTGATCCTTAAGGAAGCTACGGGTAGTGTTGTACCGACTCATTATGATATTCTATCTGTAACACCTGATGCCGGGCTGACACCTGATGGAGGAAATGCAGCATCGCCTGCTTCTACAACTCTCACGAATTATCTGGCAAATGACAAGTATACAAATACAACTCTTCTAAATAAAACAGTTACTTACAGAGTTCAGCCAAGGGTAGGCGTAGACTGTATTGGTGATCCGGTAAATATTGTGGTTACAATTTATCCGCCAATAGTCCCAGGTTCAGTAGTAACAACAAAAACATCAATATGTTATAATACAGACGCGCCAAATATATCAAATGCAGTCCTTGCATCTGGTGGCGATGGAACCTATAATTACCAGTGGTTCTTCACTGAAAACCTTGCTGCAGGTCCGGGTGATGCCAGCTGGACTTCAATTGGAGGTGCAACATCCTCATTCTACGATCCGGGAAATCTCTCAAACCCGACAAAATTCATCCGCAGGGCTGATGATGGAACCTGTGCTGCACAGGTATGGTCGAACATTATTCAGTTCAACATTGATCCTCTGCCTGTTACTTCAGCTATAGACGGTTTATCAAATCTTTGCATAGGTGATGCCAACAAACTCTACAGGGTCGATGACCATGCAGGTTCTACTTATGCATGGACAGTACCGGGGGCTATCTCAAGCAAGGCTTTTGATTCAAATATATACTTCATACTTCTTGATGCTGACGCTGTAGGAACAGGCAACATACAGGTTATTGAAACAATAACAGCAACAGGTTGCGTGGGAGCTCCTGTAACTTTCCCGCTTACAGTATCTTCTGCATCGACAGGAGTGGTTCCTACAGGTCCCGCAGCAGTATGCGAAGGCGCTACAGGTATTGTATATACATTGCCCTTCAGAGCCGGATCTACCTTCTCCTGGAGCCTGCCTCCCGGAGCCTTCATTACTGCCGGAGACGGTACTAATGAAATAACTGTTTCATTCCCTGCACCTATTTCAGGCAATGTTACTGCTCTCGAAACAAACGGTGCCTGCACAACAGCCCATCTTAACAAGCCTGTGTCTGTCAAACCGAAACCGGTTCTGAGCAGCTCGCTTACACCTCCCGGAATATGCAGCGCATCAACCTTTTCTTACACACCAACATGTGCAATTGCAGGCGCTACTTTTGCATGGACAAGGGCAGCTGTTACCGGGATCACCGAAGGCGCTTCAGGCGCTGCAGGTAATGTGAGCGAGACTCTTACAAATACTACAAATGCTCCGATAAGCGTTACTTATGTATATATCACTACAGCCGACGGTTGTACAGGTGATCCACAGAACGTAGTTGTTGTCGTGAACCCTGCCGGTCATGTCAACGATCCGTCAGATATGGTTCTCTGCAACGGAGCTCCTTCTCCTGCAGTAACCTTCACCTCTCTTAACTCTGGAGGTACCACAACTTATGCATGGACTAACGATGATACATCAATAGGTCTTGGCGCCAGCGGATCAAACAACATACCTTCATTCACTGCAGTCAATACGGGTACAAGCCAGGTGACAGCAACAATAACTGTAACACCAACCTTCCACAACGGCTTGCTTACCTGTGCCGGAACTCCGCAGACCTTCACAATAAAAGTGAACCCTTCAGGTCATGTTGATGATCCTGCCAATATAACAGTCTGCAACACTGATGTTGTAGCTCCTGTTGTCTTCACAACTAATAATACCGACGGTGCAACAACATATACCTGGACTAATTCGGCACCCGGCATTAACCTTGCAGCATCAGGAAGCGGTGACCTGCCAACCTTTACTGCTGCCAATACCGGAACATCACCTGTTGTGGCAACGATTACTGTCACCCCTGTTTATACAAATAGTTCGGTTGCATGCAACGGACCTGCACAAACGTTTACAATTACTGTAAACCCGACAGGTCAGGTGAATGATCCTTCCGATCAGGTGGCCTGCAATGGTTCCCTGACAACTCCTGTTACATTCTCAACAAATAATGCCGGTGGCACAACCACATACAGCTGGAATAATCCTGATCCTACGATCGGACTGGCTGGAAGCGGAACAGGTCTGATTGGAGCCTTTACTGCGGTTAATACCGGACTGGCTCAGAAGACAGTTACGATCACTGTTACACCTCATTTCACAAATAATTCAGTGACATGTGATGGAACACCTGAAACCTTTACATTTACTATTAATCCTTCAGCTGATGTCGTAGATCCTACTGACCAGTTACTTTGCAACGGAGCAGCCACAATTGCTGTTAACTTCACAACTGCAAACACCGACGGGGCTGTTACTTACAGCTGGACGAATAATGTGACCGGCATAGGGTTGCCGGCTACCGGTACAGGGAATATCACTTCATTCACTGCGCTTAATACCGGAACTTCTCCTGTTGTGGCAACAATAATCGTAACGCCGCACTATACAAACGGGGCCGTTTCATGCAACGGCCCTACAGAATCGTTTACAATAACTGTGAATCCGACCGGTCAGGTTAACGATCCTGCCGACAGGGTTGTGTGCAATGGCGCTGCAACTCCTGTTATTTCCTTCACAACAAATAATACCGGAGGAACAACACAGTTTAACTGGTCAAGCGATAATACCGCGATAGGTATTGCAGCTTCGGGAAGCGGGAATATAGCATCATTCACTGCAGTAAATACCGGCTCATCTCCTGTGGTTGCCAATATTACGGTTACACCGGTCTTCTCACCCGGAGGTACAAATTGTACAGGCGCTGCACAGACATTCACAATAACTGTCAATCCTGATGGTAATGTTGTGAAACCTGCCGACCAGGTTGTCTGCAACGGCTCGTCCACAACAGCCGTCAATTTTGCTACAGGAAATTCAGGCGGAATTACCACTTACACATGGACGAATTCGGATGCAAGTATCGGGCTACCGGCTAGCGGCTCAGGCAACCTGCCGATCTTCACTGCAACAAATACCGGCACTGATCCTGTTATTGCAACAATTACTGTAACACCAACATTTACAAATGGAGCCGTTGCATGCAACGGACCTACGGAGTCGTTTACGATAACGGTTAATCCGACAGCAAATGTTGATGATCCCGCAAACCAGATCGTTTGCAACGGAACCTCAACAACTGCTGTAAACTTCACAAGTACCAATGGCGGGGGTGTTGTAATGACTTACAGGTGGGTAAACAATGAAACCAGTATAGGGCTGGCAGCATCCGGCGACGGAGATATTGCTGCCTTTACAGCTGAAAATACAGGTACATCTCCTGTGGTCGCAACTATAACTGTAACTCCTGAACTGTTGTTTGATGGCAAGACATGCTATGGTCCGGCTCAGACCTTCACTATTACTGTCAACCCGACAGCCCAGGTGAATGACCCTGCCGACCAGGTTGTATGTAATGGCGCTGCAACAACTGCAGTTAACTTTGGTACCTTGAATACAGGTGGTACCATGTTGTATACCTGGACCAACAGTGATCCGACAATAGGTCTGGGAGCCGGCACAACTGGCAATATACCTTCATTTACTGCCATAAATGCAGGCAATACACCAAAAGTTGCAACAATAACAGTTACACCTCAGTTTACAAACGGAGTATCATGTTCAGGTCCTTCACAGACCTTTACAATTACAATCAATCCGACAGCACAGGTTGATCCTGTGGCTGATGAGGTTGTCTGCAATGGCACTGCCACTACTGCTGTAACCTTCTCCACAACAAACGGAGGAGGAACAACGGTATACAACTGGAGTAACTCGGCACCCGGCATAGGACTGCCGGCTACAGGTGTTGGAAACATTGCCACATTTACGGCTTCCAATATTACTACAGCGCCTGTTGTTGCGACTATCACTGTTACACCTCAGTATACAAACGCAGGTGTAACATGCAGCGGACCAGCCGAAACGTATACAATAACAGTTAATCCTACGGCACAGGTGAATGATCCTGCCGACCAGGTTGTATGTCATAACGGGACAACAACTGCAATTAACTTTACGACCAATAATTCAGACGGAACCACTGTTTACAACTGGGTAAATTCGGCACCCGGCATCGGGCTACCGGCTACCGGCAGCAGTAATATTGCTTCATTTACTGCTACTAATACCGGTACTTCACCTGTTGTTGCAACAATAACTGTGACTCCGGAGTATACAAATGATGGTGAAACATGTACAGGTCCGGCACAGACATTTACAATCACTGTCAATCCACTGGGTCAGGTCAATGATCCCCTCGACCAGGTTGTATGTAACGGAGGATTCACAGATCCTGTTACATTCACAACTGCAAATACAGGAGGTACAACTACCTATACCTGGACGAATAGTGCACCTTCAATAGGTCTTGGTGCTTCAGGTTCAGGAAATATAGGTTCATTTGCTGCCATAAACGGAGGACTTGGTCCGGTAACAGCTACAATAACAGTTACGCCTACATTTACAAATGGGGCCGTTTCATGCAACGGCCCTACAGAATCGTTTACGATTATTGTAAATCCGACGGCTAAGGTTACTGATCCTGCAAACCAGGTTGTATGCCATGGTGGATCAACAGCAGATGTCATATTTGCCACCACAAATACCGGCGGCACTGTTTCATATACATGGACAAATGATGAAACAGGTATCGGTCTTCCTGCATCAGGGTCCGGGGATATACTTTCATTCCCTGTTACAAATACAGGAACCTCCCCGCTTGTAGCTACAATAACAGTAATTCCTTCATACCTGAATGCAACAGTTACATGCACAGGCCCTGCACAGACATTTACGATAACTGTCAATCCGCTGGGTCAGGTTAATGATCCTGCCGATCAGGTGGTTTGCAATGGTTCACCAGTGACACCAATAACTTTTGCAACAGTTAACACAGGTGGAACCACTACATACAACTGGGTTAATTCTGTGCCTGGTATTGGACTTGCTGCTACCGGCTCTGGCAACATATCAACATTCAATGCTGTGAATACAGGAACAACACCTGTTGTTGCCACTATTACTGTGACTCCAAGGTTCAATAATGGTTCAGTTGATTGCGATGGAGCTGTTCAGACCTTCACGATTACAGTAAATCCGACTGCACAGGTTAATAATATTACCAGCCAGGTTGTATGCAATGCTGCTCCGGTTACTGCAATTACATTCGGCACAGACCGTACGGGCGGAACAACTACATATAACTGGACAAACAATGCATCATCAATTGGTCTTGCAGCAAGTGGTTCAGGCGACATAGCAAGCTTCACTGCCACAAATACAGGCACTTCACCTGTTATTGCAACAGTAACAGTTACACCAATATTTACTAACGGCGCAGTCAGCTGCAGCGGTCCTTCAAAAAGCTTCACAATAACAGTGAATCCTACCGCACAGGTCAATGATCCTGCCGACAGGGTAGTTTGCAACGGAGTTCTTACAACAGCCATTCCGTTTACAACAGTTAATACCGGCGGAACAACAAGCTATACCTGGACGAACAGCAATACTGCCATTGGCTTAGGCGCTGGTTCCACAGGTCCTGTACCGGCATTCACTGCAACAAATGCAGGTCTTGCCCAGATATCAGCAACTATAACTGTTACACCTTCATACACTAATGGATCAGTTACATGCAACGGACCTGCAGAGACATTTACAATAACCGTGAATCCGACAGCCCAGGTGGATGTTCCTGCAAACCAGGAGCTCTGCAATGGTGAATCATCTGCTGCTGTTACCTTCACTACTACAAGGACAGATGGTACTACAACATACAGCTGGACTAACAACAAACCAAGCATTGGCCTTGCAGCTGTCGGTACAGGCAACCTGCCGGTATTCACCGCTTCGAATATTACAACTGCACCAGTGGTGGCAACAATAACTGTTACACCAACATATGACAATGGTTCAGTAACATGCTCCGGCCCTGCCCAGACCTTCACAATAACAGTGAATCCGACAGGCCAGGTGAATGATCCTGCTAACCAGACCGTATGCGTGGGGGGTTCAACCGCAAATGTTGTATTCAGCACGTTGAATACCGTAGGAACAACTACTTACGACTGGATAAATGATAATACAGACATCGGTCTTGTAGCATCAGGCAGTGGGGACATAACTTCTTTTGTAACTACTAATGCTACAACAGCCCCGATAACCGGTACTATTACAGTTACCCCGACCTTTAACAATGGAGGATCATCATGTACTGGTCCTGCACAAACCTTCACAATTACGGTGAATCCTTCAGGACAGGTTGAAGATATAACTGACCAGGTTGTATGCAATGGTTCTTCCACAGCAAACGTAATATTCAGTACTGTCAATACAGGTGGAACAACAAGTTACTCATGGACAAATTCGGCTCCCGGCATCGGGCTCCCGGCTACCGGTTCAGGTAACATACCTTTCTTTACTGCCGTAAATGCAGGTACGGATCCTGTAATTGCGACAATAACTGTAATACCTGAGTATACAAACAATTTTGTTTCTTGTACAGGTCCGTCCAAGACATTTACGATAACGGTGAATCCGACAGCCAATGTCGTTGATCCTTCCAACCAGGTTGTTTGCAACGGCGATAATACAACTGCCGTGAACTTCACAACAACCAACGGAGGCGGAGTATCAATGGTTTACAACTGGACTAATTCGGCTCCGGGAATAGGTCTGCCGGCTACCGGTAGTGGTAACATTGCAGCCTTCCCTGCAGAGAATCTGGGATCATCACCTGTTGTAGCTACAATCACAGTTACACCTGAGCTTACCTTTGACGGAAAGACATGTACAGGTCCTTCGCAGACATTCACTATAACAGTCAACCCGACTGCCCAGGTGAATGATCCTGGCAACCAGGTAGTCTGCAACGGAGCTATGACAACAGGAGTTTTCTTCAGCACAAATAATACCGGAGGAAGCACTGTTTACAACTGGACAAATGACGAAACTGACATCGGACTCGCGGCGTCAGGATCGGGTAATATAGCTTCGTTTGCTGCAACAAATACTGGTACTGCACCGCTTGTCGCAACTATAACCGTGACACCTCAATATACAAACGGGTCCGTCACGTGTAACGGTTCACCGGAGACATTCACGATAACTGTTAATCCAACGGCACAGGTTAATGCTATTACATCAGAAACAGTCTGCAACGGAGATCTGACAACAGCTGTCAGTTTCAGCACCTTAAATACTGTTGGAACAACAACTTACAGCTGGACTAACAATGCAACTAGCATTGGACTTGCAGCAATGGGTTCAGGTAATATTGCAGCCTTCACGGCAGTCAATAACACCACAGCGCCTGTTGTTGCAACGATAACAGTAACGCCGCAATTCACTTATGGTGCCGTTACCTGCAGCGGACCTTCCAAAACGTTCACTATTACAGTGAATCCGACAGCACAGGTTAATGATCCTGCAGATCTGGTAGTATGCAATACACAAAGTACTTCTGTGACCTTTGCGACTAACAGGACAGGAGGTACAACAACATACAACTGGACTAATTCGGCACCGGGAATCGGAATCCCGGCTATCGGTTCAGGAGATATCGGTCCTTTTGCTGCTGATAATTCAGGTACTGCACCGGTTATAGCGACAATAGTTGTAACACCTTCGTTCGATAATGCAGGAAAAGCCTGTACAGGTCCTGCTCAGACCTTCACGATAACAGTGAATCCAACAGGACAGGTTGAAGATATTTCCGACCAGGTTGTATGTCATGGTGCCTATACAACAGCAGTAGAATTCAGCACTCTGAATACAGGCGGTACAACAACCTATACCTGGACCAATTCGGCTCCCGGCATCGGGCTTCCCGCATCGGGCAACGGTAATATATCAGCCTTCTCTGCAGTAAATACAGGTACCGCACCGGTTACTGCAACTATAACTGTAACACCTCACTTCACAAATGGCCTGGTGACCTGCGACGGTCCTTCGAAGACCTTTACAATAACTGTGAACCAGAAAGGACAGGTCAATGATCCTACCGACAAGGTTGTATGTAACGGAGGAACTGTAACAGCTTATACATTCACAACAACTGCAACCGGTGGTACAACAACTTATCTGTGGACCAATTCGGCATCAGGCATGGGGCTTCCGGCTTCCGGCAGCGGGGACATAGCTGCATTTACTGCAACAAATACCGGTACATCACCAGTTGTTGCCACTATTACTGTAACACCACGACTCAGCAACGGAGCAGTTGACTGTGATGGCCCTGTTCAGACCTTCACAATCACAGTTAATCCTGATGCACAGGTTAATGATCCTGCCGACCAGGTTGTATGTAATGGTTCAAACGTAACAGCAATCAACTTTACAACGTTGAATACAGGGGGAACAATGGTATACGACTGGACAAATTCGGCTCCAGGCATAGGGCTACCGGCTACAGGTTCTGGTAACATTGCTGCGTTTACTGCTGCAAATACAGGTACAACACCTGTTGTGGCCACGATCACTGTTACACCGAGCTTCACTAACGGCTCTGTTACCTGCACAGGTACTCCACAAACATTCACAATTACAGTAAATCCGACACCAAATGTAAGTACGGTAAGTCCGACAACGATATGCAGTGGAAGCACAACAAATGTTGCACTTACAAGTACAGTTGCCGGTACAACATTCAGCTGGACAATAGCTGGTACCACAGGTGGAGTATCTGGTGCAAGCGCTTCATCAGGATCGACTATTGCACAGATCCTTGTTAATCCCGGAACAACAGCAGGAACAGTGACATACAGAGTAACACCTGTTGCAAATTCATGTTCCGGAACACCTGTTGACATTCTTGTAACAGTTAATCCTACACCGAATGTCACCTATACGGGTTCAACAACGATTTGCAGCGCAACAAGCACTAACATAACGCTTAACAGTAATGTTGCAGGCGCAACATATACCTGGACTGTCGGTACAATAACAGGAGGTATTACCGGTGCTACACCCTCGGGAGGCCCTGCAATATCACAGGTACTTACCAACCCTGGCAACACAGCCGGTACTGTAACATATATTGTCACCCCGACAGCCAATTCATGTCCGGGCATAACAAGCAACATAATAGTGACAGTCAATCCGACACCTGATGTCAGCACGGCAAGTTCGCTTACATTATGCAGCGCTACAGCAACAAACATAGCTCTCACAAGCTCTGTTGCAGGCGCTACATTCAGCTGGACAATAGGTACAGTTACGGGAGGAATAGTTGGTGCAACACCTTCGAACGGCACCACTATTGCCCAAACCCTTTACAATACCGGTCTTACACCGGGAACTGTTGAATACAGGGTGACACCTTCTGCAAACTCATGTCCTGGTCCTGTTACAACATTTACAGTTACAGTCAATCCGCTTACAGGTCCCACAAACTTTACAACAGGGGCTCCTGAGGTATGTCAGGATTCACCTGATGAGACCTACACGGCTACTGCAACGAACAGTACATCAATAGTGTACACGGTATCGCCGGCAGCTGCGGGAACAATCAACTCAGCAACTGGCGTCATGAACTGGGATCCTGCCTATTATGGAAATGTTACAATAACTGCAACATCGACTGGCTTATGCGGAACCACCGTTGGCACAATGACAGTCAGGGTTAAGCAGCTTCCTGCAGTAACTGTTTCACCAGTCGACAGGACAATATGTGAATTCGGAGTTGTGAACTTCGATGTAACAGCTGTTGGCGATGACCTGGCTTACCAGTGGTATGTTGACGACAACCTCGGAGGAGGCTTTGTGCCTGTTCCCGGTGGAGGAACCTACTCAGGCGAGACCTCTTCAACACTGTCGATATGGAGCGCAGTGAGAAGCATGAACGGATACAAGTACCGCGTTGAGGTATCAGGCTGCCCGCCTCCTTCAACATCTTCTTCAGCTGTGCTTACCGTTAATACTTCACCTGAATTCACAAAACATCCGAAGGACACAACTATCTGTCTTGGTCAGAACACAGTGATGGAAGCTGATGCCGACGGAACAGGTATCACATGGCAGTGGCAGGTAAATAAAGGATCAGGCTTTGGAAATGTGGCTGATGATGCAAACTTCAGCGGTTCAAATACAAAGACACTGACAATAACAAGCGCTCTCTCATCCTTCAATAACTGGGTATTCAGGGCAAAAGCCACAGGAGTATGCGGAGTACCGCTTTATACAAACTTCGGAAGACTCTCTGTAGTCAATCCTCCTGCAGTGACCCTGCAACCTGTTGTCAAGGCTATCTGTGAGAACGGAAGCACCTCCTTCCTTGCAAATGGAACAGGTTATCTCACACTTCAGTGGCAGGTAAGCACGAATGGAGGAACATCATGGGCTGATATCACAGACGATGCAACCTATGTTGGTTCAGTTACAAACCAGCTCTCTATAGTGAATGCACCTGTATCACTCAGCGGTAACATGTACAGGCTTGCACTTATCGGTTCATGTGCAACTACATATACAACAGGAGCTGCCTTAACTGTCAATCAGAATCCCGTTGTAGCATTCGCTTCAGATATAAATGCCTGTGGCGGAATAGGAATTGTCCTTAACGGAAATCCGACAGGTGGAACACTGCCTTACACACAGCACCGCTGGACAGGAGATGTCGGACCTCTCAGCAACTACACAAGTCAGTCGCCTACATTCAATTCACTTATTACAGGTACATACAACCTTACATATACAGTGAAAGACAGCAAGGGATGTACTGCAAGTGATGACATAGCTGTTACGGTTGACAGTCCGAATGCTACATTTATCCAGGATACTGAGAACGGTTGCACACCACTTCCTGTTTCGTTTACAAAGGATATGACAGGGCTTACAAAGTTCTGGTGGAACTTTGGTGACGGATCAGCTGTTGATTCGGTCAATGCAAGTCCTTCGCACACCTTTGTTAACACAAGCGCCACATCAATACAGTACATGAATGTGAAGCTTAAGGTAATGTCGCCCGGCGGCTGTTTCGACGAGTATATCTCAATGGTTACTGTATATCCGGCAATTGATGCAGCATTCACAAGAAGCGACACTGTTGTCTGCAGCGGAAGCTCACTTACATTCACTTCTGCTCCGGGAGCAAGCAAATACTTCTGGGAATATGGAGACGGTATAACAGGTTACTCTCCGACTGAGTCAACAACACATACATATTCCAACTTTACAACAGCACCTCTGCAGCTTACTGTTACGCTGACAACAACTTCGTTCTACAGCTGTACTGACGACACAACAATGACAATAACCGTAATGCCTGTACCGCTGCCGCAGTTCAATGCAGTGCCGCCGACGCAGATATTTGATGCAGCAGGCAACAATGTAACCTTTACCAACCAGACGAATGACGGAACATGGTCATACAGCTGGAGCTTTGGTGACGGAGGAACATCGGCAGACAAGGATCCTGTACACACCTACAGGGATCTCGGAACCTTCGATGTTGTACTGAGAGTAAGCAATGCATTCTGCTCCGACAGTATTAAACATGAGGTAAGGATAAATCCTAAACCTCCTGTTGCAAACTTTGATTCAATACCTTCGGGTTGCGAGCCGCTGGAGATAGGAATAAACAACACTTCACTCAACACCGATGTTCCGGGTACTACATACAGATGGGACTTCGGCGACGGAAGCATATCAACTGCGAAGAATCCTGATTATACTTATCTTGATGCAGGAATATACCGCATTGAGCTTGTAGTGACAGGTCCTGGCGGAGTTTCGTCGAAATCGCAGGTAGTGAAGGTTTATGCAACACCTAGATCATACTTTGAAGTATCGCCGACCTTTGTCTTCGTCAATGATGAGAAGGTGAGAGGCTACAACCTCAGCTCGGGAGCCGACAACTTCAAGTGGGACTTCGGTGATGGTACAACATCAACAGAGAAGGAGCCTTTCCACAAGTATATGGATGAAGGCGTGTACGACATCACACTATGGGCTTACAAGGACAATGGTGACGGAAATGTATGTGCCGACAAGTACCTGTTGTCGCCTGGTGTTACTGTAGAGCCTGCAGGCACTATAAAATTCGCAACAGTATTCAGACCAAATGTGAGTGGTGAAGAAAATGTAGATGTAGGAAATATCAATTCGGAAAATCTTGACAGGTTCTTCTACCCACCGATCAAGGAAAAAGTTGTTGACTACAAGTTGCAGATCTTCAACAGGCTCGGAGTGCTGATCTTCGAAAGTCATGACATCAACAAGCCATGGAACGGTTACTATAAGGGTAATCTGTGCAGCCAGGGAGTATATGTATGGTATGTCGAGGGCAAGTATGCCAACGGACAGCCATTCAAGAAAGTTGGAGATGTGACGTTGTTGCATTGATGGAGAACGGCGGAAGGGCTGAAGGGCGGAAAGGCGGAAGGGCTGAAGGGAATGTCACAACGGATTAATGGCGCAGGTTGCCTGGAGCATAGGATCCCCTCCTGGGAGGGGCAAGGGGTGGGTTAAAACCTCTTTTACCGACTAATTTATTTACTGAGGAGGGTGTCTCAAAAGGGGGCACCCTTTCTTTTTTAGTTGATTGTCACTTTCTTTTGCTCCTCCAAAACAGGAGCGGTTCGCACCTTTTCCGGGTTTGCCCTCGCACCGCTAAAAAAAGTGCTTTTCTATATTCACACAGTCATTATTTCGGGAAGTCTTATAGCTATCGGGAAGGGGTGGGTTAAGACCTGATTTACAGAATAATTTATTTACTAAGAAGAGGCTGTATCAAAAGTAATTTTAACCACAAAGTACGCAAAGGCTGCACGAAGAACACAAAGATAATAGCTTAATATTAAACTCTTTGTGTTCTTTGTGATTTTACTTTGTGCCCTTAGTGGTTAATGGATTTAGTCTTTTGAGACAGCCTCTTTTGTTTTTGTACAAGGTTAAAGGATTGATTTCCGAAATTCTTCGTAATTTTGTTTCCGAATATTTTCGCAACGAATATTTTCGCAACCATGGAAAGAAATCCTTTTAAATTCGGAACTGTTGTAGATGGCGAGTTTTTTACTGACAGAAAGGAAGAGATCCGAAGGATCTCATCTTACCTGCAGGGAGAGAATCACCTTATAATGATAAGTCCAAGAAGATATGGGAAAACCAGCCTGATAAAAAAGGTATTGAATGAATCTGGCCGGAAATACCTGTATCTGGATCTTCAGCTTGTTTTTTCAACAGAAGATTTTGCGTCGCAGCTTTTAAAAAGGATTTATAATTTGTTTACTCTGCAGAAGATAAAGGGATTTTTAAAGACATTCAGGATTATTCCTTCATTGATAATGAATCCCGTTACAGGAGAGACTGAGATATCTTTCAGATCAGGATCAAATGGGCATGTTCCTCTTGAGGATGTTTTCAATCTTGTAGAGAAACTTGGAACTGAAAAAAACAAATTGATTGTAGTTCTTGATGAATTTCAGGAAATATTCAGACTTGAAAAGGATCTTGACAGATTCTTAAGGTCCCTTATGCAGAACCACAAGAATATCAATTATATAATGATGGGAAGCAGTGAGTCAATGATCAGGGATATTTTTGAGAAAAAGAGATCTCCTTTCTACAGGTTTGGTACTCTTATGACACTTGATAAGATACCTGCCAGTGAATTCAATGAATTTATGGAAGATAAGTTTAAGTCTGTTATCGACAATCCAGTGGGGGTGACAGCCGGAATTTTCAGAATAACTGATTATCATCCATTTTATTCCCAGCAACTTGCTTTTACAGTTTGGGAAATGATTCATCATTTGGGTTTCTCGGATGATATAGAATTAAAAGCTGCTGAAGAGATAGTACAGAGTCATGACAATGATTATGAGAGATTATGGAATAGCCTTAACCGTACTGATAAATCCTTACTTGCCGGTGTGTGCAGTTCTGAGTTATCACCATTATCCGAAGCATTTTTAAGAGAATATGGCTTTGGTGCTTCGAGTACTGTTTTCAGTGCACTTAAAAGAATGACTGAAAAAGGCTTTCTTATAAAAACCAGGCAGGAATATAAAATAGATGATCCGTTTTTCAGATTATGGATTATTAATCGAAGAAAAGCCTGACTTCAAGAGTTTTAAAATCACCCATTGTTTTTAAAGATTAGTTAGCACTAAATACAGCATTATAAATTATGACTATCGGCAATCATGAATAATATATACCAAATCGATTGAAAATCAATTTATTTACCCCATCCCCAAGGGGAGTAAATTGATTTTCTTCGC
>CAZEYY010000005.1:0-7543 GCA_964516485.1 uncultured Rikenellaceae bacterium
GTAATTAACTAGTTGCATATAATTAATAATTATTTTTATTACCTCTGTGGTCCTCTGTGAACCTCTGCGTTTCTCTGTGTAACAATAAGTACTGAATAATATTTAACTTTATAGAATTGATTTATTGTCAGTTGATGGAAAAATCAGATATAATTGTTATCAGAGAGATCAAACCGGCATTATCAGCTTACATAAGAAAAGCTCTTGTTTTGTTAAAGAAGGACCATGTACCTGATGATGATGCAATACATGATATCCGTGTTCTGATGAAGAAAGCACGGGCGACTCTTAAGCTGACAAAGACTCCGTTGAAACCGGAATGGTATGAAAAGGACTCGGATTCTCTTCAGCAGGTTGGGAAAACACTGTCAGTCTGGCGGGATAATGCCGTGAACAGGAAGAATCTGAAGGAACTAAGGAAGAAGTATCCTGAGATCTTTGACCGGTTAACTGAAAATGAAAAAATCAAATCCTTATTAACAAAGCCTGACCTTTCAGTTATTCCTGAGAAAGATATTCAGCAAAGTCTTCAGCTGCTTGAAGAGCTTCTCAGAAAAACCGGCTTCAGAATTCGCTTTAACCAGATGAAAGAGCTCGACAATGAGGCTCTTAAGTTTCAGCTGATGCTAAGTTATCAAAAAGTTAAGGGTCTCTGTTTAGCCTGCAGGCGCAACCCGAAACCTGAAAAGATTCACCTTCTGAGAAAACGGTCCAAGGATCTGCTTTATCAACTCTGGTTCTTCAGGCCCGGTGATGACAGAAAGATCAAAGCCGCGGAGAAAAGACTTGTCAGGCTCACAACAAATCTGGGAAAGTATAATGATCTGACCCAACTGATGAAGGCCATGAACTATGACTTCCCGGGAAATGGTAATTCTCCTGAGATGGATGAGCTCATAATAAGGATCAAAGGCATACAGGATAAGTTACTCCTTAAAATATGGGATGATGCCTTTAAGTGTTTTTCTCCCGGAATGGATATTAAAAAGTTTACCGCTTTGGACCTGATTAATATTAAAGCTGTAGATGTTGCAGAACAGGGTAATAGTATTGATGATAATTTAGAATAATTCCAGACAAGCAAAGTATTTGTCAGATTGTTAATTTGTTAACAGTAGGGTTTAACTGACTGGATCATTTATACATAGATAAATCTATATATATCAATGATAACATAATATTTTTTGTAATAGATTTGTGTCCAATTAAACCAATTCATGACAACCCGGAGGAATTTCATCAGGATCTCAGCCATAGGTGCTGGAGCCCTTATTGCCGGTGCAGGCTCCTACAAAATTTTAAAAACACTTTCAAAACCGGAAGAGCTTAACAATCTGAAGCTTGACCTGAGGCGTACCGCCACATATTGTGAGGTCTGCTTCTGGAAGTGCGCCGGCTGGGTATATAAAACATCAGAAGGTAAGATCTGGAAAATAATCGGTAACGATGAGGACCAGAACTGCAACGGACGCCTTTGTCCGAGAGGAACAGGCGGACTGGGCATGTATTATGATGAGGAGAGGCTAAAGACTCCACTGATACGTGTTGAAGAACGGGGTAAGCAGGTATTCAGGCAGGCTACATGGGATGAAGCTCTGGAGGTCATTGCCGGTAAAATGAAAGAAATTTCTGCAAAGTACGGACCTGAGAGTATGGCTCTTTTTTCACATGGCTCAGGTTCAGCCTATTATACAACTCTCTTTAAGGCTTTTGGTTCCGGAAACATAGCTGAGCCCTCATACGCCCAGTGCAGGGGACCTCGAGATGATGCCTTCACTCTTACATTCGGTGAGGAGGTTTACTCCCCGGAGATAACAGACATCCGCGATACAAAATGCCTGGTGCTGATTGGTTCTCATATCGGTGAGAACATGCATAACGGACAGGTTCAGGAAATGTCGGATGCAATTGATAAAGGAGCTGTAATTATTACTGTTGATCCAAGGTTCTCAACTGCCGCCGGGAAGTCGAAATACTGGCTTCCGATAAAACCGGCAACTGATATTGCCCTCCTCCTTGCCTGGATTCACGAGATTATTTACAATGAGTATTATGACAAAAAATATGTTGAAAAATACTGCACAGGCTTTGATAAACTAAGGGAACATGTCAAGGATTTCACTCCGGAATGGGCTTACGGAATAACTACAATAAAACCTGACCAGATCAGAAGTACTGCGAAGGAGATGTCGGATGCAGCACCTGCTGTTATTGTGCATCCTGGCAGGCATGTTACATGGTACGGTGATGATACTCAGCGGCTGCGGGCTGTTGCAATTATAAATGCCCTGCTTGGTTCATGGGGCAGGAGGGGAGGTTTCTACAGGCCTGCAAGGTTTGATCTGGCACCTGTTAAATTACCTCCGTTCAAAGCTCCTTCAAGGGAATGGAGTGATATCTTTCCCGGAAAGTATCCTCTGGCGAGCCTGACAGTATCAAATGCAATAATTGATGCAACAGTTCCGGAAAACAACCCGGCTTATCCTGTAAAGGGCTGGTTAGTAAATGGTACTAACCTTATTTCAACAATCCCCAATACACCAAACACCCTGAAGGCAATTCAGAATCTTGATCTTCTTGTTGCCATCGATACGATGCCTATGGAGATTACAGGCTGGGCTGATGTTATTCTGCCTGAGTGTACCTACCTTGAGCGCTATGACAGCCTCAGGACTGGTCCGCACCGCAGACCTTCGATCGCACTGAGGATGCCGGCAGCAGAACCTTTGTATGATACAAAACCCGGTTATCAGATTGCCAGAGAGCTTGCTGTGAAACTTGGTCTTCAGGCATACTTCCCGTTTGAAAAACAGGAAGATCTTCTTGACTGGCAACTTAAGCAGGCCGGATCATCACTTGAGGAGATGCAGAGGCTGGGAGTGAAAAATTTTGACAGGGAGGCAGATGATTTGTATTTTGCAGAAAATGAAGAAGTTGAATTTTATACCGATTCAAAGAAAATAGAACTTTTTTCACCCTACCTCGAAAGCCTTGGCTTTGATCCTCTTCCAAAATACACTCAGCATCCGGAACCTCCCGAAGGTTATTACAGGCTTATTTATGGCCGTGCACCAATGCATACATTCAGCCGTACAGCTAATAATCCCAACCTGACTGACCTCATGGATGAAAACTCTGTCTGGGTCAATCCGAAGGTGGCAAAGGAATGGGGCCTGATAAACGGTCAGTACATCTGGCTGAAGAACCAGGATGATGTAGTAACCGATTTTTCAGTGAAGGTCAGGGTTACTGAGCGTATAAGGTGGGATTCGGTGTATATAGTTCATGGCTTCGGGCATAAACAAAAGCAGATGACAAGATGTTTTGGCCGCGGTGTCAGCGATACACAAATGATAACAAAGGTACTTGTTGATCCGATTATGGGAGGTACAGGAATGAGATCAAATTTTGTAACATTTGTTACAGAAAAGGCAGGAGAGGAGGTGGCCTCATGAGATATGCCATGGCCGTTGATACCAGGAAATGTGTTGGTTGCAGCGATTGTGTTGTTGCATGCCAGACAGAAAATAATGTACCTATTGGTTACTGCCGCGACTGGATAGTTGAGGTGACTGATGGTACCTACCCGCAGCTGGAGATGGAAATAAGGTCGGAGAGATGCAACCAGTGTGTTAATGCACCTTGTGTCAGATGCTGTCCGACCGGTGCCAGTCATTTCGCTGACGGTGGTATTGTTCTTGTCACGCAAACAGAATGTATAGGTTGCGGTGCATGCATTGCCTCATGTCCTTATGATGCAAGGTATCCGCATCCTGATGGTTATGTTGATAAATGTACCTTCTGCATCCACAGGATCAAGAACGGAATGAAACCGGCCTGCGTTGACGTTTGTCCGACTAAATGCCTTTACTTTGGCGATCTTGATGATCCAAACAGTGATGTGTCGGCAGTACTCAGGAAGCGCAAGTACAAGACACTGATACCTGAAGCAGGAACAAAACCTCAGCTATATTTTCTTATTTAACAATATTATTTTCAGTATATATGAATGAAGAAGTTATTGTCAGCGGTAGAATGAACCAGATGGTTGATCCGCATCTTCATATATGGCACTGGCAGATATCGCTCTACCTTTTTCTGGGAGGAATGGCAGCCGGGATACTTGCTATTGCGGCAGTATATTACATCCGGGGAAGAGAGAATGATTATAAAACTGCTGTAAGGCTTACTCCCTTCCTTACACCCTTTCTCCTTGTAATAGGTCTGCTTGCCTTATTCATTGATCTGAGGCATAAACTCTTTTTCTGGCAGCTTTACACCAATATAAAGCTGCAATCGCCTATGTCGTGGGGTGCCTGGACGCTAATGGTAATTACTCCGATATCTTTTATCTGGTGTGCACTTCATATCAGGGATATCTTTCCGGCCTGGGACTGGAAATTCAAATGGTTATGGGCTCTGGATGGATTTTTTAACAAATACAAAAAAGCTCTTGCATGGGTGATGCTCATCTATGCAATAATTCTTGGAATATACACAGGAATACTTCTTTCTGCCTTCAATGCCAGGCCACTCTGGAATACTTCAATACTGGGACCGCTCTTCCTTGCATCGGGTTTGTCGGCAGGAGCAGCAGCCACCCTCTTATTATCAAAGAATGAGGCAGAGCGTAAGCAGTTTGCCCGTATCGATCTGGTAATGATTGGTATAGAGCTCTTTCTGATAATTCACATGTTCATGGGATTCCTGGCAAGCACTCAGGTTCAGATAGAAGCTGCAAACTTATTCCTGGGAGGACAATATACAATGTCATTCTGGATTTTTGTTGTGGCGCTCGGACTTGTTATTCCGGCAATCCTTGAGATAATGGAACTTGGCAGATATCATATACCTGTACTCGTTCCTGCTGTTCTTGTTCTCTTTGGCAGCCTGATGCTGCGGTTTATTATTGTATATGCCGGCCAGGTAAGCAGGTGGCTTTACTGAGAGCCCTGAGCCGTGCGTTGTGAGCCCTGAGCAGTGAGTCGTGCAAATTGTAACAAAATATAAAAAGACATAATATGACAAAATCAAAAGAAAGAAAAGCGAGACCTTACATCAACCCTTATGTTGGTGGGGTATTGCTCGGACTGGTACTTCTTGCAGCTAATTTTGTGTCAGGCCGCGGACTGGGAGCAAGCGGTGCAATAAAAAGCACTGTTGTTACAGCCATGAATACAGTTGCACCTGAAGCCACTGCAAATTCAGGCTTTGTTAAGGAATTTGGAGAGGCTCACAGTGGCAGCCCTATGAAAACATGGCTTGTATTTGAAATGCTGGGCGTGCTTGTTGGAGGCTTTCTCTCCGGATCACTGGCAGGGCGTCTCAGGTTCAAGGTTGAACATTCTCCGAAGATTACCTCCCGCCGCCGGCTTATTTTTGCTCTTGCAGGTGGTGTGTTGTTCGGCTTTGGTTCCCAGCTCGGCAGAGGTTGTACAAGCGGCTCGGCACTGAGCGGAATGGCTGTACTTTCACTGGGTGGATTTGTTACAATGATGGCAATTTTCGGAACAGCCTATGCCCTTGCATATTTCTTCCGCAAAAACTGGATATAAGGTAAGGCGGAAGGCTGAAGGGCGGAAGGGACCGCACGACAATAAAACATTTAAAAACAGACAATAATACAATAATATGGGACCTTTATCAGTAAACGAAATAATATCAGAGAATACAAACCTTTTCCTTGCATTCATAATTGGCATTGGATTTGGCTTCGTTCTTGAACAAAGTGGTTTTTCTTCAAGCAGAAAACTTGCCGGGGTATTTTACGGTTATGATACCGTGGTGCTGAAAGTTTTTTTCACCGCTGCTATAACCGCTATGTTAGGACTATTATTCTTCAGCCTGTTCGGATGGATAGACCTTAATCTGGTTTATGTGAATCCGACATACCTGACATCGGCAATTCTGGGTGGTATAATAATGGGAGCCGGATTCATAATGGGAGGATACTGTCCCGGGACAAGTTTTTGCGGAGCTTCAATAGGCAAGCTTGATGCATTGGTTTTCATTGGAGGTCTTTTTCTGGGTGTATTTATCTTTGGTCTTGGCTATAACCTGTGGGAAGGAACATATATGGCCAATTTCCTCGGATCACCAAAAGTGAGCGAAAGCCTGGGGATGAGTGATGGTATTTTTGCATTCCTTCTCATAATTATTGCCCTGGCAATGTTCTGGGTAGCAGAATGGGCTGAAAAGAAATTTCCCAGGGAGGAATATTAATTGATTAAACAGTCTAACTTTGTATAATAATAAAAATCAGAAGAATATGAAACCGCGTACACTACTTGCAATGTTCATTATCCCTATGGGACTTATTATTGCAGCTGTTCCGCAGAACAAGACAAAACCTTATAAGCTTACAGCCGATCAGCTTCTTGCTGAGGTAAATACAAGGACCCAGTATATTACCCCTGATGCTGTTGCCGATATGATAGTAAAGAAGGATCCCTCACTCAGGCTTATAGATGTAAGGAGTCAGGAGGAATTTGAAAAATTCAGTCTTCCGGGCGCAGTTAATATTCCTGTTAATGATCTGCTTTCCGACAAGTATACTGATATACTTAACCAGGATGTTAAAATGAATGTATTCTATTCGAACGGAAGCCTGGTTGCAAATGAGGCCTGGATGATTACGCGTCAGCTTGGTTACATAAATAATTACGTTCTTGAAGGAGGTCTTAATTACTGGTTCGATGCAATAATGAATCCACAGAAGCCTTCTACTGTAAATTCTGATGAGGAATTTGCAAAATATGATTTCCGAAAGAGTGCAGGAGCTGCACTTGGAGGAGGAGGTGTTGTTGCATCAACGTCAGAACAGACATCCGCTTCCCCGAAACCAGCTATTAAACCTGCTGCAAAAAAGAAGAAGGCTGCAGGAGGTTGTTGAGATCTTTAAACAAAAAACAGGGCTAATCCTGAAATAGTCCGGCATTAATTTTTAATTTCATCTCAAATTTTATTGAGATGAACAGAATAATATTACTGCTTTTTGCATTAACCTTTCTTTTTAATTCTTCAGAGGGTCAGATTGTCCTGAAGGAGGCTCTGAGCGAACGTCAGACCTATTATAAAATAAACGCAAGCTTAAATCCTGAAACTAAAATAGTTACAGGAGAGATGGAAGCTTATTGGGTAAACAAATCACCTGATCTGGTGCCCGATATAAGGCTTCATCTTTATATGAATGCCTTTAAAAGCAATAAAACATCCTTCTTTTCAAACAGGATGATATCCGAAAAAAAGAATGATTTTGGCTGGATAAACCTTTTATCTTTTGATGACAGGAAGGGAAATGACCTCTTACCGGGATTGAAATATATTAGCCCGGATGACAACAACCCTGATGATCAGACAGTCATTAGTGTAATGCTGCCTGCTCCAGCTAAACCGGGTGATACTGTTTTTATACAGGTAAAGTTTGAGACAAAACTGCCTAAGGGTTCGGCAAGAACAGGTTATAATGATGATTACTTTTTTGTTGCACAATGGTTCCCGAAATTTGGAGTTTATGA
The DNA here is from genome assembly GCA_964516485.1 of uncultured Rikenellaceae bacterium. GTDB lineage: Bacteria > Bacteroidota > Bacteroidia > Bacteroidales > VadinHA17 > LD21. Next base: position 7,518 of record CAZEYY010000005.1, read on the forward strand.
GCCGGCCGGCATGCGCTATGCAGTTG
>CAZEYY010000005.1:7643-27372 GCA_964516485.1 uncultured Rikenellaceae bacterium
CAATGGTTCCCGAAATTTGGAGTTTATGAGCCGGCCGGCATGCGCTATGCAGTTGAAGGTGCCTGGAACTGCCACCAGTTTCATTCTAATTCAGAGTTTTACGCAAATCATAGCGTTTATGATGTTGCTGTGACTGTTCCTGCCGATTATATTACAGGATCCGGAGGCATGCTTATAAAAGAGGAAAATGCTGCTGACGGAAAAACAAAAACTCTTACATACAGGGCAGAGGATATTGTTGATTTTGCATGGACAACATGGCCCGGCTATGCAGTTTATACTGATCAGTGGAAACATGTTAAAATTACACTTCTGCTTCCTCATGTCCGGAAGGATCAGGTTGAACGGCAATTCAACGCAGTGAAAAATGCACTGGAATATCTCACTGAAAATGTAGGCCCCTTTCCCTGGCCTCACCTGACATTTGTTGATCCTCCCACTGTCGGATCTTTTGCCGGAGGAATGGAGTATACAACCTTGTTTACATCAGCATCAGGTGATAAGGTTCCTGAGTTTCTTCATATGCCTGAAATGGTAACTGTTCATGAGTTCGGGCATGCATATTTTATGGGAATTCTTGCCAGTAATGAGTTTGAGGAACCATGGCTTGATGAAGGTGTAAATACATTCTGGGAGGGAAGGATAATGGACCATTACTGGGGAAACAATTCCGGATTGATCGATCATCCTCTGTTAAAAATGTCAGATAAATCAATGGCGCGTATCTCCTATCTGAGCTCACCCGACAAACAGACAACAACCAACAGGGAATTTTCCTGGAATTATCCTCACGGTTCCTATGGTATGATGTCGTATCAGAAAGCTGGTATAATTCTGCATACGCTGATGGGATTGATAGGTGAGGATGCAATGAATGAGGTGTTTAAGGAATACTACAGGAGATGGGCATTTAAGCATCCATCAGGCAGGGATTTTATTGCCGTTTTTAATGATGTTGTTCCGAAAATTCACGGAGATAAATTCGGACCTGATATGAACTGGTTCTTTGACCAGACACTTTACGGTACAGGAATAGCAGATTATGCTGTTAACTCATTCAGTAATGTCAAAATACGTGATTTTAAAGGTATTGTGTCTGAAGCAGACTCGATGAGATTTGTAACAAATGTTACAAAAGATGATTCTGTTTATACCTCAACAGTCATGCTGAACAGGCTTGGTGAAGTATGCCTTCCGGTTGATGTTATGATCCATTTCGATAACGGGGACACTATTATGGAATACTGGGACGGAAAGGCCAGGTACATGGATTATAAGTATACAGGCACCAGGCAGATTGACTGGGTAAAGATTGATCCCGGATACAAACTTAAAATGGATGCAAACTTTGTTAATAATTCCCGGACCGAGGACCCTGACAGGGTGCCGTTAAGACGGTATATTGACAAATTCACAATATTCATGCAGTACTTCATCAACATAATATCACTTTAAACCGACTGAATATGAAAATATTATATAATCTAAAGACAGGTGCTTTATCATCTCTCAGGTCATGGAAAGGCATCATAATTAACTGGCTGGTTCTGTTTATCCTGATAAGTCTTGTTTCACTGCCTGTGAGGTCAGGTTTCAAAAGTATGCTTGGAAGCAGCATGGTTACTGAGTTAATGCAGGATTCAATAAATGCAGATGTTATCACTGATCTGCTCAGGCCATTTTTAAATATGTTTTCAGCGCTCACCACCGGATTTTTCCTAATAATCATCTTAAGCTTCTTTTTGAATGCCTTCATAACAGGAGGTTTATTCACAATCCTGAGAGATTCTGTTATTGAAAAAAAGGCTTCGGTGTTTTTTTCTGGCGCTGCAGCAAATTTCTGGTCCTTTCTTGTCATTATTATCATAAATATTATGATTTTTTCACTTGTCGCCGGCATTATTATAGCGGTTCCCTTTGTATTGATATCCGCAGGAAAATCAGAAAGCAGCTTTATGTCGACAGGAGGGCCTTTTATGAGAATCGCATTCATAATAACTGCTTTATTGCTTCCGCTTATGCTCCTTGCCACCGATTACGCAAGAGCCTGGAAGGCTGACAGACCTGAAGCAGGGGCATTCAGCGCAATTGGATTTGGTTTCGGGAAGACTTTTAAAAGCTTTTTCACTTCATATCCAATGATGCTTTTACTTGTAATTATCCAGGCAGCATTTGGATGGCTGACAATGTCGAAACTACTGTCAGCAAAACCATCTACCGGTGGTGCTCTTTTCCTGTATTTTATTATGGCACAGATACTTTTTATTGTCAGATTGTGGTTTAGAACCTGGAGATACGGATCGGTTACAGCTGCAATGCAGGAATCTGAATCTAAGAAGTTAAATCCTGAATATGAGCCGGATATGACTTATGTTACTGACCCGGAAAAAAATGTAATCATTCAATCAGAAAATAACCGTTATGACTGAAAACACAGAAAGAAAAATGACTGATCCGTCAGTAGTGCCGGATGATGCAATAATAAAATCTCTTGTTGGTGATAAATTTGCCCTGTGGCATTCAGTTCTGGCTGATGCAATGTCAACTTATTCAGGCATTTCAGGGGAATGGCGTTACTATAACGACGGAAAGCAATGGCTTTTTAAGATGGTTCTTAAGAAAAAGACTATTTTCTGGGCTTCAGTTTTAAATGATTCATTCAGGATAACATTCTATTTTGGCGGCAAATATGAAGACCAGGTTATTAACAGTGGTATACCCTCAGCTCTGAAGAAGGACTTTATTAAGCATAAGGGATTTGGCAAGATAAAGCCTGTAACAGTGACGCTTACAGAGCAAGCTGATGTTAATACAGTTCTTGAGCTTATCGGATTAAAAAGTAAACTGAAGTAAGATCTGACGATATGAAAATCGCCAGGAAAATGGTCTTCTGTCTGCTGATTTTTCTGCATCCTGTTTTGTATGCCCAGAATGCTGATATCAGGCTTTTAAGAGCATTTAATTCTCCCGGGAACCTGTCTTCTGATGGTTTTTTCAGGTTTGTTTCAGACACTGAGCCTTATCTTGTAATCATGACACCACTTGCAATAGGTGGATATGGCCTTGTACGAAAGGATGATAAGCAGTTCAGGATAGCATGCGTCATAGCATCATCATCATTGGTCTGTGCTGGCGTTACAAACCTTCTTAAATATTCAATCGGAAGAGACAGGCCTTTTGTTAAATATCCTGATATCATACAGAAATATCATGCTGATTCACCGTCATTTCCATCCGGACATACTTCAAGTGCATTTGCCACAGCCACTTCCCTGAGCCTTGCATATTCAAAATGGTATGTTGCGGTTCCGGCGTATGGCTGGGCAGCAACTGTAGGATATTCGCGAATGCATCTCGGTGTTCATTATCCTTCAGATGTCTTTGCAGGTGCCGTTATAGGAGCCGGTTCTGCCTGGCTTACCCACATTATTAACAAAAAGCTTCTTAATAATCATAGTAACTAAATCCAGAGCTCAACTTCCTTCTTCCTCCTTCAGCCTTTCGCCCTTCGCCTTCCTTCTTCCGCCTTCTTCCTTTCGCCTTCCGCCCTACGCCTTCCGCCTTCCGCCTTCCTCCTTCCGCCTTCCTATACGTATAAATACCAAGCAACAAATAGGCTTTAAGCCTCTTTCCTCCCTCTGTGACTGAGGGTAAATTTGTGTTATAAAATTAACAGAAAGGGGATGGAAAAACAGGCGAACCTTTATGAAATCCTGATGGAAGATATCCGATTTGAAGAGGGTCTGAAAGCCTGCATGAATTGCGGTGTCTGCACGGCAATCTGTCCTGCCGCGGAATTTTACGACTACGATCCGCGGAAGATAGTTGACAAAGTCCAGCAAAAGGACAATGAAGAAATAATCAACCTGTTAAAATCAGAGACAATCTGGTATTGCGGTGAATGCATGTCATGCAAAACAAGATGTCCCAGGGGCAATACGCCGGGCTTTGTAATTATGGCTTTGCGTACACTCTCACAAAAACTCGGGTACTTTACCGAATCGGAGAAAGGAAGACAGCAATTTGCAATAAAGCGTACAGTAGGGGATAATATTTTCAAATATGGATATTGTGCAGCAACTTATGCTGTAAATCCTGACCTGCATCCGGAACAGGGCCCCGTATGGGAATATATTCTGGAAAACACTGATGAGGTATTCGAAAGACTTGGAGGGCAGATTAACGGGACAGGGACCGGTCCTTTAAGGAAGATACCAAAGGAAGCTCTTGATGAAATAAAAAAGATTTTTGATGTAACGGGAGGAACAGAGTTCTTTGAACTTATTGAAGAGCATTCAAAGCGGAAAGCTGCAGAAATGGGACTTCAGTTTGAGTCAAAAGGCATTGATAATGAGTATTTCAATGAAGTATTCACGAGCAACAGCGGCAATCACAATAACCTTGAAAGCGATTGATGATGAAGAATGAAGGTAAAAAGAGAATCTGGTCAGATTATCAGAAGGAAATAGCTGATGATCATTTTTTTTATGTGCGTTCCTGTATAAGGCAAAGCTTTTTCCCGGGTTCTGAACAGTTCTTCCTCAACCTGATGAGAAAGGTGCTTGGCAAGGATGTTTATGAGGATCCTGCTCATACCACATGTACAGGAATCGGTTATCACAGTGACATAGTTCCCGCATCAACAATAATGACAGTGGTTGCGCGTCACTTTGCCCTGATGAAGGAAGCAGGTTACAAGAATCTGGCAGTCTCCTGTGTAACATCTTTCGGATTATATACCGAGATTCTTGAGACCTGGAAACATTTTCCTGCAGAGCTTGAGAAGACCCGTGAATATTTATTCAGGGCTACAGGAAGGGAATTCGATATTCCAGAGAATGTGGCTCATGCGAGTGATATTGTCTACAGTTTCAGGGATCAGATTGCTGCGAAAGCCAAAATAAAACTTGTCAACAGCATAACGGGAGAACCCTTGAAGATTGTTGAACATATCGGGTGTCATTATTCAAAAATGTTTCCCAAATCAGGTATCGGAGGTGCAGAGTTTCCTCATGTTCTAAGCGGAATGATCGATGCCTGGGGAGGAGAAGTAATTGATTATCCTGAAAGAAGACATTGCTGTGGATTCGGATTCCGTCAGTACCTGGTACAGGCCAACAGGGGGTATTCACTTTCAAACACTGTCAAGAAGTTCAATTCGATGAAACCCTATAAGCCTGATATGATTCTTGCCAATTGTCCGGGTTGTACAATGTTCATGGACAAATGGCAATACACTGCAAAGGAACTTGAGGGTATTACTTTTGGTGAAAAAGGCGAATCGATACCTGTCCTTACTTATGAGGAACTTGCAGGTCTGGTTCTTGGAATGAACCCATGGGACCTTGGTTTACAATATCACATGGTACAATCTGAACCACTTCTCAGAAAACTGGGTATTGAAATTAATGCATCTGATAAATATAAAACCAAGGACGGAAAACAGATGCCCGTACCTCAGAATCTAATAAATGTCTGAAAATGAATACTGATGTTGTAGTGATAGGAGGGGGCGCTGCTGGTATGGAGGCGGCCGGAAGAATAGCTCAGGCAGGTTATTCAGTTTCAGTACTTGAGAAGAAAAGTGAAACAGGAGGCAACCTCGCGAACTGGTACCAGTTGTTTCCCGACAGAAAAGACAGCAGGGAAGTTCTTGCCTATCTTAATAATGTTGTCAGGAATGAAAAGCTTAAGATGCTTACCGGTACTTCTGTAAAATCAGTGGACAGGCAGAAAGGGGTGTACAGGATAAAAACAAGTTCAGGTGAAATAATTGATACTGAGGCTATTGTTGTTGCCACAGGATTTGATCTTTTCAGAAGCGAAAGAAAGGAAGAATACGGCTATGGAATCTATGAGAATGTTTATTCTTCCGCCGATCTCGAGAAAATGTTCCGTGCTGCTGAAGTGAAGATGAAAAACGGTACCCTGCCACAGAAGATAGGAATGGTTCATTGTGTGGGATCAAGGGATGAAAAATCAGGTAACATCTACTGTTCCAAATTGTGTTGTGTAACTGCTGTAAAACAGGCTATTGAGCTCAGGGAGATACTTCCTGCTTCAAAAGTCTTTTGCTTCTACATGGATATGAGGATGGGTGGGGCACATTATGAGGAACTTTATCTTGAAGCACAGGAAAAACACTCTGTAAATTTCATTCGCGGCAAAGTGTCGGAAGTTGGAGAAACGCATAATGGAAAACTTATAGTAAAGGTTGAGGACACACTTGCAGGACGGCCTTTGAGAATGGAGCTGGACATGCTTGTTCTGATGGCGGGAATGGAAATGTCAGGAGGTGGTAAGGAAATATCGGAACTTCTTGACCTTGATACAGGTGATAACAGGTTCTTTAAAAGTATTGATAATCATTTTGGAAGCAATATGAGTAACAGTGAAGGAGTATTTTATGCCGGAACCTGTATTGCACCTATGAGCATTCCAGAAACTATTTCCCATGCACGTGCCGCCGCAGTTGATGTAATTCAATATCTAAAAAGCGCAAAATGAATAAATTCGGCTATTCAGTTGCGCAACCACGGGTTATTGATTATGAGTCTAATGACCGCAGCCTCTCAGAATATCTGAATGCTCTGGAACCATCTTTCCGGCGATGCATCGAATGCGGTGGTTGCTCAGCCACATGCACAGCTGCAGCTTATACTTCTTTCAGCCTGCGTGAACTGCATGTGCTCATCCGCAGGGGAGAAAGCAGAAAGATACAATCAGCCCTGAAAAAATGCATGTTATGCGGCAAATGCACTCTCGTTTGTCCGCGCGGAGTAAATACCCGTAACATTATAATCCTTGCCCGTAACTTTAAAGCGCCGCTGAACAATGCAGTTTGATCCCTTTGTTATACCATTTAATATAGGACTGTACTTTATTCTTATATATGCTGTCGTAAGGTCAGTGATCTGGTTCAGGGAACTGTCACGCCCCGACAAACTGAGGCTGCAGAGAGGTTTCTTCGGCAGGGCTTTCGCAATGAGTTTACAGGAGATTTTCATGGAAAGCCTGATTCACAGGAAGATCCTGCGGTCAAATTTCAGACTTGGTTATATGCACATGAGCCTTGCCTTTGGCTGGTTTCTCTTAATCCTTTTCGGTACAATCGAAGCTGACATCTTTGGTGTAAGACACCTGAATCCTCCATATAAAGCTATTTTCTTCAGGTTCTTTAATCCTGAACACGGAAGGGCAGGCTTTGAAGCTGTTTTTGGCTTTCTTATGGATCTGATACTGGCCTTCATACTTTCCGGACTTCTGCTTGCGGTTCTTAAACGCCTGCATTCAGGAGTGGTTGGAATGAAAAAGACAACAAAGCTTAAGATCAGGGACAGGGTAGCCCTTACTTCCCTGTGGCTTATTTTTCCCAGCCGGTTGCTGGCGGAAAGTTTTACTTCAGAGGCTTATGGAACAGGAAGTTTCCTCACCGGATCTCTTGGCAGCCTCCTCGGCTCATTTCTGCCTGCAAGGGAACTGGCATATCCGTTCTGGTGGCTGTATTCATTGTCACTTGGTACTTTTTTTATTCTGCTGCCTCTTACACGTTACATGCACATACCTTCCGAGCTCTTTCTTATTTTCATGCGCAATGCAGGTATACGCACAGGAGACAAACCAGGATCATATTCTGAAGTTGAAATACACTCATGCTCTTCATGCGGAATGTGCATAGATGTATGTCAGCTGAACAATTCTGTCGGCATTAATACAATACAGTCAGCCTATCTGATGAAAGGTCTGCGAATGAATGAGGATATTTCTTATATATCACAAAATTGCCTTATGTGCGGCAGGTGTGACCAGATCTGCCCTGTTGGGATAGAACTGTCTCCCATACGAATGATGCAGAGAAGGAATGAGAAACCTGATTATGAATACAAAAATTATTACAATGGTTATCTCCGTATGAGGCAGCCTGTAAGCCAGTTGAAGGAATCTTCAGTATCATATTCATATCTCGCTGAAAATGATCCGGATAAGGCAGATGTGATTTACTTTGCGGGTTGTATGACTCATCTGACTCCCACGATTAAAAATGCAATGGTTGAAATCCTTGATGCTTCCGGTGTGAATTATCTTTTTATTGATGAACAGGGAGGCGCATGCTGTGGAAGACCTGTTATGCTTGCAGGGCAGGACAGGGAAGCAAGGGAACTGATAAATCACAATTCGAAAATGTTCTGGAAAACAGGTGCATCGACACTTGTGACTTCCTGTCCTATTTGTTATAAAGTTTTCCGTGAGAGTTACCATCTCGATATGGAAATCCTGCATCATACGCAATTCATAAAGAGACTTATTGATAGCCGTTCTGTACCTCTCAGGTATCTTCGCAAGCGTGTTGTTTACCATTCTCCATGCGATCTGGGTAGAGGTTCTGGTGTATATGAAGAGCCAAGGCAGGTATTGAGTTATGTGGCTAAGCTTGAAAATACAAAATTTGAAGATGGCAATTCACTCTGCTGCGGTGGGAGTCTTGGAAATCTTAAATTAAATTCCGGGCAAAGAAGAAAAATTGCATCTGATACCTTACAAAATCTTACATTATCCGGTCCTGAAATAGTTGCCACAGCCTGTCCTTTGTGCAAGAAAACACTAGCTTCTGTTTCGGACACAAAGGTGTCTGATATAGCTGAAATTGTGGCTGATGCATTGCCCAAATCATCTTCAGGCTACCAGCGGATACGCAGGTCTCTAAGCCGCCATGAACTGATTAATGTCTGATACTGCATTGTTGAAAATATTAAACTCTTGTGCAAAAGTTTAATATTTTTCAGTTTATTTTGCATCTAATTTTACGGACAAAATAAAATTAATACTTGCCCGTTCTTTTTAAAAAGACAAAAAATGAGTTTAAGCAGAGTAAAAGGAATTATTGTGATGATTACAGGGATCTCATTTTTATTTTCCTGCACAAATAACACTGAAGTCAAACATACTGATCCTGTCCTTAACCATGTTGTACAGCAGGATGACGGAAGCATCGAGCTTCAGGTAAAAAAAGCAGATTGTTACAGCGACAAGGTAAATCCATCAACAAATACAGCAGAGTGGAATGTGTCGGTTAAAAAATCCGGCAGGTTCAATGTATGGATCACAAGTGCAACTACAGATACTACAAATCTCGAATACAACAACAAGGTACTTCTTAATGTGCATGATAATGTACTTGAAGCAACTCCTGTAATCGACAAGCTCGTAAGGAATTCTTCAGATATTGATTACCCGTATTTCAGGGCTGATTCATTCATGGGATCGATGTATATCCAGGATACAGGCCTTTACGCAGTGCAGATAATAAGCGATGGGATAATACCCGAAAATGAATCAGAGGATTCAGGAAGCGCAAAAACTAAGCTTGTTTCTGTGTCACTGACACCAGTTATCAGATAGTTATTTCCTGTTTTTTTCTTCTATCCATTCCCTTGCATTTACAAAGGCCCTGATCCATGGCGTAACTTCATCATTTCGTCTGTCTTCAGGATAGTATCCGCATTGCCAGGGGAAATAAGCTCTTTCAAGGTGAGGCATCATAACAAGATGTCGTCCGTCCTCAGAGCACAGGCCTGCAGCATCGTAATCTGAACCATTAGGATTGGCAGGATAACTATGACGGCTGTATTTTAATGGTATCCGATAATTTTCTTCAGGATATTTCAGTTCAAACCTTCCTTCTCCATGTGCAACCCATACTCCGAGCTCCATGCCTTCCATATTTCCCAGCATAACAGAATTATTTGGGAGGATTTTCACTCCAAGGAAGCCTGATTCAAACTTGCCAGAGCTGTTGTGAAGCAAACGGGGTGCTTCCTTTTGTGAGGGGTAGATAAGCCCAAGTTCTGCCATAAGCTGGCATCCGTTGCATACTCCCAGCGATAGGGTATCCTTGCGTTTATAGAAGTTTTCAAGGGTTATTCTTGCCTTGTCGTTGTATTTGAATGCTCCTGCCCAGCCCTTTGCTGAGCCAAGAACATCTGAGTTTGAGAATCCTCCGACAAATACAATCATGCTTATATCTTCAAGGGTTTCCCTTCCGGAAATAAGATCGGTCATGTGTACATCCTTGACGTCAAAACCTGCGAGGTACAGTGCGTATGCCATTTCACGGTCTCCGTTAACTCCTTTTTCGCGGATGATAGCAGCACGGGTTCCTGTTTTTTTTCTCCTGTCGGGTGAAATGCCAAGTGACTTGAAAGAACCGTCAAAATCACCTGTATTTATGTTAAGTTTATGATTCTTGTAGTTTTCGAATCTTTCAAGAGCAAGCTTGAGACCTGACTGCTTTCTGTCGAGAAGATATGAAGTACGGTACCACTTGTCCCTCATCTCGTCAATATTAAATGTCCACGATTGTACGCCATTCTTGATATAGAGCATCCTGTCGTTCACCGGATGACCAATGGAATAATATGATATCCCGTTTTCAAGAAGGTATTCGGCAATCTCATCTTCATCCTTCACCTGGATAATAAGTCCGGGGTTCTGACTGAATAGCAGCTTTACAGTATCTTCCTCTTCCATCGCCGTGAGGTTAATTGTGACACCACCTTCAGTGTTTGCAAAACACATTTCAAGCAGGGTGGTGATCATACCTCCGGCAGAAATATCGTGACCTGCAAGTATCTTTCCTTTCAAGATAAGTTCCTGTATTGCATTGAATACATCAGAGAAATATGCAGGATCATTTACTGTGGGAGCAATTTTTCCAAGCTTGTTTACCACCTGTGCAAAAGCGCTTCCTCCTGTTTTCAGGGAATCGCGGCTCATGTCAATATAAATCAGGCTGGTATAAGGATCATTTACAATAACGGGTTCTACAATTCTCCTTACATCACTTACCTCGGCTGATGCAGAGATTATTACAGTTCCGGGTGAATAAACAACTCCATCCTTGTATTTCTGTGTCATTGACAGGCTGTCCTTGCCTGTAGGGATATTGATGCCAAGTGCAATTGCAAAATTGCTGGCTGCCTTTACAGCTTCATATAATCTGGCATCCTCCCCTTCATTCCTGCAGGGCCACATCCAGTTGGCAGACAGTGAAACACTTTTAAGCTTATCTGAAAGCGGAGCCCATACGATGTTTGTGAGAGCTTCTGCAATCGATAGTACCGATCCGGCAGCAGGATCAATAAGGCCGGCAGCCGGAGCATGACCGATTGAAGTTGCAAGACCCTTTTTCCCCCTGTAATCAAGCGTAATTGCTCCAAGGTTGTTAAGGGGCAGCTGGAGCGGACCGGCACACTGCTGCTTGGCCAGGCGCCCGGTAACTGACCTGTCAACCTTATTTGTAAGCCAGTCCTTGCAGGCTACTTCCTCGAGCTGAAGTACCTGCCCGGTGTAGTATTCAAGTTTTTCCTGGTCATATTCCGGATCAGAATAATTTGTTTCCTTCCTCTCATCCCTCATAATTGTCTTTGGCGGGTCACCAAAAAGTGATGACAGAGTAATATCAATAGGCTTTTCGTTCGTTACAGGATTTTCAAGGGTGAACTGCATATCTCCTGTAACTTCACCTATTACATAGAATGGTGCTCTTTCCCGTTCAGCTATCTTTCGGAGAGTTTCAATATTTATTTTTTTGATTACCAGCCCCATTCGCTCCTGCGATTCATTACCAATAATCTCCTTTGCCGATAGGGTAGGGTCGCCAACAGGAAGTTTACTTATATCTATCCTGCCGCCTGTTGCCTCGACAAGTTCTGACAGGCAGTTCAGATGTCCTCCTGCACCATGGTCGTGGATTGAAACAACAGCATTGTGATCTGATTCTACAAGGGCCCTGATTGCATTATAAACTCTTTTCTGCATCTCAGGATTTGCTCTTTGAACTGCATTGAGCTCTATTGAACTGTCATATTTGCCTGTGTCGACTGAAGAAACTGCTCCTCCTCCCATTCCTATCCGGTAGTTGTCTCCTCCAAGCAGGACTATTTTATCGCCTTTTTCCGGTGTGTCCTTTTCACTGTCCTTTTTCTTTCCAATACCAATCCCGCCGGCAAGCATTATTACTTTGTCGTATCCGTACCTGCTGAGGTTCTCAAAGTGTTCGAATGTAAAGACTGAGCCGCAGATAAGCGGTTGCCCGAATTTGTTGCCGAAGTCGCTTGCCCCGTTTGAAGCTTTGATCAGAATATCTTCCGGTGTCTGGTATAACCATTTCCTTTCCTCTGTGGCTTTCTCCCACGACCTTGGTCCGTCAGGCCTTGGATACGATGTCATGTAAACAGCAGTACCTGCAACAGGAAAGGCTCCTTTTCCACCTGCTATCCTGTCTCTTATCTCACCTCCGGTTCCGGTTGAAGCTCCGTTGAAAGGCTCAACAGTAGTAGGGAAATTATGTGTTTCAGCCTTGAGAGAAAGAACTGATTCATAGTCTGTTATCTTGAAGTAATCAGCTTTGTCCTGTGTTGCAGGAGCAAACTGCTCAACTTCCGGCCCCCCGATAAAGGCACAGTTATCCTTGTATGCCGATACTACATGATTGGGATTAGTGCGGGTTGTGTCCTTGATCATCTGGAAAAGCGTCCTGCTCTTTTCCCTGCCATTAATTATGAAGCTGCCATTGAATATTTTATGCCTGCAATGTTCCGAATTAACCTGAGAAAAGCCAAAGACCTCACTGTCAGTGAGTTTTCTTCCAAGTTTTTTACTTAGTTTTTCAAGATATTCAACCTCTTCATTATTGAGAGCCAGTCCTTCTCTGTGGTTGTATTCAGCAATGTCCTCAATATAAACAACAGGCTCTGCCTGCCTGTCAATTGTAAAAATTTTCTGGCTGAGACCTTTGTAAAGTGACTGAAGCATGGGATCGTGATGTGCCTTTTTTCCTGATACGGGATAAAATTCTTCAATCCTTACTATCCCTCTGATGCCCATGTTCTGGGTTATTTCAACTGCATTTGTGCTCCAGGGAGTTATCATCTCTTTTCTCGGGCCGACAAACTGACCTTCTATGCTTTCTTGCATCAGCTGTTGTGCATCACCGAAAAGCCATTCAAGCTTTTTAATGTCCTTTTCCTGCAGTTCTGAACTGGTTCCTGCAGCAATTATGTTTCCTGATTTGCACTCGAAAAATAGGATCATTTTAATATGATGTAAATAGTTGGTTTGTAGTATTTTGTATGCGATATCGCATGATCTGCGCCATGTTGTAAATATAAGTCAAGAAAATATAATATACTAATCATATATCAGCCAGACCGCTTCTTTTCAACAATGCCTCAATTGAAGGCTCTTTACCTCTGAACCTGAGATACAGATCCATGGGTTTTTCTGATCCTCCTTTCTCAAGTATATTCTTCCTGAACGATGCTGCCACTTTTTTACTGAATATGCCATTTTCAGTGAAGAAGCTGAAGGCATCTGCATCAAGTACTTCAGCCCATTTATATCCATAATAGCCTGCTGCATAACCGCCGCCGAAAATATGACTGAAGGAACAGCTTGTGTTTGTTCCGGCAACAGGGGGGAATAATTCAGTTTTATCTGCTGCATTCTTTTCAAATTCAGTGATGTTTGTATTTACATGATTCTCAACAGTATGCCATGCCATATCGAGGAAGCCGAAGCCGAGTTGCCGGTAACAGGCATATCCTTCATTGAACTTTGCAGCTTCCCTTATTTTCCTTATTATATTAATCGGTATTTTCTCACCTGTCTGATAATGAAAGGCCCATTGTTTAAGCCACTCTTCCTCATAAGCATAATTCTCCATGAATTGAGATGGCAGTTCAACAAAGTCGCGTGCAACATTAGTACCTGACAGGCTTTCATAACTGCATTTTGAAAGCATTCCGTGAAGTGCATGTCCGAATTCATGGAGAAAGGTTGTAAGTTCACTGAATGTCAGCAGTGAAGGTTTTGTGTCAGTGGACCGTGTGAAATTTGTAACAATTGAAATATGAGGCCTGATATTATTCCCATTTATGATTTTCTGTTCACGGTAGCTTGTCATCCATGCACCACCGCTTTTCCCCTGCCGGGGATGATAGTCAAGATAAAGGATTGCAAGGAAGGAGCCGTCATAATCATATACCTCATAAGTCTTTACTTCCTTGTGATAAACAGGTATGAGCGTGTTCAGTCTGAAAGTCAGACCATAGAGTGAATCTGCAAGCCCGAAGATTGCTTTTTCTACATTTTCGAGCCTGAAATACGGCTTAAGTTCCTCATCGTCAAAATCATATAGTTCCTTCTTGAGTTTTTCCGAATAATATGCCCAGTCCCATCTTTTAATGCTTTCAGTGAAATTATGTTTTAAAGCAGTTTTTTTGATCTTCTCAAGATCGCGGTAAGCAGCCGGTTTTGAAGCTGTATATAGTTTCTCAAGCAGGTCGTAAACCTTTCCGGGGCTGTCAGCCATCCTGTCTGTAAGAGCCATTGAGGCATAAGTTTCAAATCCAAGAAGCCTGGCAAGTTCAAGCCGCAGATTCACTATTCTTATTACAAGTTCCCTGTTGTCATGCTTATTTCCATGGAAGCCTCTTGAGGAATATGCTTTCAGCATTTTTTCCCTCAGATCGCGTCTGTCTGAATATTGCATAAACGGTGCGTAACTTGGATAATGCAGTGTGAACAGCCATCCTGCTTTGTTTTTTGATTTTGCTTCAATTTCTGCTGCCTCTGCAAGGCCTTCAGGCAAACCTTCAAGATCCGACCGGTCTGAAATGACCAGTTCCCAGGAGTTTGTTTCAGCCAGCACATTCTCGTCAAATCTGAGCGACAGCGTTGACAGTTCTTCAGTTATTTCCCTGAATCTCAACTTCTGATCCTCATTAAGTGCAGCTCCGCCTAAAATAAAGTTCTGATACTTTTTATGCAGAAGCATTTTCTTTTCAGAACTCAGTTCAGTATTACTGCTGTTTTCGAATATATTTTTGATTCGTTCGAAAAGTGTAGGATTAAGAGTTATATCATTCGAGAATTTGGTCAGAACAGGAGCAAGTTCCCGGGCAACAGACTGCAGCTCATCACTTGTTTCAGCGCTGTTCAGATTGAAAAGGATAAGTGTAATTCTTCCGAGGGCTTCACCTGATCTTTCAAGCGCTTCGATTGTGTTCTCAAAATCAGGAGGCTCGTTGTTTGTGCATATCCTGCTTATTTCATCTTCAGCAATACTGATAGCCTTTTCGACAGCTTCCCTGAAATGATCTGTTTTAATTAAGTCAAATGGAGGGGTTCCGAAGGGCGTGTCCCAGTGTTCAAGCAAAGGATTGTTTTTCAGACTCTTATTAGTCATCATCTTCATCTTTATTACCTATACCTGCAAACCATGCAGGATATTTTTCATTTCCCCTTGCAGCAAACCAGAGTATCCTGTTGAGCAGGTCGTCATTTCCCTTGTCGATGCCGTCAAATTCAGGCAGCATGCTTTTTTCAGCAAAGTATTTTGCCTTTCCTGAAAGTGCCTGTAGGTCAGGATTCATTTCATCAAGTGGTATATTATTCTGCAGGGCTGTATATGGAGTTTTGTCGATCACTGATGTGAAGCAGTTTGCCATAGGAGGTGCTATTGCATCCTGGATATTCATTGGAGGAATGCCCAGTATCTGTTCAATTGTCCTGACAATTGCCGGTTGGGTGTAATATGTATGTATTGTTTTCTTAAGCCTTGAATAGGGACTTATTACCAGTGAAACTGTGCGGTATGCAGAAACATGATCCCATCCGGCCTGTGAATCGTCTTCAACAACAAATATTACAGTGTTTTCCCAGTATCTGCTTTTCGAAAATGCTTCAACGATCTTGCCGAGTGCATAATCATTGTCGGCAACCATTGCCCTTGGTGTTGGAACACCAGGCCTTGTTCCTGCAGTATGGTCATTCGGCAGCGCCACAATCATCAGGCCGGGCAGTTTGTCTCCATCCATTTTCTCAAATTCATTAAGCTCCTTTATCAATGCATCAGCCCTCATCACATCAGTGAAAACGTTGCTTCCGTAAGATGGGTAAGTCTGACTGAGTATTGGTCTAACAGGATCAATTGTGGTAACATTTGTGAATTCAACTTTCTGACCGGCCTTATACATCCGGTATACTTTTGTCCAGTTGAGTGTGTCACTTACCCTGGGCAGTGACGCTTCTCCATATATCTTTACTGATTTTCCATGTTTCATTGCATTATCCCACAGGAATCCTGATGGTGCATAAACGAGGGCATCTGTCTGGGCATGCGGATAACTCCTGAACCATGCAGTCATATTTTTTTCAATATAGTCAGTCACAATTGCAGCATCAGTCCACTGGTGGCCTTCGGCAGAGCATTTGCCTGAGACGTGGAAATTGTCGAGCAGCAGGAATTCTTCAGCAAGCTTATGGGTATTCGGTGTTATTTCCTTTCCGAATATGCAAAGGCCCGGATCGCCGTCACCCTGTTCCATATCTCCGAGTATCTGGTCGTATGTTCTGTTCTCCTTTATAATATATACAACATGTTTGAATACAGAAGGCTCACCTATCCTTTCGGGCACAGGTTTCGGCACAGCGTCGGCTCTTGGAGCCTCTCTGCCTGCCAGTGAACGGGAGAGGTCGTTTAAAGCTATCACCGTATCGGTGAATGCTGAAAGTTTTTTAAGTTCCTTTACCGGAATTACTGAAACGGAGGTCAGCATTTTGTGCGAATTGTACACAATGTTTGATGTTGAGCTGGTAATGTTGCCTGCCAGTGCCCCGGCGCCTTCAAGGTTGGTTACATAGATGCTTCCGGTTTTTGTAATTGTCACTGATGATGGATATGCGCCTGTGGGAATGAAGCCCATGAGGCGGTTTTTCTGATTTTTTCCCGGCGGTACAAGCTTGTCTTTCATTGATATAACAGCCAAAGCATTATCCATACCGTTTGCCACAAATAAAGTCTTCTCGTCCTTTGAAAGGCACAGACCATTTGGAGAATCACCAAAAAATGGATTGATATCAGGCTGAAGCCTTACGCTGATTGTCTCTTCAACAAGGTCCGTCTTGGTGCTGATTACAGAAATATTGTCGCTGTTGGAGTTAGTCACATAAACATATTTACCTGATCTGTCACTTATTATTTCGTTCGGATGAAGTCCTGTAATTATTTCCTTTATTATTCTGCCATCTTCCGGGTTTATTACAGTGACGCTTCCTTCTCTTGTGCCACCACCTGTGCTGTTATTCACCCTTGCATTTCCCCATGGCACACCTGCAACTTCGGTATCACCCTTTTCCGGATGTCTTCCAGCCCAGTTTGTAACGTATAGCTTGCCTGCCGCCATCGTAAGTCCATAAGGCGCTACACCCGGATCAGTTACCCAAACTGTATCTCCTTCGGGCAGGTTCTGCTTTATGACCTTGTTGTTGCCGTTAAGTACCACGTACAGCACTTCCTGCTTTCCTTCACGTTTTACAAGTATTTCATTCGGTAAAGCTGTTGCTGCTTTATTTTCAGGCATATACATGAATCTTCTTGCAAATTCAGCTTTCGCACCATCCCATCTGGCCGATACAACATACGATTTAGACTGCCTTCCGACAATACTCCAGAATACTTCAGTGCCCTCAGAACCTGAATACCATTGTATTCCTGAGTAGCTGTTGGTGCCGCCTGCAATGACGGGTGCTGAAGAGTTCTTAAGTATGAATTTCACCTTATTGTCAGTTGTACTTATGAATACAAGGCTTGATCGCTCCATTACTGCAAGCCATTTTCCGTCGGGAGAGAGGGCTGCATCCATTGCATGGCTCTCCTGGTTTGCCTCACCGAAAGGTATCTGTATGCCTGCCGGCTGAATGAACCTGTCATAAGGAAGTGAGATTCTTCCGGAACCGGGA
Source organism: uncultured Rikenellaceae bacterium (assembly GCA_964516485.1). Classification (GTDB taxonomy): domain Bacteria; phylum Bacteroidota; class Bacteroidia; order Bacteroidales; family VadinHA17; genus LD21. Next base: position 25,446 of record CAZEYY010000005.1, read on the forward strand.
GCAAAGGGATCTGCTATTGGCTGGGAGCCGGCTGAAAGAAAGATAAGAAGTAAAACTGATGTAAGTAAATATTTCATGGCTGTTATTTTTTTGTTTTCAGGCGATAAAATTACAATAATATAAAGAAAAAAGGGTGCTCATTTCTGGCACCCTTTTATAATTTAAAACGGCAAATCGCTTAGTTCATCAACATCAGGAGGCAGATCTTCAATTGCCGGCCTCTGAGGGGCTGCCTGATCCCTGCCCTGACCCGAAACCCGTTCAATTTTCCAGGCATCAAGGTTTGTAAAGTAATTGACTTTACCATCGCGTTCCCATCTGTTTCCCTTAAGGTTAAACCAGATTTTAACTTCCTCATTCATAAACGATTCATTTATGAGGTCGCATTTGTCCTGTATGAGCTGGAATTTTATGTAGTCGATAAAGACTGCAGTTCCTCCGGCTTCTTTTTTCTCAATGACAAATTCCCTTTTCCTGAATTTATCACTAACCTGGTTTACAGGTGCGATGTCAATTATTTTTCCTGTTATTTCAAATGCCATAATATGTTATTCTGCATTATCGTTGATAACTATTTTTTCAATCCTGTCACCCTGCTTTATCTTGTCAATAACATCAAGCCCCTCATATACTTTGCCAAAGCAGGTATGCTGCCTGTCGAGGTGCTTTGTGTTATTACGGCTGTGGCAGATGAAGAACTGGGAACCACCGGTGTTTCTTCCGGCATGTGCCATTGAAAGTACGCCGCGGTCATGGTACTGGTTGCCGCCTGTAAGCTCACATTTGATTGTATAACCCGGGCCTCCGGTTCCTGTTCTCGGATCACCCTGTGTTTTTGAAAATGGACAGCCTCCCTGGATAACGAAATCAGGTATAACCCTGTGAAATGCGAGACCGTCATAGTAGCCTTTCTTTGCAAGAGCTACAAAATTTTCCACAGTATTGGGCGCATCAGCTTCATAAAAGCTGACCTTCATTATACCCTGAGCTGTATGTATTTCGGCTGTTTTTCCCATATTATTTTATAATTTCAAGAAGCTCCACGTCGAAGATTAATGTTGAATATGGCTTGATTACATCACCTGCGCCATTCTCTCCATAAGCGAGATTCTGAGGAATATAAAGCTTGAATTTTGAGCCAACAGGCATAAGCTGAAGAGCTTCTGTCCATCCGGCAATAACTCCTGAAACAGGGAACTGGGCAGGTTCATTTCTTTTTATTGATGAATCAAATTCTGTTCCGTCGATAAGGGTTCCTGTATAATGAACTTTTACAGTGCTCTCTGATGTTGGTTTAGGACCATTCCCCATCTTTACAACTTCATACTGAAGGCCTGATTCTGTTGTGGTAACTCCTGTTTTGCCTTTGTTTTCCGCAAGGAATTTTTCATTCTGTTCAATATAATCCTTGAAATTCACTTTATTTGCTTCAGCTAACTTTGCCATTTTTACTTTTTCCCTTGCATTTATGAATGTCATAATATATGTGCGGGCTTCTTCATCTGTCATTGTTGCTTTTCCTTCCTTGCCATCAAGCATGGCTTTTGCAACAACCATAGCATTAAGATCCAGACTGTCAGATTTTAAAGCATTATAGTTTACGATACCGAAAGCATAAGATAATGAGTCAACATTTGTTTTAAGCTTCTGTCCTGTTACCGAACTTGTTCCGCATGAACCAAATGTTAATGCTGCAATTACTGTTAAAACAACAAATACCTTGATTTTCATATAGATTATTTTTAATTAAAAATTTCCGCTAAGATAATACTTTCGGGAAAGTAAAAAGGGTGTGGCGCTTAAGAAAATTTTAATATTTTAAAGCCCTGATTATATGTCGCTTACCTGGAGGTCCGGGAAGTAGTTTTACCTTGAATCCATTGCTCCGGAGCTTCCTTTTGACATCACCTTTTGCAGAATATGTCAT
>CAZEYY010000005.1:27472-64928 GCA_964516485.1 uncultured Rikenellaceae bacterium
GTCAGATATGCATTGAGACCGGTGCCAAATCCTATTTCAAGGATGTTTATCCGGTCTTTTTCAAGATTCTCAAAGCCATTCCTGATAAAAATATGCATCGATTCCTGTATTGCACCATGAACAGAGTGATAATGCTCGTCAAGCTCAGGAACATAAATTGTGTGTGAACCGTCTTCTGTTATTGTGATTTCTGCCATGACAGTCGCGAAATTAGCATATTTTAAACTTATTTTTTTCTGATAACTCGGATATTGTGAGGATTATAGTAAATTTATTCGCCTTTTTCAGGCAGGTATTTACAATAAATAACTATTAAAAACATATAAAATGAAAACAAGATCAAGAAGAGATTTTCTCAAAGTAACGGCTGCAGGTGCACTCGGTGCAATCGTTGTCAGTCAGACTTCATGCAAATCGGGAGCAAAACCTGCTCCGGTGGCGGCTGCTGATCCAAAATCATTTGGCATCGGTCTGCAGCTCTATACAATAAGGGATGCCATGGGTACAGATGTTCCCGGTTCACTTAAAAAAGTGTCTGATGCCGGTTATAAGTACCTTGAACTTGCAGGTTATGCTGATGGCAAATTCTACAATATGGTTCCGGCTGAGTTCAAAAAGCTTGTGAACGACCTTGGAATGGAAGTACTCAGCAGCCATACTCAGGTTGAGGCTCAGGGCATTACTCTTGAAAATGCTAAGAAAATGTCTGATGATCATGCCCTGCTGGGCGTAAAATACTGCGTACAGCCATGGGTTGTGCCTGAAGCCAGGAAAACTGTTGCCAGTTACCAGAAGATGGTAGAAGACTGGAACAAGGTTGGTGAAATTATGAAGGGAAATGGTATCATGTTTGGTTACCATAACCATAATTTCGAGTTTGACAATGTTGAAGGAAAAGTACCATATTTCGACATCTTTCTTGCCGGGCTTGACAAGGACCTTGTAACAATGGAACTTGATCTTTTCTGGACTTCAAAAGCCGGTCAGAATCCTGTTGAGATCATCAAGAAATACCCCGGAAGATTCCAGCTTTTCCACATGAAGGATATGTACACAAATGAAGCTCCTTTCTTTGATACAGCCAATGTTAAGGACTTTGCTCCGGTAGGAGAGGGTGTTATCAACTTCAAAGACATTCTGTCTGTTAAGGATATAGCCGGAATGAAATATATGATCGTTGAACAGGATCAGTCAAGGGATGGTGATCCTTTTGGTGATATTAACAAGAGTATAAAAAACCTCACAGGTAAAATTCTTGTTTAGCAACTGATCTGAAAAATCATAAGTAAGGCTGTTTCAGGGTATTATACTGTTGAAACAGCCTCTTTTTATGTCAATCCTGAAGTTATAAGCTCAATAATAATTACTTCAGGCTACTTCTTTATTCTTTATATCATACGCTATCAGCATGTCACCATGACGGATGTACAGAACACCCTTATGAATAACAGGGTGTGAGAAATGCTGGTTCGTTCCCTTTGTTATTTTGAAAGAGCTCACCTTGCTGATTTTCCCATCATTAATGGCAAGCAGCATCATTTCCCCTTTATAGTTGTAGTAGTAAAGCATTTTATCAGCTGCAATTACAGCTCCGCTTCCGGCCTTCAGGGAATCGGCAAGCATACCTGTTGTTGCATTTACTGATCTGATTTCCGGTGACTGTGTACTGCAGCCATAGATGTAATCGCCGATCTTTACAATTCCTCCCATATAGCCGTCGAAATCACGGTTTCTCCATACCTCGCTTATGCTGCTGCCATCCTCTGCGAGTTTAAGCTTAACTCCGCAATTGCCATCCCCTTCAGCGTAATAGACCGATCCATTATCGAACAGAACAGTATTGGCATGAGTGTCGCCATTACCCGGAATTCTTTTGTCAGGGGGATAAGTGTCCTGTTCCTGAGACCAGAGCAGCATTCCTGTTTCTGTATCAAAACCCATAAGATGGTATGCTGAAAAGGTTACAAGGATCTTTCTGCCGGGAAGTTCAATAAGCTTGGGGGAATTATATCCCGAGCGTTCTCCGAATCCACTATGTGACCATAACAGTTTTCCTGTAAACCTGTCTAGTGCAACAACATTATGCTTTTTTCCTCCGGGCGTCCAGAATATTTTATCTTCAGAAATAAGTGGGGCTTCCGAATGTCCGTGGAGGGGCAGGACTCCTCCAAAATCACGGGTCATCTCCTTTTTCCATATTATTTCCCCGGTTTCCCTGTCAGTGCAGTACAGATCCCCCAAACCTGTACCTATGTATATGTGCTTGTCAGTTACGGTCGGGCATGATCTGGCACCCCGGGTGGTTTTTACCCATTCCTTTCCGAGTGTTGTTTGCCAGATTTTTTTTCCTGAAAGGTCGAAGCAGTACAAAATAGCCATTGAATCACGCTCACCTGTAATAAAGAAATTTCTATCAGTGAAAACAGGTGAAGCAAAACCATTGCCGATATTATTTATATTCCAAAGTTCTGCAGGTCCCTCAGCAGGCCATGATTTCAATAATCCTGATTCCATGTAGATGCCAGTTCTGTCAGTTCCTCTCCATTCATGTTTTTCCGGTTCTGCAGGTTTTATGGCAAAAAATACTGTTATTGCAATTAGAATGAATATGTTCATTAGAAGCAAAGTTTTTCTCTCAAAGATATGGTTTGGATCAATTCAATATCCGCATTATTATGATTAATAGCATTTCTTTTCCCTGCGTTAAAATTTCTTAAAACTTGAAGCTTTAAATTATTATGTTTTACTTTGCGTGAAAAAATTAACAGTTGCTTCCTTTTAGTTCAATACTGACACAGTTGCCCCTGCTTATTATTGGTGGGCTCTACATGCTCTACCTTGGACTTGTTGCTGTAAACAAGTCGAGGGAAGTTGCTGATTCATTTGCTGACAGTAATGAAAAAACTGTAATTTTTGTTGCAGGCACCGATGCGCCTGATCTTTTTTCACTTGCCGGAAATACGACTCTTAATTCAGATTGTGCAGAAGCAGAGGAGCAAACTCCGGTTCAAAATTCTTTTACTGAGACAATATTATTTCGTATAAATGTTCAAAACACGGTCTCGTGTCATTTTGATTTTTCGGTTTTTTCACGCCCCCCTCCTGTAATCGTTAATTTGGGGATAGCATTTTCAGGTATTTCTGTCTGAACACAGATCCTTTTAAATCAATTTTTTGGATTAACCGGCTGCATAATATGCTTTTATGTGGCAAATGATTCACTGACAATTGGATAAGTGAGTCTTAAATGATTACATGCATGAAAAAGAGTTACTATATAATATTTGTTTTTTTTACAGGATTCCTTTCAAATATTCTTGCTCAGGGGCCGGTAAATTCAGCTGACAGTGCGCTTAAGAAACTGATTGAGCTGAGTGAGATAGTTATAAAGGCATCAAAGGATAATGTTACATATAAAAGTATACCAGCCTCAGTATCAGTCATATCATCTGATAAGCTAAGCGAAAATGAGATAAGGACACTGAGTGATATCTCGGCAATGGCTCCAAACTTTTATATGCCTGAATACGGATCAAAGCTTACTTCGCCTGTATATATAAGAGGTATAGGATCGAGGATCAACTCACCGTCGGTAGGCTTGTATGTGGATTACGTGCCATATTTTGAAAAAGCCGCATTTAACTTTGACTTTTTTGATGTAAAGCGCATTGAAGTCCTTCGCGGCCCGCAGGGAACTTTGTTCGGACGCAACACAATGGGAGGAATAATCAATGTGGTCACTACCTCTCCGATGGATTATAACGGAACAATCCTTAACCTTTCAGCGGGAAATTATGGCACATATTCCTTAAATGCTGGTCATTATGATAAGCTGGGAAACAAATTTGCCTACTCATTGTCAATGAATTATCTTCATAATGACGGGTTTTATACAAATATCTATACAGGCAATGAAGTAGACAAGCTGAATTCTTATGGCGCCAGATTAAGGACAATCTATGAGGTCACAAAGAAAATCACTATTGAGAACATTGCAGGTTTTGAGGTCAGTAAGCAGGGTGGTTATCCTTATGCTATTTATAATGATTCACTTAAAGCAGCTGAAAGGATAAATTATAATCAGTACAGCCTGTATGACAGGGATCTCTTTTCTGATGCTCTTCTTGTCAAATATTCAGGTAATAATTTTGATCTGACTGCAACAACATGTTTTCAATATTTAGCTGACCTTCAGGGTATTGATCAGGATTTTACTGCCGACAGCCTGTATTATATCAACCAGGAACAGAAGCAGAACATGATCTCCCAGGAACTTTTACTTAAGTCGAAGGAGAATAGACGCTACAAATGGCTTTTTGGGGCTTACGCTTTTTACCAGGCTTTTGACAATGAAGTTGATGTTGATGCTTACAAATCGCACCTGAACTATGTTAAGACCTATGATCATAAAATTGACGGCTATGCTTTCTTCCATCAGTCAGGAATCAATGATTTTATTATAAAGAATCTGACGGTTACTGCCGGTGTGAGGATCGATGCTGAGAAGGATTACCTTAATTACACTTATGACAGAACGCTCAATGGCCGTTATGCCTTGCTTGCCGACACAGTTTACCCTGCATTGCGCTCGCTTGAAATCATACCCCGCTTCGCTCTTAATTACAGGCTCTCAGCTTCCAGCCTTTATGCTGTTGTTGCAAGGGGATACAAGACAGGTGGATTCAATTCAACTTTTGAGCGTCCTGAAGATCTTACATTTGATCCCGAATTCAGCTGGAATTACGAGGTCGGAATTAAGACTCCATTGTTAAACAATAAGCTCTACGCCGATCTGGCTTTTTACTACATCGACTGGAAGAACCAGCAGATCTACCAGACAGTTCCAAGCGGAAGGGGATCTATGCTTAAAAACGCAGGCCATTCAGTCAGCCAGGGAGGGGAGTTGTCTCTTAAAAGCGCACCGTTGAATGGTTATGAATTCGCAATGTCATACGGATATACACATGCAAGGTTTGTATCATATAAAGTCAATGCTTCATTGGATCACAATGGAAACATGCTCCCTTATGTTCCGCGAAATACACTTTCTGCACAGGTGAGCAAAAGTATAAAAGTCAATAATTCCCAGATAATTGACAACATCAGGTTTAATATTCTTTATCGTGGTAACGGGGAGATATTCTGGGATGAGGAAAACTCGGAAAGACAGGATTATTACGGTCTGCTCGATGCAAAAGTATCCTTCATGAGAAAGGCCGTTCAGTTTGATGTCTGGGCCCGCAATATAACAAATACAGAATATGCTTCATTCTATTTTGAAGCTCTGGGAAACAAATATGTTCAGACAGGCCGGCCTGCTCAGATTGGTATGAACCTGTCTATTAAGTTCTGATATGATGAAAAATAGCAACTGGACCAAATTCCCTGTACTTTTCAGCCTGTATATAGCTCAGTCGATACCAATGAGCTTTTTCTCAACTGTTATACCTGTTATTATGAGACAGGAAAAATATTCACTGGAATCAATAGGCCTGCTTCAGCTGGTAAAACTGCCATGGATATTCAAGTTCCTGTGGGCTCCGCTGATTGACAATAATGCAACAAGCACACGCCGGCTAAGGAGAATGATAATTTTTTCAGAACTGTTCTATGCAATTGTAATTCTGAGCATAGGGCTTTTTGACCTGCAGACTGATTTCAGACTAATAGTATTGTTGATGGTAGTTGCTTTTATAGCTTCGGCAACGCAGGATATAGCAACAGACATTTTTGCAATACTGCAGCTTAGACCATCGGAGAGAAGCCTTGGGAACAGTATGCAGTCGGCCGGTAGTTTTGTCGGGACTCTCTTCGGAACCGGAGTATTGCTTATAGCTTACCATTATTTTGGTTGGACCAATCTTCTTGTTTTACTTGCCTGCTTTGTTGTTTTTGCAATTCTGCCCCTCCTTGTTTACAGGAAACCTGTTGAAAGGGATGCTGTTACAAGCGAAAGGGTTAGGCTTACAGATATTTACAGGTTTTTTGCTGAGAAAGGCAGACACAAAAGGGTATTGATTCTGCTTTTCTATTACTCAGGGATAATAGGCATACTTACAATGCTTAAGCCTTACCTTGTCGATCTGGGCTACAATGTCAAGAATATTGGAATAATGTCAGGCATTTTTGGTACCTCAGTTGCTGTTGCCTGCTCATTTGCCGGTGGTTTTATTGTAAGAAAAATTGGCAGGAGGTTATCAATTTTCCTCTTCCTCTCATTAAGCTTTGTTACTGCTCTGTGGTTCCTGATGCTTAGCTACACCACTCCCTCCTCAGTTATGATCTATGCCGGCATTGCCCTGCTGTGGGGATCCTATGGCCTTTCAACTGTGGCAATTTATACAACTTCAATGGACGTTGTGCGCAAGGGGAGGGAGGGCACTGACTTCACAATACAGATAGTTATTACACATCTCAGCAGTCTTATAATCGCCGTAATGAGCGGAAAAATAGCTGATGTAACAGGTTATTCAGGTCTGTTCCTTATAGAGGCAGGAGTATGTGTGCTGACATTTTTTATACTGATTTATTCACTTCCGAAAGAAATAAGCAATGAAGATACCGAAACCGCTGCTCGATAAGTATAACGTTCCTGTTCCAAGATATACAAGTTATCCGCCTGCAAATCATTTCACAGATGCTTTCGGCGAAATTGAATATATCTCAATGCTCAAAAATTCAAATAGTTGTGAGCCCCGGAACATTGCACTTTATATTCATATACCCTTTTGTGAGAAGATATGTTTCTACTGTGGTTGCAATGCATATCCGAAAGGCAATGAAAACAAGGTGTCGTCCTACATGAGTGCTGTAAAACGGGAAATAGAACTTGTCTCACAGCACATTGATACGACAAGACAGGTTTCACAGATCCATTATGGAGGAGGTACTCCCAATTCAATTGATTCATCATATATCAAAGAACTTAATGAGTTTCTTTTTTCAAAGTTCAGATTTATCGATGAACCTGAAATAGCAATTGAATGTAACCCTGCCTACCTCGATTTTAAATATATAGATGTTTTAAAAGATGCCGGATTTAACAGGTTTAGTCTTGGCATTCAGGACTTTAACCAGGATACTCTCCGGAAGGTCAACCGCGAGCCTTCAGCTCTTCCTCCGGCAGAACTGTTCAGATATCTCAAGTCTTCAGGGAAGAAAACAGGAGTGAATTTTGATTTTATCTACGGCTTGCCAGGTCAGACAATAGCATCTTTCACCAGGACAATGCAGATTGCAGCAGGAATCAAACCAGACCGGCTTGTAACATTTTCCTATGCTCATGTTCCCTGGGTGAAAAAGCATCAGCTTATTCTCGAGAAGAGGGGACTTCCAACAGCTGAGGAAAAGACAGAGATGTTTCTTGCTGCCTGTGACCTGCTTGCAGAAAAGGGTTATAAGCAGATAGGACTCGATCATTTTGTTCTCCCTTCTGACGAGCTCTGGACTTCACTGCAGACCGGCATGCTTCACAGAAACTTCCAGGGTTACTGCACCCGTAATACAACAGGACAGGTATATGCTTTCGGAGTGACTGCAATAAGCCAGCTGGATGGAGGATATGCCCAGAACAGAAAGGAGATTGATGCTTACATTTCAGATATCAGATCAGGAAAACTGCCTGTTGAACGGGGCTATGAGCTGAATATAAACGAAAAGGTGGCCCGTGAAGCCATAACAACATTAATGTGCAATAAACGCCTGAATTTAAATGATCTTTCTCCGGCGCTAAATGTTTCTGATGAGCTTGTACGAAGTTCGCTCAGGATTGATGATCAGGTCCTTGCAGCCTTGCAGCACGATGGTTTAATAAATTATGCTGACGGAGAGATAAGGGTAAGTGAAACTGGATCTTTCTTTATCAGAAATATTGCAGCTTCAATTGATAAAGCATATACAGAAAAAGTACAGACATATTCTAAACCGGTTTAAATGAATAACAACGAAGTATTGATAGTTGGTGCTGGCCTCACAGGGCTTTCACTCTCACATTTTCTTAAGAAGCATGGAATTAAGACAAGGATAATTGAAAAATCAGATCGTCCGGGCGGAGTGATTAATACAATCAGAGAGGATGGTTTTATCTATGAGTCTGGACCAAATACTGGTGTATTGTCATCATACGAACTTGTAAGCCTGTTTGAGGATCTCAGGGATAATGTAACACTCGAAACAGCCAGAAAGGCAGCAGAGAAAAGATATATTCTGAAGAACAATAAGTGGGAAGCGCTGCCATCAGGATTAATTTCAGCACTTGGTACTCCTCTGTTTACACTCAAGGATAAGTTCGGTATACTTGGAGAGCCTTTCAGGAAGCCGGGAAACAATCCGCATGAAAGTGTTGCAGATATGGTTGTCAGGAGGCTCGGAAAGAGTTATCTCGACTATGCTGTTGATCCGTTCATTTCAGGTATATATGCAGGTGATCCGAAAATCCTTGCAACAAGCTATGCTCTTCCGAAACTTTACGCACTCGAGCAGAATTACGGCAGCTTTATAAAAGGAACGATAGCTAAGAGCCGGATTAAGAAGACGCCTGAGGAAATGAAAGTCACAAAGCAGGTCTTCTCCGCTGAAGGTGGGTTGGGAAACCTTATCAATGCGCTTGTATTGTCCGCCGGTGAAAGCAATATATCATGCGGAATATCAGACCTAAAGATACTTCCTGAAGGAAGACTGTTCAGGGTCTCGTGGAATAACAGTAATGGATCGGGGAATGAAGAACTGTTTCCTGTAGTGGTAACAACGACAGGCGCTTATTCTTTGCCTCAAATCCTGCCTTTTGCCGACAGGACTTCCCTTGATCCGCTGTTGCAGCTAAATTATGCCAGGGTAGTGCAGGTTGCTGCAGGCTATACTGAATGGAAGGGTTTAAAGCTTGACGCTTTTGGCGCACTTGTTCCCGGAATGGAGAAAAAGAATATCCTCGGAATACTTTTCCCGTCTGCTATTTTTAAGGACCGGGCTCCGGAAAACGGTGCCCTCCTGTCGGTATTTATGGGAGGTATGAAAAGACCCGATATTCACAGCATGTCTGATAATGAAATTGTTAACATAGTCCTTGATACCCTGGAACTGACGATGAAAACAGAACAGGTTCCTGATCTTCTGAGGATTTTCAGGTATGAACATGCGATACCCCAGTATGATAAATCAACAGGGTCGCGGCTTGAAGCCATAGGCAGAATTGAAAGTGAATATCCCGGGCTGATACTTGCCGGCAACATAAGAGATGGAATAGGCATGTCTGACAGGGTGAAACAGGCTGCCAGAATAGCTGATCAGATAAAAATCATTTTCAGTTGAGCAGAAAAGTAATAATACTGGTTAACACAGGAAGTCCTGATTCTTCATCTGTTTCAGCGGTTCGAAGGTATCTAGGTGAGTTTCTCAATGACAGAAGGGTCATTGATATACCATGGCTTGCAAGGAAACTGCTTGTAAACCTTATAATTGTTCCTTTCAGAGCACCTGTGTCAGCAGAAAAATACAGACAGATATGGACTGAAGATGGTTCTCCATTGAAATTGAATCATCAGATGCTTACCGAAAAGCTCCAGGAGAGGGCAGGTGATACTTATAAAGTAATAGCCGCAATGCGTTATGGCAGGCCTTCCCTTAAAGAGGCTCTCTGGCTGGCTCATGAACTGCAGCCCGAATCAATCAAAATAGTTCCCCTTTACCCTCATTATGCTTCTTCAACAACAGGATCTGTATATGAGTATGTTATGAGGCTTGTGCAAAGATGGGACTCTCTTCCCGATATCAGTTTTACAGGGCAGTTTTATACTAATCATTTATATATTGACACTTTAGCAGGGAAAATCAGGGAGCATAAAATTGATGAATATGACCATGTTCTCTTCTCTTATCACGGACTTCCGTTGAAGCATATAGAAAAAGCACATCCTGAGAAAAAAATCCATGAGTGCAGATGTGAAAATGAACTGCCTGCCCATGGATCAATGTGCTATAAGGCAACAACTTATCATACAACCCGTTTGCTTGCCGAACGACTGAATCTTAAACCGGGAACCTATTCAACTTCGTATCAGTCGAGATTTGCATCAAACTGGCTCTCTCCATTTACTGATTCTTTACTTAAAGATCTTGTCATTCAGGGGAAAAGGAAAGTGCTTGTTGTATCTCCTTCATTTGCAGCTGATTGTCTTGAGACATTACATGAGATAGGAGAGGAGTACAGGCAAGAATTCAGCGCCATCGGTGGAGAACGGCTCGATATGGTTGAAAGCCTTAACTATGATGACAAATGGGTTGAAGCTCTTGCTCAGATCACAGGAGTTTGATTCTACCAGTTGGAATCATACCATGAGCGGACATCAGTTATTTTCATTCCTGCTTCTTTCGCAGCTATGATGCCAAGTTCACCGTCTTCAAAAACCTCAACATGCTGCGGATCAACTTTCATCAGCTCAGCACATTTCAGAAAAGTTTCAGGGTGAGGTTTGAAATTTTTCACATCATTGGCTGTAACAATAATGTCAAAATATTTTCTGAGGCCGGTGACTTCAAGTGTTCGTTCAACTGCAAGCCTGTGTCCTCCGGTTCCCACTGACATAGGCAGTATTCCGTAGTATTTTTTTGCGATATCAGCAACAGGCTTGATTGGTTTTACATATTGTTGCTGTTCATAGAATACTTTGAGTTTTTCCTCAATAATCTCCTCCACTGTAACATCCCCGTCAAGGTTGTTTTCCTTCAAAATTTCTCCGGCTATTATCCAGCCGGGACTTCCGGTATGTTTTCTCAGAAAGGCAGGATCGATGCTTGCCCCATACTTACTGCATGCCTGTTTCCATCCTTCGAAGTGATAAGGCATCGTATCAGCAAGTGTACCGTCAAGATCAAAAATCAATCCCCTTACACCGGGTTTTATATCATATTGCATTCAGAAAATTTTGCCGCAAATGTATAAAAGAAAATCATTTTTACTACTTAAGAAATGCAATAACCTGATTATAAACATTTACAGCTGTAAAACCGAACTTCTCGTCAAGAGTCTTATATGGTGCAGAATAGCCAAAGCTGTTCATTCCCCATACAATACCTTTCGGACCAACAAGCCCCTGAAGGGTTACAGACAATCCTGCTGTAAGACCGAATACCGGTGAATCTGATGGTATTATTGATTCCCTGTATTTATTATCCTTGTTTCTGAAAAGGCCTTCAGATGGAGCCGAAACCACCCTGACCTTAATTTTGTCCTTCTGCAGTAACTGAGCACCTTCAATCAGTGTTGATACTTCCGATCCGCTGGCAACAAGAACAATATCGGGCTTTCCTTCGCACTCCAGCACAGTATATGCCCCGTTAACAGATTTCAGGGCCTCATCGAACCTGTTTCCCGACAGGGCCGGAAGATCTTTTATATTCTGCCTTGAAAGGATAAGTGCGGTTGGAGTGGCTTTATTCTCAAGGGCCATTTTCCAGGCCACCGTTGTCTCAGTGCCATCTGCAGGCCTTAATACAAGCATGCTGTTTTCTCCGTGATGGTTTTTCAGGTGTTCCATAAGCCTTATCTGGGCTTCCTGTTCAACAGGCTGGTGTGTCGGTCCATCCTCTCCAACACGGAAAGCGTCATGTGTCCAGATATATTTCACAGGCAGCCTCATAAGGCATGCAAGGCGCACGGCTGGTTTCATATAGTCAGAGAAGACAAAGAAAGTGCCACAGGCTGCTATCACTCCGCCATGAAGCGCCAGTCCGTTCATTATCGATGCCATAGTAAGTTCCGATACACCGGCATGCAGGAAAGCTCCAGTGAAGTCACCTTTTGTAAAGGGATGTGTATTCTTCAGAAAACCATCTGTTTTGTCAGAGTTTGCAAGGTCTGCGGAGGCTACTATCATGTTCTCAACCTTTGAAGCATAGATGCCAAGAATTGCAGCTGAAGCCGCCCTTGTGGCAGAACCTTCCTTCTGCTGTATGGCTCTGTAATCAATTTCCGGAAGTGATCCGGAATAAAAGGCAGAAAGTTTTTTATCCAGCTCAGGGTGCTGTGCTGCCCATTCCTTTTTCCTGTTCTTCCATTCGGCTGCCTTAGAGGCCTTTTTTCCGAGAATATCACTGTAAAGCTCTTTTACATCATCAAAGATCATGAAAGGATCGCTTACATTGCCACCAAGGTTCTGTATCGATTTCTCAAAAGAGCCACCGGCTTCGCCAACAGGCATTCCATGTGTGGATGTTTTCCTTTCAAAGCTGTTTCCGTCCTTGTCAAGCAAACCTTTTCCCATTATGGTCTTACCGATTATGAGCACAGGCTTTTCCTTCTCCTGTCCGGCTTCCTTCAGTGCTTTCCTTATCTGGTCATGATCATTACCGTCAATTGTGATTACTCTCCAGCCCCAGGCAGTGTATTTTAAGGCAGTATCTTCCGTTGTTACTGACTTTGTTTCGGTGGAAAGCTGAATATCATTTGAATCATAGAACATTATCAGGTTGCTGAGGCCCAGGTGTCCTGCAATTCTTCCTGCTCCCTGAGAGATCTCCTCCTGCACGCCTCCGTCGGAAATGAAAGCATAGGTTTTGTGTGTAAACAGTTCCCCAAACCTGGCTGCAAGGAATCTTTCGGCAATCGCTGCTCCGACAGCCATTGTATGTCCCTGTCCGAGAGGTCCTGAAGTGTTTTCAATACCCTTCATAATATCAAGTTCCGGATGTCCAGGGGTATTGCTGCCCCACTGACGGAATGATTTAAGGTCCTCCGGAGAGAAATTGCCGGTAAGTGTGAGTATTGAATACAACATTGGCGACATGTGTCCGGGGTCGAGAAAGAACCTGTCACGGTTTATCCATGCAGGATCTACCGGATCGAAATTCAGGAATTCAGAAAAAAGTATATGTACGAAATCAGCTCCGCCCATTGCTCCTCCGGGATGGCCCGATTTTGCTTTTTCAACCATAGCCATTGAAAGGATACGGATATTGTCTGCTGCTTTTTTGTTTATATCAGTTTTCATATTTTACTGCTAAAGGATTAATGTGTGCAAAAATATGATTATTACCTGATAAAATTCAACTCCTGTTAACAGAATAACATAACTTTTTGTATATTTAAACATTACGAAGATAGTCAGAAGGTCTTATGGAATCAAAACTTAAGGCACTTATAGTAGACGATGAGGAAGGTGCACGCCAGTTGTTGAAAAAACTCCTTGATGAAACACATTTTTTTTGCGATCTGAAGTTAGCAAGTTCAGCTGCCTCAGCAACTAAAGAATTAAAGGACTTCGAGCCGGATATGATCTTTCTCGATATTAGAATGCCGGGTAAAGACGGCTTTGATTTTCTGAAGGAACTGGCAAACAGAAACGGAAGTCCAGGAGTTGTTTTTGTAACAGCTTACGAACAATATGCACTGAAAGCAATTAAATATCAGGCATTTGATTATCTTCTTAAACCCGTAAACAGAAAAGAGCTCAGGCAATGTGTTCAGAAATATCTAGCTGTGAAGCATCCTTCTTCTGATCAGCAATCTGCTCAATTCCAGAAATCTGTTCCGGATAAAGTAAAGAGGATAAAGGTGACAACGCGAACCGGTACAATGTTTATTAATCCTGCAAATATCCTTTATTGCAAAGCCGATGGCAATTATACAAATATTTATTCCGGAGGTAAGGAAGTCCTTTGTTCAATGAACATAGGCAGGATAAGGGAAATGCTTCCTTTGCATACTTTCATCAGACTTGGACGGTCGTTAATACTGAATATTGAGCATATCACTCTTCTCGACAGGAAACATTGCACTGTTACACTTGCAAACCAGGGAGATGTTGTTTCAGTTAATATCCCTAAACTGCATCTTAAGGATCTGGAAATGATTTAACAGATGAATACTGAAAATCGTCTCAGGGGACTGTTTAGTTCACCATGGTTGCTGTCTGTTATTCCGTCTATCTTAATTATTCTTTTGCTTCCTTCTCTTGCAACAAAGTATACGCTTAAAGTTGAGGACATTACAAAAGGATCTGCAAATTATGTTTTTCATGATCTGAATTCTGATGGCATAACTGAACTGATGAATTCCGGAAAAGGATTGCCCCACTCTTTTGTTGCCGTTCTGAATAATGATATCAGGATTTATGACCAGTGGAACATTGAGGAAGATTTCATACCTGGTATTTCTGAAATTTTCTTTGCTAATTATGATAACGACAAATACAGTGAGATATATGTTTTTTCAGTAAAGAATGATTCTCTTTTTCTGAATGCAAATGAATTCTTTGATGCAGGTGGACTGAAGTTCAACAGGATGTTTGTAACACGCATCTGCATGCTGAACGGCACAATCACCTCAAATGTCGGACCTGCAGGCTTTTACGACCGTAACAAGGATGGATTTCAGGATCTGTATTTTGTTATTCAGACAGGTTTTGGACTTGAACCACGATATATTTACTGCTTTGATTTTATAAACAAAAAGCTGATACAGAGCCAGTTTACAGGTACAATTTTTCAGTTCCCGGTTTTCTGCGATGCCGATGGTGATGAAAAACCTGAAATATTCGGCACTTCTCATGCTGCAGGTAATTACAATATACCTTCTCCCTACAGCGACTGGAGTTCATGGGTAATGGTGTTTAATGAAAACCTTGAATTCGAGTTTCCGCCCATGGGATACAAAGGAATTACAAACGGAATGGAAACTCTTCCCTACAGCAGTAAAGGTTCTAAGGGCTATGTTGTTTCGTACAATACTTCTTCTGCCGATTCAACTGTGCATGAACCCGGAATTATGCTTCTGTCTGTGAAAGGAGAAAAGATAAGGGAGAAAAAGTATTCTGACCTTGGACTCTATGGGTATGTCCTCTGTTTTTCAGAGAAGTCGGAACCTTCTGACAGAATTTTCGTTTTCGAGAAAGAACTGCTTGAATTAAATAGCAATCTTGAAATTGTAAACAGGGAAGAAGCCCCATTTGATCATTTTTACCATTGTCTTTCTGAAGATTTAGACAATGACGGAAAGAAGGAATATCTGTTCTATTCTGATAAGCTAAAGCGGATAAGTGTATATAATTCTGATTTGAATAAGATCGCCGAATCCGATTTAAACAGCTCATTATTGAGACACAGGATTTCCCGCGCCACGGAACCCGGAAAGCCTGACAGATTTCTTCTGACTAATATTGAATCCGCGAATATTCTTGAACTTCAGGTAAACAGGAATTACTATACAAAATTTATTGCTCATCCCGGCATTTACTTGTTGATGGTATTATTTATCTATTTGATTAAGAGGATCACTGTTTCACAGGTGGAGCAAAGGGAGAAGCTGAAGCAACGATTGCTTACTCTTCAGTTACAGGGAATAAAATCACAGCTTGACCCTCACTTTACTTTCAATGCGCTTAATTCAATAGCTTCATTGATATACCTTGAAGAAAGACAGGAAGCGTATGATCACCTTAACAAGTTTACAAGATTGCTGAGGGTAATGCTCAACGACGCTGATAAGATATATCGAACTCTTAATGAGGAGATTGAGTTCCTGAATACCTACCTGGAGCTTGAGAGACTGAGGTTTGGAAATAAGCTAAGTTATTCAGTCGATATGGGGCCGGGAGTCACTGGTAATGAAAAAGTTCCCAAACTGGTTCTTCATACTTTTGCTGAAAATGCAATTAAGCATGGAATTGTTCCGGGTGATCAGAATGGCATGCTCAGGATATTAATAAGCAGGGAAGACGACTATCTTAAAATTGTTATTGAGGACAATGGGATAGGCAGGGAAAAGGCAGCAGGTAATAAGCTTTCAACCGGTAAAGGCCTTAAACTGACAGGTGAATTCTATGATATACTTAATCAGCTTAATAAAAGATCAATATATTACTCAATAACAGACCTTTACGATGATTCCGGCCAGGCCTGTGGCACCCGTGTTGAGATAATAGTGCCTGTTGAATAGAGATTGATACACAGCGCATGGCACACGATGCACAGCGAATGATGCAGGGTACACTGAAAAGGGTTTACAGATATTTCCTGTCTTCCTCGGGAATGTCAAAGTACTTATTGTAGATCTGAACATCCGGCCCCTTTCTATCTTCAAGTTTATTACCCCTTATCTTGAAGGTGCATTTTTCTCCGGCAATACCTGAAAAGTAAATATCAAATTCCTTTCCGCTTTCATCAATCATAATTATTCTGACAAGGTGCTTGTATTTTGCACTGTTGAGCTGTGAATGGCAGATGGGGCATGTGTAAATATACTGTTCTCCTTCCTTTATCTTAAATGAAGGATGGGTGGTTGTTGTGTAGTTGCCCAGTTCAGGATTAAGAAAAACAAGGCCTCTCTGCGAATGGTTCTTCTTGGCAGTGGCAAGTACGATTGAATTTTTTACAAGCAGGTGACCCCTGCAAACCTTGCATAAATAGTCAATAGCCATAAATACCTCCTTTTTTTGAATTTAACCGCTTCTCTCTGTATAAAATTAACAAAAAAACCGGAAGGAGCTTTATGGAAAGTAATCATTTTATTGATTTCCATGAAGGATTTTCAGGCAATGCTTTAAGAAAGCTGTCAATAAGCGAATTTTCATAAGTTCCCCTGAAAGTTCCCTTTCTGAACTTTTCAATTCCCACATTCATAAGCTGATGCCACGATTCGTTCTCCATCCCAGGTATGACAGGGAAGAATAGCACTCCATTCTTTCTGGCAGCATCAAGATCCCCTATTGCATCGCCTATCATGAGTATTTTGTCGTCAGGGTATTTTTGCTTTGCTGCAAGGGCAATATGTTCTGTTTTTGTCCCGTGTTCCTGTGCTGCTATCATTCTTGCATATTTCCTGATGTCGTTTGTATGCCATTCATGTTCAAGTGCTTCCAGTGGAGTCTGGGATACAACAAGTATATCGGCAAAAGACGATAAGCTGTCAATTGTCTCCCTGACATACATGAAAGGTGATACCTTGTGCAGCCATTCACTAATTTCCCTGTTAAGGGCTTCACTCCATTTTAATATGGGTTCAAGTGATTTGTAGCCGGTAGCTTCAAAATATTTCCGTAGTGTTGAATTGCCAAGTTTACTTTCTGTTTTTGTCCATTCCCTCAGTCTTGTGAGGTCAGGAAGTTTAACTCCGCTTTCAATGATATCCTGTCTTTCACTAAGCAGATCAACGACTTTCAGAAGGGCAATGAACCTGTTATTACCCCTGTTCACTGAATAAAGGTTTACAAACTCCCAGGTCTCCCTTACTGCCTTAGATACCTGGAACAGATTAAAATGCCTGAGCGCCAGCGGTATGAAGAACTCTTTCTGTTTTACCTCCATTGTATCAAAAACGCAGCCGTCAGAGTCAATCCCTGCAAAGAAATCATTCTCCGGAGTCAAATCCCTCAATTGTTTCTGAAAGTCCATTGTGAATAATAATATCCGCAAATATAAGAAATGGGGCAGGACTTGTGAAATCAGCTTCCTGTTCCCTGACATATTGTAAATTTATTCGGCTGAAAGCACCCCCTTTTTTTACTAACTATCCTTCTTTAGTCTAATTCTAAATTACAAAGAATGAGAGATTTCTCTTTTTTATGAAAGTATTGTTATTAAATTAACAGCAGAATTATTAAACTAACTTCAATTAAATTATTTTTCATTAATCTATTAAAAAAAGGAAGAAATGTACCAGGTAGGAAATCTTGTCAAGGAATTGTCCGCTAAACACGGCAACACTCGGGAGAGCCTGATGCCAATTCTTCAGGATATTGTATTGAAACACAATTACCTGACCGATGAGGCTATGGTGGAAGTTGCGAAGGAACTAGATGTCTCAGCAGCTGAGGTTTACGGAACAGCATCATTTTACACGTTTCTCGATACCCAGGCCAGGGGGAAATATGTAATAAGGGTTTGCAAAACAATAACATGTTCAATGAAGGGAAAGGGAGATATTGTACATACAATTGAAGACATTCTCAGAATAAAAGTTGGAGAGACAACTGCTGATAATCAGTTTACTCTCCTTGAGACTAACTGCATAGGATGGTGTCATAAAGCACCAGCTATACTTATTAATGAGATGCCTTTTACTGAGCTCACGCCAGAGAAGGTTACTGAAATTATAAAAAATTACATGCAGAAATAAACCCGAAAGAGATGGAAAACAAAGCTTTAAATAAGGTCGGTCTGATTTTTGAAAAAATCTCTCCGAAAGAGGTACTTGAGAAAGCATATAAAATGACAAGTGCTGAAATTATCCAGGCTATGCTCGATTCCGGTCTTAAGGGAAGGGGAGGAGCCGGATTTCCAACTGGACTGAAGTGGAAATACACTGCAGCAGAGAAAGAACCGGAAAAGTATATTGTGTGCAATGCAGATGAGGGTGAACCCGGAACATTCAAGGACAGGGAGATACTCGACAGAGTTTCACTCAAAGTATACGGAGGAATGGCTATAGCAGGCAAAGCAATAGGAGCGAAGTCCGGAATTGTATACCTGAGAGGTGAATACAGGTATCTGTTGCCTAAACTGCTCATTGAGCTTAATGAATTTCATAAAATGATCAGGGAAATAGGCTACGATTTCAGCATTGAATTCCGGATGGGCAGCGGAGCTTACATCTGCGGTGAGGAAAGCGCTCTTTTTGAGTCTATTGAAGGAAAAAGGGGAGAGCCGCGCAATAAACCGCCTTACCCAACTGTTGCAGGTGTTTTCAGCAAGCCAACATCAATAAATAATGTTGAGACTCTTGTAACTGCAATGATGATTATCAATCATGGTCCTGCGAAATTCAGCCAGTATGGCACAAAGGACTCAAGAGGTTCCAAGGTATTCTCTGTTTCAGGCGATACTCCTACTCCGGGTATTTTTGAACTTGAACTTGGTATGACTGTTCAGCAGTTTGTAAATGAGTTCGGTGACGGTGATACTAAAGCAGTACAGGTGGGGGGTGCATCGGGCTTCTGTGTTCCCAGGAAGAAATTTGCTGAAACAATAATTGGTTTTGAAGGTGTTCCTACAGGCGGATCAATGAAGCTCTTCAACAGCTCACGGTCGATGTATAATGTACTTCATAATTACCTCGATTTCTTTGCTGAGGAATCATGCGGACAATGTACACCATGCCGCGTCGGTTGTCAGCAGTTGCTTAAAGGCATTGAAAAGGTAAAAAAAGGCGAGGTGAAGTCAACTTACCTGAATGAGCTTACAAAGCTTGCCGATACAATGAAGATAGCCGCTAAATGCGGACTCGGTCAGTCGGTCGGAAATGCATTTAAATCGATTGTCGGAAACTTCAGGGAAGAGATTATCTATTAACAATTAAAAAAAGGAATTATGATTAATCTGACTATAAATAACCAGAAAGTATCAGTTGATCCGGGCACTACAGTGCTTCAGGCTGCAAGGAAGCTGAATATAAACATTCCGACTCTGTGCAATCACGAGGATTTGTGTGTTGCAGGAAACTGCCGCGTATGTGTAGTTGAACAGACTGGTGCCAGGACACTTGTTGCATCATGTGCCACTCCGGCATCTGAAGGAATGGATATTCATACCAATACTCTGAAAGTCAGGAATGCACGCAAGCATATTATTGAACTCCTGCTTTCAGAACACCGTTCGGACTGCACGAAATGTTACAAAAATCAGAACTGCGAGCTTCAGTCCCTTGCCAATGAGTTTGCATTTGGCGATACAATATTTCTCGATCTTGTTGAAGACCACAATTATACAATCGACAGGTCTTCCCCTTCATTCATTAAGGATGACAGCAAATGTATACGTTGCCAGCGTTGCGTGAGAACTTGTGATCAGCTGCAATACATATCAGCTATTGCTGTTGCAAACAAGGGAGCGAACCAGAAGATTTCGTCATTTCACAACAGGCCTATGAGCCATGTTGTCTGCACAAACTGCGGACAGTGTGTGAACCGTTGTCCAACAGGCGCCCTGGTTGAAAAAACCTACATCGACCAGGTATGGGATGCAATATATGATCCTGAAAGACATGTTGTTGTGCAGACAGCTCCTGCTGTAAGGATTGCACTTGGCGAAGATCTCGGATATGATCCTGGTGAAAGAGTAACAGGAAAAATGGTCAATGCACTTAAACAGCTTGGTTTCGATTCAGTGCTTGATACTGATTTCACAGCAGACCTCACAATAATGGAAGAGGGGACAGAGCTCCTTACCAGGCTCAAAAAAGCGCTTGTTGATAAAGACAAGAAGATATCTCTTCCCATGTTCACTTCATGTTCTCCGGGATGGATAAAATTCATTGAGCATAAATACCCCGAGTTTCTGCCTAACCTCTCAACCTGCAAATCTCCTCAGCAGATGTTCGGAGCGCTTGCAAAAACCTTCTATGCCCAGAAACGGAATATCGATCCCTCAAAGGTTGTGTCGGTATCAATAATGCCCTGCACGGCCAAAAAATTTGAAGCTGACAGACCTGAGATGAGAGCCAGCGGCTACAAGGATGTTGATTTTGTACTTACCACAAGGGAACTTGCGGTGATGATAAAACAAGCCGGAATAGACTTCAGAAACCTTTCTGAAGCTAAATACGACTCAATAATGGGTGATTCAACAGGTGCCGGTGTTATTTTCGGAGCAACAGGTGGTGTTATGGAAGCTGCGCTACGTACTGCCTATGAGATAGTTACAGGACGCGAGGTGCCTTTCAATAACCTGAATATCACCCCGGTGCGCGGAATGGATGGTGTAAAGGAAGCTACTGTAAAAATTGAGGGCTGCCTTGAAGACTGGAAATTCCTTGAAGGCGCTGAACTAAAAGTTGCAATTGCTCACGGCCTTGTTAATGCAAACAAGATAATGAAGCAGGTTAAAAACGGGAAGGCTCCTTATCATTTTGTTGAAATAATGGCCTGCCCGGGCGGTTGTCTTGGGGGTGGCGGTCAGCCTATACCGACAAACCCGACTATCAGGAAGAACAGGATGAAGGCAATATATTCTGAAGATGAACACATGGTTCTGCGTAAATCACACCTGAATCCTGAAGTTATTGCCATTTATAAAGACTTCCTTGGCAAACCAAACAGTCATGTGTCACATGAACTTCTTCATACTCATTATGTTGAGAGGGATCATTTTTAGCAGACTAATTAAAATATGACAGAGCGCCTGTCATAATGCAGAATATTAACCGCAAAGGAATCAGAAACCTTTGCGGTTATTTTTTGTCAGACCGGTCTTTTTAACCTATTATCTTTAGAATATCATTTACCTCAATATCCCTTAACGGGTTGTTTGTTGAGATAAAGGCATCGGCAAGTTTCGATTTCTTCTCCTGAAGCCTTACTATTTTCTCTTCAATAGTATTGCTTGTTATGTATCTGTAAATGAATACATTTTTGTCCTGGCCAATCCTGTGGGCCCTGTTCATTGCCTGCATTTCCGATGCAGGATTCCACCATGGATCGAGTATGAAAACATAATCGGCTGCAGTCAGGTTCAGTCCTGTGCCTCCTGCTTTGAGCGAAATGAGAAAGACCTTATTCTCCGGATCATCCTGGAAGGCATTTACTATCTTTTCACGGTTGCTGCTTGCCCCAGTCAGCATCGAAAATTTTATCCCCCTGCTGCTGAGTGCTTCTGCATACAGGTTCAGGTGCTTAACGAATGAGGAGAAGATAAGTATTTTATGCCCTTCTGATGTAACATTTTCAATGTCCTGCAAAACAGTATCGAATTTACCTGAACCGGAATTATAGTCTTCTGATGTCATCAGCGGATGGTTTGCAATCTGACGTAATTTCATAAGTCCCTGCAACACTACTAAAGCTGATTTTTCAACTCCGTCATTCTCAATGCTCTGGATAATACTGTTCCTGACTGCAGATTTTTCTTCATCATAAATTCTGAACTGTTCTTCAGTCATGTCACAGTATACTGTCTGTTCAGTAAGAGGCGGAAGATCTGCTGCAACCATCTCCTTAGTTCTCCTGAGAATAAATGGTTTGATTATTTTCCTGAGACTTTCTTCCTTTTCTT
This sequence comes from uncultured Rikenellaceae bacterium, assembly GCA_964516485.1. Taxonomy (GTDB): domain Bacteria; phylum Bacteroidota; class Bacteroidia; order Bacteroidales; family VadinHA17; genus LD21. The sequence goes on from CAZEYY010000005.1 coordinate 49,448, forward strand.
CATCATTGTTTTTCTCAATCGGCCTTGCAAATTCCCGTCTGAAAAAAGCCAGGTCGCCAAGCAATCCCGGATTGACAAAATTCAGCTGAGACCAGAGATCAGTAAGGGAGTTCTCAACCGGAGTACCTGTAAGTACTATCTTGAAATCAGATCTTAGCATAATCATAGTATGGTACAGGACAGACCCTGGGTTTTTTATAACCTGACTTTCATCGAGTATTATGTAATGAAAATGAAAATGCTTTAAAAAGTCAATATCCTGTCTTACAGTATGATAACTGGATATAATAATATCATATCCTGAAAAACTATTTGTATTTTTCTTTCTATGTATTCCCTTATGGCTGCATACACTCATCCCCGGGACAAATTTACGGATCTCATTTTCCCAGTTATAGATCAGTGAAGCAGGCACAATGATCAATGATGTGAGCTTTTGTGTACTGTCCCCAAACAGCGACAATTGTCCCACAATATTATTTTTTGAAGAAGCTTTTATTTGTTCCTTATTATGCTGAAGAAGCGCCAGGGTCTGTATTGTTTTTCCAAGCCCCATGTCATCGGCAAGGCATCCGCCAAGTCCGGAAGATTGAAGAAAGGAAAGCCAGTTGAGACCTTCTGACTGGTATTGCCGCATATCGCAATTAAGCCCTGCAGGTTTTGGTACTTCGTTTAACTGCTCAGGGACTAGGAGCTTTGATAACTTTGCTGAATACGGATTTTTATCACCGGCAAGATGTCCTTCAAGAAGAACAAAATGCTGTTTATGAACTTTTATTGAGCCTTCAAGGCTTTCTCCAAATTCAAAAATGGCTTTGTATTTTGAAAACCATGTTTCCGGTAATATCGCAATGCTGCCATCAGGCAGAATAAATTCCCTGATGCCTGAAATAATATTCTTTCTGAAATGACTGAACGGCAGTTTCCATTCGCCAATTGTAACAACAGCTTTAAGGTCAAACCAGTCGTTTATCATCCGGCTGCTGATCTCAATACTTACCGGTTTAAGATTATATGTTTCCTTAAGCCTTGATGTAAGAACAAAGCCTGAATCGATCAGTTCTTCATAGCTCTGGTTGATTATTTCAATTATCAGATAGTTGCCTGCTTCCCCGGTACCTTCTGTAATCCCCGGCAGGTATGTGATATTGTCTTCCGATACGAAACCAAGGTCTCCAAGTTTTTTCCTGCAATTATCTTCCCATTCAGGATCACGGTTATACTTTGTAAAAATATAATTTCCACCGGCATCTGAGAACCTTGTAATTGACCGGCGGACATCATTGCTGTACAGAAATGTCTCTTCATACCTGAAGCTTAGTGTCAGAACAGGCGATCCATTTAAGCCTGGTTCAAGAACAAGGTGAGCTTGTTTCTCAGGTTCTGTCATACAGACAGTAAAACCCTCACCTTCAGTCTTAAACTCGTTTATTGCATTAAGTACAAAAGTGGAGAAATACCTGAGTGTTGTATTTCCGGGAATTCTGATAAAATCCTTTGTAAGGAAAGGTTTTAACTTAATTCCCTCAATATCAGACACAAAAAGGATTCTGTGGCCCTCCCTTATCAGGCAGGGATAGTTACAGATTATCTCTGAGGGGCTCTGCCTGAGATTTACCCTGCTTCCTCCCGCATCAAGTCCGAGATTATATGTGCTTTCATCCTCATTTCTTACAAACCTGAACGATGGCACTGCCGTACCCGGAAAGATACTGAGAATATCCTCCCTGTGAAGCGTTGATGTCTTTGACCTCTGGTAATAAACAGAAATTCCTTCATCGCGGGCCAGGGACAGGCATCTGTACAACCTTCTTTCAATATAGGGCCTTATGAATTGATCAATTTTCTCCCTGCTTATTTTAACAAGGAAATCCTTTACTGATTTGTCTTTGGAGAACAGGTTGAAAAGTTGCCTGTCGCTGTACTCATTTATAATATTTATTGCCTCTCTTTCCTCGGCTTCAAGTGTATTTAGCGTGTCATTTCCCGGAAATGGTGACAGGCATTCAGTAAGCCGGTAGTACTTTTTGTTTGGTTCAGGTTCAATGATATATGGTAACAGAACAGTACCCCAGAGCCTGTGGCTGCACAGTACAAGTGAAAAAGATTGTTTGTCAGCCTGCATATTAATTTTTTCTTTCCTTCATTTGTAAAACCTCACCGCTAACTCAAACCGGTAAAGATAACATGATTTTCTTTGTAGTTTTGCATGAGAAGTGCCTAAAGTGTCTAGAGTGCCTAAAGTGCCTAAAGTGAGCTAGAGTGCCTAGAGTTTGGAGTGGATGGTATTAGTAAATTTATATGTGCTAAAAGTGAAAATAGTTAAGTTATGGAAAACAAGGATTTCAGTAAGGAGCTTGAATTGCGTACCAAAAGGTTCGCAATAAGAATCATTAAGCTGTCTGCGACTTTGCCATCGACAATAGAAGGTAAAGTTGTCAGAAATCAAATCACAAAATCAGGGACTAGTATCGGTGCGAATTATCGTGAAGCAAACAGATCAAGGAGTAAACCTGATTTCCAAAATAAGATTTCGATCTGTGAAAGTGAATCAAGCGAGACTTGTTACTGGTTAGATATAATTAATGATATGCAATGGCTTGAAAAGGATAAAATTGAATCATTATTGGATGAATCAATCCAATTACTTGCGATCTTTACATCTGTTGGTAAAAAACTTATTAATTAATCCTGGTTTGTTTATTCTGCAGAAAAGTCAGGTCTTTCCTAACTCTAGGCACTCCGAACTCTAGGCACTCTAGGCACTTCTTGATGAGAAAAATAATCCACATAGATATGGATGCATTCTTTGCATCAGTGGAGCAGCTCGATAATCCTGAACTGCGAGGGAAGCCCGTTGCAGTGGGAGGGAGCGGCGACAGGTCGGTAGTTGCTGCAGCAAGCTATGAGGCGCGGAAATACGGTGTGCGGTCTGCCATGTCGTCGGTTATTGCAAAGAGGCTTTGTCCAGACCTGATCTTTGTAAAACATCACTTTGAACGCTATAACGAAATATCATCAATTGTTCTTGAAATATTCAGGGATTATACTGATCTGATTGAGCCTTTGTCAATTGATGAGGCCTTTATGGATGTTACAAATGACCGGAAGGGCCTTGTGTCCGGGACAATAATTGCAGAGCGGATAAGAAAGGACATCAGAAAGAAAACACAGCTGACGGCATCAGCAGGTGTTTCATACAACAAATTCCTGGCTAAAATGGCATCGGATATTAATAAGCCAGATGGTTTGTTTGTGATTAAACCATCTGAAGCACAGGGATTTATAGACAAGCTTGCTGTTGAACGATTTTATGGCATCGGGAAAGTGACTGCTCTTAAAATGCACAAACTTGGAATACATAACGGTTACGATCTCCGGCAATGGGATATTGAATCACTGGTCCGGAACTTTGGAAAAGCCGGGGAGTTTTTCTTCGACATTGCAAGGGGGATTGATGACCGGCCTGTTGAACCTGAACAGGAAAGAAAGTCTGTTGGAACCGAACTTACTTATGATAAGGATCTTACAACACGATTTGAAATTATAGCCGAGCTATACAAACTTGAAAAGGAGCTTTTTGAAAGGCTTGAACATGCTGAAACTACTGGCAGGACAATTACCCTGAAGATTAAATTTTCTAATTTCAGACAGATTACAAGAAGCAGAACCCTGCATAATTATGTATCTGATTTTGATTGCCTTCACAGGGAAGTAACTGCAATCCGCCGATCTCTCGATCTGGAAGGGGAGAGGATAAGACTTATGGGTGTTACAGTTTCAAATCTTATTACAGAAGACAATGCTGATATGCAGCTTCACCTGTTCGAAGAGTAATTTCTCAGTACAAACCTTCAACAGACAGGTACCTTTCACCTGTATCGTAATTGAAAGTCAGTATTTTGGAGCCCTTTGGAATTTCCGGAAGCTTTATGTTTACTGCTGCAAGTGATGCTCCGGTTGAGATTCCTGCAAACAGACCTTCTTCCTTTGCTGCCCTTTGAGCAAAAGAAAATGCTTCATCCTTTGATACTTTAATGATACCGTCAAGTATTGTTGTATTCATTATTGTAGGAATGAATCCGGCGCCTATTCCCTGCAGGGGATGCGGTCCCGGTGCGCCACCGCTTAATACCGGGGATAATTCAGGTTCCACTGCAAATACTTTCAATCCCTTAAATTGCTTTTTAAGAACCTCTGCAACACCGGTAATATGACCTCCTGTTCCAACTCCTGTTATGAGATAATCAAGGCCCTGGGGGAAATCACTGATGATTTCGGCAGCTGTTGTTTTCCTGTGTACTTCTGTATTGGCAGGATTGTCAAACTGCATTGGCATCCATGAATCCTTTATGTCACTTACCAGTTCCCGTGCTTTTTCTATGGCTCCCTTCATGCCTTTCTCTCTTGGAGTAAGCACAAATTCAGCACCGTATGCGCTCATTATTTTTCTGCGTTCCACTGACATTGATTCCGGCATCACAAGGATAAGCCTGTAACCCTTTACAGCCGCTACCATGGCAAGCCCTATGCCGGTATTGCCTGATGTGGGTTCAATTATCACACTTCCCTGTTTAAGAATGCCTTTATTCTCGGCATCCTGCACCATGCCCAGTGCAATACGGTCCTTTATGCTTGAACCTGGATTTGACTTTTCAAGCTTTATCCATACTTCATGATCCTTGCCGAAAAGCCTGTTTATCCTCAGATGAGGCGTACTGCCTATTGTTTCGATTATTGAGTTGACTTTCATTCGGATATCTTATGATGTTATGACTATTTCTTATTATAACCGGTTTATTGCGGAAATGTTCAGAATAATTCAGATCACCCAATTAATCGGCTCGCTGAAATCTGACTGGGTTCTGACAATTATTTCACTTTTATGATATACAACAGTGTATGGGGCAACACTTTCTGTAAGCCAGACATTTCCTCCGATTATGCAGTTTCTTCCAACCACTGTATTTCCTCCAAGGATAGTTGAACCTGCGTACAGAATTACATTATCCTCAATTGTAGGATGCCGTTTTACGGTGGCCTTGCCCTTATCGACGCTCAGGGCGCCAAGTGTTACTCCCTGGTACATTTTTACATTATTCCCGATAATAGTTGTTTCTCCTATCACTATCCCTGTACCATGGTCTATTGAAAACGGAATGCCTATCCTGGCTCCGGGGTGAATGTCTATACCTGTCTTTACATGGGCATACTCGGTTATCATCCTTGGTATTATAGGAATGCCCATTCCATGGAGGATATGGGCTATCCTGTAACAGAATATTGCAAAAAAACCAGGGTAAATCGCTATAACCTCCTCAATCTCTTTAGCTGCAGGATCAGAATCAAGAATGAATTGCGCATCACGAAGAAGAAGGCTTTTTACAGATATCAGAGCATCGGTGAATTCCCTTTTTATCTTTTCACGGTCTCCGTCATAATATTGCAGAACATTATTAAGGATTTGATCCAGAGAGGCTTCCTTGAAACAAGCTTCGAGGCTTATGAGTTTCTCATTATGAGGAAACATTAGCCTGAAAATCTTTTTGACAGCGCTCTCTGTAATCTTTTTGTCTGGAATTATCATTGGTTTTCAGCTTAAAGCGTTTTGCAAATCATCCCTGAGATCATCAATATGTTCAAGTCCTATTGACAGTCTTATAAGATTTTCAGTAACACCTATTTTTTTTCTTAGTTCTGCAGGGAAGGCTTCATGTGTCATAATTGCAGAGTAATTCGCGAGGGATTCAACTCCTCCAAGGCTATCCGCCAACTGGAATATTTTAAGCTTTCTGAAAAAGGCATTGGCTTCATTGAGTCCTCCTTTAATCTTAAATGACACTATTCCTCCGAAGCCCGACATCTGCGACTTTGCTATATCATGGCCGGGATGAGTCCTGAGTCCGGGATAAAATACTTCTTCCACCTTTGGCAGGTCCTTAATGAATTCTGCCACAAGCTGAGCGTTTGCTTCGTGTTGTCTCATTCTTACTGCCAGGGTTTTCACTCCCCTCAGGGTGAGCCATGAGTCGAAGGGTGATGGAACAGCTCCTACGGATTTTTGTATGAGGTGTATCTTCTTATAAAGCTCCTCATCATTTAAAATTACTGCACCGCCAATTACATCTGAATGGCCGTTGATGTACTTTGTTGTACTGTGAACCACAACGTCAGCGCCAAGTAACAGGGGTTTCTGGAAGTATGGTGATGCAAAAGTGTTGTCGACAACTGACAGGGCTTTGTTCTTCCTGCTCAGAGCTGAAATTTTGCTTATATCGAAGATCTTTAATGTGGGATTTGTCGGTGTTTCAATCCAGACCATCCGGGTTTTTGGCGTGAATGAGCTTTCAATCGCCTTGAGGTCAGTGAAATCAGTAAATGTGAACCTTATGTTTAATGGTTCAAGTAGTTGTTTAATAAGGCGAAAGGTGCCACCATACATGTCTTCGGGTACTATTACATGATCGTCAGGGCGAAGGATCGATAATACAGCGTGTTCTGCTGCAAGTCCTGATGAAAATGATAGTCCATACTTTCCTTCTTCAAGTGAGGCCAGACAGGCATCGAGCGCTGTTCTCGTCGGATTTCCAACTCTGGAATATTCATAACCCTTATGTTTATTAACCTCTTCCTGAGTAAACGTGGAAGTCTGATAGATGGGCACAATTGTTGCTCCGGTGGCCTTGTCAGCTTCCTGTCCGACCCAGATTGCCTTTGTTTCAAATTTCATGAGTTACAGAATTATGTTCAATATAAAATTAAACATAATTAAGACAAGAAATGTTCGTTTATCTGTACGGAAAAAATTTTCTGTTATCCGACGTTAAAAATGGTTGGCTTAACGACCGCACGACCGCCAGCCTTCGCTAAAGCTATGGCTGACAAAGCAAGACTATATCACCATTCCGGCGCCGACAGTTTCATTAGTGCCTTCATCAACCAGGATCATGCTGCCGGTGATATTGTTTTTCTTATAGGAATCGTAGAATACAGGTTTTGAGGTTTTTATAGTTATGCTGGCGATGTCATTCATCTGCACAACAGCATTCTCAGTGTCTTTTTCCAGTGTGTTGATATTCAGACGGTAATTCACTTTTTTAACAATACATCCGGCTTCATTGCTGTTCATCCTGATCAGATACCTTCCGCCTTCCCGGAGCGCCTGTTCATTGAACCAGCAAACCATCAAATTTATATCTTGTCCGATGTTCGGAAGATCATCCGGAGCCACAAGCATGTCTCCTCTGCTGATATCTATCTGATCTTCAAGTGAGATGGCAACTGAGTCTCCTGTAATGCTTTCAGAAAGTGTTTTACCGAACATATCAATGCTCTTGATCCTTGATTTCAGCATTGACGGAAGGGCCATGACCTCATCGCCCGGCCTGAATATGCCTCCGGCAATCCTGCCTGCATAACCCCTGTAGTCATGGTATTCGTCAATATGCGGCCTTATGATCGTCTGCACAGGAAATCTTTTATTTTCAGGATCCTTATTTTTTTCTATTTCTATTGTTTCAATCAGCTTAAGGAAGGTTTTTCCCTTGTACCAGGGCATATTTGCTGAGGATTCTACAACGTTATCCCCAAGTTTTGCGCTTATTGGAATATACCTTGCATCAGGGATGCCAAGTTTGTTTCTCAGTATCTCAAGATCTGAAACTATCCTGTTGAATTCCTGTTCTGACCAGTTTGTAAGATCCATTTTGTTGATACAGAATACTATGTGCCTGATGTCAAGGAGAGAGGCAATGAATGAGTGTCTTATGGTCTGTTCAAGCACACCCTTCCTTGAGTCAATCAGTATAACGGCAAGGTCGGCAGTACTTGCGCCTGTAACCATATTCCTGGTATACTGTATATGTCCCGGAGTATCTGCAATTATGAACTTTCTTGCAGGGGTTGCAAAATACCTGTATGCAACATCAATTGTTATACCCTGTTCCCTTTCTGCCCTTAGCCCGTCAGTTAGAAGAGAGAGGTCAAGATCCTCTCTTCCCAGTCTTTTGCCTGACTGCACAATGTGGTCCATCTGATCTTCAAATATCGATTTGCTGTCATAGAGCAGACGCCCTATCAACGTGCTCTTTCCGTCATCAACACTACCTGCGGTAGTAAATCTCAATAAGCTCTTGCTTTTTTCCTTCGGATCAATCAACATATTGTATATCTGGTAATTCTGTAATTCTAATTTTCCTCAAGTCTCACATCTCAAATCCCTTACTCACCCACCCCCAGCCCCTTCAGGGAGGGGAGTCAAAGAGCCTTTCACCTTTCGCCTTCTGCCTTCTGCCTTTAAAAATACCCTTCCTTCTTCCTGTCCTCCATTGCGGCTTCGGATCTTTTATCATCGTACCTTCCGCCTCGTTCAGTGACTCGTGTGGCAGCTATTTCAGTAATTATCTCCTCAAGTGTCTCTGCTTTTGAGAGAGTGACTCCCGTGCATGTTATATCACCTATAGTTCTGCACCTCACATCGGCTTCGAAGATTTTTTCAGTAGGTTTCAGCTGCATGAAGGGAGCCCAGGCCAGGTAGGTGCCATTACGGCTGAAAATCTTCCTTTTATGGGTATAATATAATTCGGGCAGCTTTATGTTCTCGTGAAGGATATATTGCCAGACGTCAAGTTCTGTCCAGTTGCTGATAGGGAATACCCTGAAATGTTCACCCATGTTTTTCCTTCCGTTGAAGATATTCCAGAGTTCGGGTCTCTGGTTTTTAGGATCCCACTGACCAAATTCATTCCTGTGTGAAAAAAATCTTTCTTTTGCCCTTGCCTTTTCTTCATCACGTCTTCCGCCGCCAATCGCAACATCAAACCTGTATTCTTCAATAGCATCAAGCAACGTTACCGACTGAGCCTTGTTCCTGCTTGCATTTATTCCCTGTTCTTCAACAACCCTGCCTTTATCAATTGAGTCCTGAACCTTTGCCACTACAAGGTCACAGCCAAACTCCCTGGCAAGATCATCCCTGAATTTCAGAGTTTCTTCAAAATTGTGCCCGGTGTCAATGTGCAGGAGGGTGAAGGGAATTTTTGCTGGCCAGAATGCCTTTCGCGCCAGGTAAACAAGTACTATTGAATCCTTGCCTCCCGAGAAAAGAAGAGCTTTGTTTTCAAACTGGGCTGCAACTTCTCTCATAACAAAAATGGCTTCACTCTCAAGTTCCTTCAGGTGTTCGTCGTTAATATGTAACGGATTAGTCATAAATCAGATTGGTTTATCTTTTGAAAAGTTATTGTATACAGGTGACAGTCCTTCAGGTTACCCTTCGCCTTTAGCCTTTCGCCTTCCGCCTCTATTTTACATGACACCCGCATTCCTTAGCACCGTCTTTTTCCCACCACCAGCGGCCGGCTCTGAAGTCTTCACCCGGTTCAATAGCCCTTGTGCAAGGTTCGCAACCAATACTTACAAAGCCTTTGTCGTGTAATGAATTATAAGGGATACTGTTTTCCTTTACATAATTCTTTACATCCTGGTAGGTCCAGGAGAAGATTGGATAGTATTTGAAAAGCTTTTTATCTTCGTCATATTCAAGCGATTCCATATTGCTTCTGTTGTCGGACTGATCAGCCCTGATGCCGGAAATCCATACTTTCATGCCGAACAGGGCACGGTTTAGCGGGACAACTTTTCTTATCCTGCAGCACTCTTTTCTGTCTTCAACCGATTCGAAAAAGCTGAATGGACCCTTTTCAGTGACAAGTTTCTCAACTGAAAGATAATCAGGAAAATAAGTATGAATAGTTTTTTTATATTTTATGACTGTCTGGGAAAAAACCTCATAGGTTTCAGGGAACAGTCTGCCTGTATCAAGTGTTACTACCTTAATATCCAGATTATTACTAAATATTTTATGAGTTAAAACCTGATCTTCAATGCCGAAACTTGTTGTAAAAATAACCTGGGATGGAAATTGTTTTACAAGTTCTGAAAGACTATCCTCAACTGACCTGCCTGTAAGCTGTTCTCTCAACTCCTTTAACTTCATAAGCCTCTCTGTTATTTCTTTTCCAGAATTTAAAATTTATTTTATGTATATGTGCCCAGACTCTTTCATGAAGGTAGTAGAGCACAATTTTTGTAAACACTTCCACTCCGCCTATTGAGACAGCCATTGTGAGTTTTCCTGTAATCAGATAGCTGATTACAATTGTATCGATAGTTCCAACAATTCTCCATGAAACGGCTTTCATTATGCTCTTAACAGGTTTATCAGCCCTGTCACTGATCTTTTTGACACCTTCTGTGTTCGTCGAAGTCTCTTTTTGATTGATCAATACATCAAGCATATAGGTCTGTTTTAAATAACAATGCAAAAGTATCCGGAGAAACTTTTAACATCAATCGCAATAATGCTTGAAACTTCTTAGTATTTATGCCTATAAGGGAGTATGCAATTATCCTTATTAAGGCACCATTGATTCTCTGACCGGGACAGTCAGTCTTTTATTTCAGATAGATAACCTTTTAGATACCAGCTTATTGAAACGTCATTCGAATATTTGTGCAGGATGTTCAGGAATTTTACATTTTCCCGGCTCTTTATTGAAAACAGAACTGTCTGAACAACTCCGCAATAGCCAGTGGGTTCATTTCCTGCAAACATATAACTGCTCACTTCCTTTTCATACCCGGCAAAAAAATCATCAAGTATCCTGTACCTTGTTTCCTGAATTAATTTGTAATCAGCAGGAAGGTCAGTCTCACTCATGAACCTTGCATATCGTCCGCCTGCATTTTTCCTTACGAGTTTCCCAAGATCAGCAAAGCCTATATTTCTTCTGAGGTAAATGTCAGTGTACCTGTAAATTCCCGTATAACCGTAAGCATCCAGGTCGTCTGCGAGGGATAGGATATGAAGCACTTTATTTCCGGAATGCTGCTTATTGTAATCCTTATTGTCATGATATTCAATTGCTTCCATTCCTGAGGTGAAATCCTGTGAGTCAAGGTTCCTGCTGCTGAGGAATTCTGAGCATTTTCTTCTTCCTGTGAGTCCGTGATTAAATCCATGATCATCTGCCATGCCGATATCGTGAAGATAACATGCAATAATTAAGTTTTTCAGAAAGGAAGCTGTGAATAGTTCAGGATCAGCTTTCATCGCTATCAGGTCACAGGCATACGACCAGACCCGGCGATGATGTTCAATTCCATGAGACTCGAGATGATCCTCAGGATAAACACTCAGGAAGAACTCCTCAAGATGCTGTTTGAGCTGTTTTTCAATACCTGTAATTTCCGGGTGAAGTTTATCCGCCATATTTTAAACTAAATTGCCGACTGTGCTCTGTTTTTATCTGGTTTATTGTTCCGGAGAAAATAAAAAAAGCAAAAGACTCAGCCTTTTGCTTTTGAACAGGCATCCGGAATGGATTATTTTTTAATCATATCCTGTGCCAGATCAAGTATAGTTGTATCATCAAAAGTCACTATGCCGCCTCCCGGCCCCTGTTCAAAATGGATACCTATGCTCTGTCCCTTATCAAAATTTCTCCCTCCGAAATAGTTACGTACTGTCTCTTCCTCCATATTCAACTGCTCTGCAATCCTCCGCATACTACCGGAGGGTAACTGGTCTTTGATTTTTCGCAGCTCATTAAATGTGATTGTTCTGGCCATGGCTTCCATATTTTAATTAGTTTAAGTTTAAGTTTATAAAAGGTTATCTACAAAGTTAAACAAAAAACAGGGAAACAGAAAATCAGGCATTCAAATTATTCAAATACGACAAAAACAGGTTGATCACCTTTCTTTTTTCGTCATTAAGTTGAAAATCAATGTTTTTTGTAAGATAATCGTACAGAATATTGCCCCTGATCGGGCCAAGGTCACTGAAGTATTTTACTACTTTATCAATATTTGTAACTCCGGTTTGCAATGCTGAGTTAAGTTCAACGATTACTGAATCTTCAATATCCCTGTTAGTGGCCCAGCAGGCAAATACAAATGGAAGACCTGTGAACTTTTTCCATTCCATTGACAGGTCAAGTCCGTTTTTGTAGTGTTTTTCAAATTCGAAACACTGGTCTCCAATCAGAACAACGGCTTCATTGCATTTAATATTCAGAAAATCAAACCCTTCCGATGTGTTTTTCCAGCTTATATTTTTCTTCCACAAGTTTTTTGCAAGCACCTTCACAAGATTTACAGAGGTTCGCGACCGGTAATCGAGGTAGATAGTATCAATTTCTTCAAAGGCACAGTTGAAAAGGAGCATGACAGTTTTAACATGTCCGTTGGCGCCTATGCAATAATCTGTTATAATCCTGTAATCCTTGAGCTGGGGAAGAGCGCCTACAGGTATAAGCACAAGGTCAGCTCTCCCGCTCATTAGTTTTGCCGCACAGTCGGCAGGATGATCAAGTTCAAGAGTAATCCTTTTGCTGAATGCGCTTTCCTTCAGGCCATAAATAAAGGGGTATGTATTGGCATATCGTACTGCCGAAATTCTGATTTTGTCCATTAGCATTTTTTTCAACCATCTAAATTAGTATTTTTGCCTATAGTTTTAACAGCAGAAACCCATTCTTGTTAATAATGGATATAAATTCCCTGACAGCCATTTCACCTCTTGACGGACGATACCGCAGCAAAGTGGACGAGCTTCATCAGTATTTTTCGGAATTCGGACTGATAAGATATCGTCTGATGGTCGAGGTGGAGTATTTTATTGCCTTGTGTGAAATTCCGCTTCCCCAGCTCAGTGATTTCAGAAAGGATAATTTTAAAATGCTCAGATCAATTTATGAGGATTTTACAGTTAGTGACGCTGAAAAGATTAAGGAAAGGGAGAAGATCACTAACCACGATATAAAGGCTGTTGAATATTTTCTCAAGGAAAGGTTTTTTCAGTCAGGCTGGGGTAAGTGGAGTGAATTTATCCATTTTGGTCTGACATCGCAGGACATAAATAATACTGCTATACCTTTGTCAGTTAAGGATGCTCTTATAAACGTCTATTTTCCTGTGCTTTACGAATTAAGGGAAACACTTGCAGGACTTGCCGAGGAGTGGAAGGAAATTCCCATGCTTGCCCGGACTCATGGACAGCCGGCAACCCCGACAAGGCTTGGCAAGGAAATACAGGTTTTTATTTCAAGGATCGATGGTCAGACAAAGTATTTCGGGCAGATTCCTTTCTCTGCAAAATTCGGCGGAGCAACAGGCAATCTGAATGCACATAAGGTTGCCTTTCCTGAAACAGACTGGATTTCATTTGCCAATAATTTTGTAAATGAGGAACTGGGATTACAGCGTTCACATCCCACCACCCAGATTGAGCATTATGATAATCTTGCTGCTCTGTTCGATAACATGAGGAGGATAAATACAATACTTATCGACCTGTCAAGGGATATCTGGACCTACATCTCAATGGAATACTTTTCACAGAAGATAAAGAAAGGAGAGGTTGGTTCCTCTGCCATGCCACATAAGGTCAATCCGATTGATTTTGAAAATGGTGAAGGAAACCTGGGATATGCAAATGCAGTATTTGAACACCTTGCAATGAAATTGCCGGTTTCGAGACTGCAGCGCGATCTGACAGATTCGACTGTTCTTAGGAATATAGGAGTGCCCATTGGACACTCGGTACTTGCTTTCAATTCAATATTAAAAGGCCTGAATAAACTTATTGTTAACAGGGATAAGATAAGAAGTGATCTTGAAAACAACTGGGCTGTGATTTCTGAAGCTATTCAGACTATCCTCAGGCGTGAAGGTTATCCCAATCCTTATGAGGCGCTTCTTGAGCTTACCCGGACCAATCAGAAGATTACGAGAGAGTCTCTTCACCGGTTTATTGACGAACTTGATCTCAATGATGAAGTTAAAACAGAACTTAAAGCGATAAGCCCGGAAAATTACACAGGTTTTTAAAACTCCACTTTTAAATGAAGAATATCAGGTTATTGCTCAAATATTTTGCTTCCTACCGCTGGTCGGCCTTCAGAAGCATCGGATATAATATTCTAGGCGGACTTTTTGCATTATTTTCCTTTTCTCTCGTGGCTCCTTTCCTGAAGATCCTCTTTAACCAGCTTGGAGACGCGCCTGATCCCGGAGAATTCAGGATGACAGCCGAATCAATTGAGCAGTTTTCGAGGTACTATCTTTCAGTTTTTGTTGCAGCTAACGGAAAAGCCGGCGCACTCATGCTTGTTGTCGTTGTTGTGATAGTGGCAAGCCTTTTCAAAAACACATTCATCTTTCTGGCTAATAACAGTATTGCCTATATTCGTGCCTGTACTGTCCGCGACTTGCGGGCAAAGCTTTATGACAAGTTTCTTAAGCTACCTATTTCATATTTCACTGAGGCGCGGAAGGGTGATGTGCTGACAAGGATTGCAAATGACGTCCAGGAAATTGAAGTTTCTGTAATAGCTTCTCTGACAATGCTTTTCAGAGATCCTATGTATATTATAATCTTTGTTATTTACCTTTTTGTTGCAAATTACAAGCTCACACTCTTTGCCCTGGTGCTTCTGCCAATAAGCGGATGGCTTATCGGACGGGCAAGTCGTACACTGCGCTCATCATCATTCCAGGGGCAGGAAAACCTGGGGAAACTTCTTACAGTGGTTGAAGAAACCCTCACAGGTCTGAGGATTGTAAAGGTTTTCAACGCAGAAAAGAAGATGCAGAAGCAGTTTGGAGTAGCCAATGAACGCTATTCAAAGATCTTCAAGAGGGTAACAAGGAAGTATTTTCTTGCCTCACCTCTAAGCGAATTTCTTTCAACAATTGTCCTTATGGCGTTGCTCTATGCTGGCGGTACAATGACACTAAAAGGAACTGGTAACATGTCTCCGGAACAGCTTATTGCCTACCTGGTGATCTTTTCCCAGATAATTCAACCTGCTAAAAACATAACAACAGCCTGGTACAGCATACAGAAGGGAATGGCCTCAATACAAAGGGTTGATGAGATTATAGATGCTGAGGAGAAAATAGTTGAAAAGGCTGACGCTGTGGACAAACCTTCATTCAATGAGTCAATTGAATTCAGAGGTGTGTGGTATGGCTATAACAGTGAACCTGTATTAAAAGATATAAACCTTACAATAAAAAAAGGTCAGACAGTTGCTATTGTCGGAAAATCAGGTGCAGGAAAATCAACTCTCGCCGACCTTCTTCCACGGCTTATTGATACCGACAAGGGATCTGTTCTTATTGACGGAACTGATATCCGTGACATGAAGATCAGAGATCTGCGAAACCTGATGGGGATTGTAAGCCAGCAGCCTATACTGTTCAATACTTCGTTTGCAGAGAACATCTCTTTCGGTGTTGAAAAAGCAGAAAAAGATAACATTGAAGCTGCAGCCCGTATTGCAAATGCCCATGATTTTATTATTGATACAGAATCGGGTTATGATACCTTCGTGGGTGAATCAGGTAATAAACTCAGCGGAGGACAAAGGCAAAGGATAAGCATTGCAAGGGCTATTATGGCTAATCCTCCGAT
>CAZEYY010000006.1:0-30304 GCA_964516485.1 uncultured Rikenellaceae bacterium
GCACTGCGGCTGTAATAGAACAGCATGTATGCGAGAACGATAATAAATGCAATAACAAAAGATGTAAGTCCTGAGTTAATAGCTTCTTTACCAAGAGTCGGACCTATAATTGTGTCAGAAATAATTCTTGCCGGTGCCGGAAGTTTTCCTGACTTCAGGATGTTTGCAAGGTCATCGGCTTCCTCAATTGTAAAATCACCTGTGATCTCAGTATTTCCTCCGGTAATCTCATTCTGAACCCGTGGATATGACCTTACATAGCCATCAAGCACAACAACAAGGCAACGGCCAATGTTCTCACGTGTCATTCTAGCCCAGGTCTTTGATCCTTCTCCGTTCATTGACATGTCGACCTTTACTTCCGATCCGGTGACGCCTGAAGTAGGTCTTGCAGCTGTTATAACATCACCATCGAGAGGAGGTCTCCCGTCGCGGGTAGTAACTTTTATTGCATGAAGCTCATATAAAGTTTTTGTAGGATCATATTTATAGGGATTCTGACTCCACATGAAACGCAGGTCCCTCGGAAAAAGAGCCCTGATCTGATTCATTTTCAGCATGGTATTGACCTCTGCCGTGTCTTTTGAGCTGGCAAGGCCAACCATACATGAAGGCAGCGGTTGTCCTTCGGGTGAAACCCTGGGGCTCAATACGCCAAAAAGAGGATTCTGAAGAGCAAATTCCTCACGTGTTGCCGGTTCTGCTGTCTTTGTTGTATCGTTTTCAAGAATATCAAGAAGCGATTTTTCTGCTTTTGCTGTATCGGCTTTTTCAGGCTGATTCAGTGCAGAAGGTTCTGATGTACTTTTATTGGCATTGATTTCCTTAAGCAGATTATTTGCCTGTGAAAGATAACCAATCACTTCAGCGTTCTCATAAGTCTCCCAGAATTCAAGGTTAGCAGTACCCTGAAGGAGTTCCCTTACCCTCTGGGGGTTTGTCTGACCGGGAAGTTCAATTAGGATTCGGCCTTTAGTTGCAAGCTGGGTAATATTAGGCTGAACAACACCAAAACGGTCAATTCTTGTCCTCAGAATATTGAATGCGTTTTCTATGGCGCCGGAGACCTGTGTATCAAGCACTTTAAGCACTTCTTCATTTGAGGAATTGAAATTAATCTGATCCCTGAGCTCAACGGTGCCGAAGATAGCCGCAAGCTTTGCATTAGGATCAACCTCTGCAAATGCCTGTCCGAAAAGCGTCAGAAAATCAGACTGGCTTTGCTTTTGCATCTGCTTAGCCCTGTCGAGGGCAGCAACGAAAGTCTTGTCGGTACTGTAATTTGATAAAGCCTTGAGGATATCTTCAACTGAAACTTCAAGAATTACGTTCATCCCGCCTTTAAGGTCAAGGCCGAGGTTCATCTCTTTTTTCTGCACCTCCCTGAATGTGTATCCAAGAAAACTCCATTTTTCCTTGGGTAACGTAGCTATTGAATCAAGATATTGGGATTCCTTAACAAGGTCGCCCTTTGAAAATTCCCTGGCTTTTCTCCTTTCAAGATAGGTTGCTCCTGTAAAAGAAAGCTGATATATTGATACCAGCCCTAATGCAACAGCCAGAATGATGATCGCTCCTTTATTCTGCATTTGTATTCTGTTTAAGAATTATCTGATAAAATTTCTTCTCTTTAATATCGAGGCGCAAAGATATTAAAATTTTATAAAAAGAATAATTTATTGATCAGATGATTGCGCTGTCAGACAGATTGTACACAAAAACCACTCTTACTCCAGCAGCTTCTCATAATCAGTGTCAAGCGGCTTCCTGTTTATGAAATCAAAAAGGGTGAGGTTCCTGATATTGAAAAAGTATGACCAGTAGTTCTGAAGCGACTGAACATAAGCCCTTCTGTTCTGGTCTTTCTTTGTGTCGGCATTATTGAGTTCAAGTACGGCAATTTTACCGATAAGAAATCTCTGCTTAGTAACTTCAAACATTTTCATTGCAACTGTATCAGATTTGGCAGCAATTGCCACCTGTGTAGCCTGCAGGTTAAACTGCTCTACATCAAGCAGAAGATTCTGCTGAAAATCTGTTATTGCCTGCTCGGACTGAACCCTGGCGAGTTCAAGGCTCGACTGTGCCATTCTGTATTTCCCTTTCCCAAGTCCCCAGTCAAGTATCGGCATTGTTACTCCCACCCTTACTCTCTGTTGCTGGTTAGGATCGCGGTATGCAAGATAGAATTCAGGATCCTGATCACGGAGACCAAATGAAGCCATGAGGTTTGCATTGAGACCCTTTTCGGCTTTCGCCTGGGCAACGGCGCTTTCAGCTGTAAGGATTGTAAGCTGCTGATTAATCATTTCCGGGTTATTCTGCATTGCCAGGTCAAACACCTCCTGTGAATTAACCTGAAGATCCGGAACCTGTGACGGTAGGTCTAATTCAATTCGTATATTATCATTAAAGCCAAGAAAAGACCTGAGCCTTATTTCCCTGTCACGGAGGTTCATCTCAGCCTCCTTCCTTGCGGTTTCGGCATTCAGCCATGAAAGCTGCATCTGAAGAAGTTCATCCTCGGCAATTGTTCCCAGATCATACCTTCCCTTGGCTATTCTCCAGAGGGTATCGGCATTTGAATAGTTCATCTCGGCAATCTGCTTGTTAATCTGTGCCAGAGCAAGAGAAAAGAAGTTCATAACAGCCTGCTGGTGTACCATCTCAATGTTTGAAAGGAACGTTTTTTTGGCAGCCTCATACTTAAGCGGTTCTGTTTTCTTCTGCCACTTCAACGCATTATATCTGAAAATGGGCTGAGTAAGGCCGATGCTCAGGGGCGATGTGATGAATTTTTTTGTATCTAGTTCAAGGTCATTAAAGAGATTAAGTTCTGACTGCAGGGAAATTGATCCCCCGGTCAGTCCAATGTTCTGTGACAGTGAAAGAGCAGCAAGGTTACTAATTGTGTTTGTAGAACGGTACTCATAACCGTTAAGTGTTGAGTTCCAGACCTTATCATAAGAGTTGCTGAAATCGGGCGTTGTGCCTGTCAGTGTAAGCGATGGCCTGTACTGCGCAACAAAAGTACGGTATGACCAGTAGCTTGCCCTGTAACGGTGCTTGGCCATAAGAGCATTGGGCGACTGCTCCTCCGATAGCCTTATAACATCTTCAAATGTGAGTTTTTTTATCTCCTGGGCATAAGAGGAAAATGGTAACGCAAGCAGGAGTGAAGAAACCAATATATGTGCTAAATATCTCATCATTATATGTTTATTCGTATCTCAATGATTCTATAGGATCTCTCTCAGAAGCCCTTTTGGCAGGGGAATAACCGAAAATAACTCCGACGGCGGCTGATACTCCGAAGGCTATGAAAACAGAGAAAAATGAGACAATTGTCATAATCCCGGCAATCTGCTCGATCAGTTTCGCCATTACAACTCCGAAAAAAATGCCAATAAAGCCTCCTGATACGCTTATAAGCACTGCTTCTGCAAGAAACTGAACAACTATATCCATCTTCTTGGCACCGATAGCCATCCTTGTCCCGATTTCCTTAATCCTCTCCATTACCGAGGCAAACATAATATTCATAATACCAATACCGCCAACTATAAGTGAAATGCTTGCTATGGCTCCAAGCACAATATTGAATATATCCTTTGTTCTCTGCTGCTGCTTAAGTAGTAGTTCGGGAACAGTAAGCTCAAAGTCCTTTACTCCTGAATGTCTTCTTGCAAGCATCCTGCTGAGGATTTCAGTTGTAGGCTGAAGCTGTTCCGTTTCAGCTACCTGGACTACAATCCTGTCAAGCTGATTATAGTTGGTTTGCGAATCAGATGAGGCATCGGAACTGCCTGATACTATTCGTGATACCATCATTCCTCCGCCGCCGAAGAACTGCAGGTTTGTTGCTTCTGAAGCAAGCTTTGTATTTACAAGAGCCCTGTTCTGATAGCGGAGCAGCATTGTTTCAATTGGGATATAGATATTGTCATTGTAAACATTTACTCCCTTTTCTTCAAAACCTGTAAGGCTGACATTTGTCTTTTGAAGTACGCCTATTACCTTGAGCCATATTCCATTGAACTTTATATACTGGCCGATGGGGTCAATTTTACTGAAGAACTTTGCTCTTATGTTTGCCCCTATTATGCAAACCTGTATACCGTTTTCCTCCTGATAGTCATTAAAAACAGCTCCTGCCACAAGCGGCAGATTATATAATTCAAAATAGTCATTTGATACTCCAACAAGTTTTGCAGTGTATTTGACTCCGTTCATCATTGCTGTTGAGTTGAATGAAATCTCCGGACTGATCCTTTTTACTGAGGGTATGGTTTCCTTAATTGCATCGACATCGAGCATACTCAGTCCTCTTGAAAACTTTTTCTGCTGTTTTTCACCTTCCTCTGATGTAGAAGATTTATCCTGGATAATCGGATTTATGATGATATTATTTACACCAACCATCTTCATCTGGTCCATTATCTCCTGCTTCGCACCTTTACCAATTGCAAGCATGGCAATAACTGCTGCCACACCGAAAATAATTCCCAGTGCGGTGAGCATCGACTTAAGCTTATTCGACACTATTGATTCAACAGCTATTTCGATATCATGGTAATACCTGAAAAAAAACTTAAGCATGTTATTATCTGTTAGTTGCTAATCCGGTTCTCTTAATCTGTTCCAGGATATCCTATTTCGGTGTTTCAACCTTTACAGTTGTCCGTCTGCTTGTATCTCTTTGCCGGCTTCCCGGCTGAGCACCTTGCTGACCACCTTGCATTCGCATTCTTCTGAATGCTGCAGTGTCCCTTGGTCCGGTCATTCCCTGTCCGCCACCGGCACTCTGCATCCTCTGCATCATTTCAGGGGTTGGGGCTCCTCCTCCCGCTCTCTGAAAACGCTGCATCATTTCAGGTGAAGGACCCTGTCCGTTACCGAATGGCATTGCCATCTGATTCTGTTCACGAGCCTTCAATGCTTCTTCACGTATTCTCTTTTCCTCTTCCTTCCTGGCTTTCTCCTTATCTCTTATGACACTGATGAGTTCCTGGCCTTTCAGATCGAAGTCCTCAGGGCTTTCCGGTGTGCTCAGATATACCTGAACAGCAGGCTCAAGACCCTGTTCAACAATTACGTTGTTCTCGTTCGACTCCCCAAGCACAACAACCTGCCTGTCACCCTTTTTCAGATAGACAAATGGTATGCTGTCGGCACCGGCCTGAACACACTCAAGAGGAATATATGTAACATTGTCAATAGTCTTTGTAACTATCTTATTGCCAGTTGTCATTGATGGCCTCAGGATAGGATCTGATCCATCGACCTTTATGAGCACTTCAAATACCTTTGCATCAGCATTTGGCAGCTGTTCACCTATATTTGCAACACTTGTTACAACCCCGGTATATGACTTTTCGGGAAAAGCATCAACAATAATTTCAACCTTCTGCCCTGCCTTTACCTTGCTGACATCTATTTCATTCACATAGGTTTTCGACAGCATTGATGACATATCAGGCAGGGTTGCAACAACATTGTCCCAGGGATTTATTGATGAACCCACCTTCCTTTTGCTGCCCGTCCTGTCGCGCTTATATATAACCATTCCTGATGATGGCGCCTTTATTATAAAATTGGCAAGAAGGTCCTGAAGGTCCTTCACCCGCTGCTGCTGTTCGGCAAGCTGGTTTTTCTGATTTCTCATTTCCGACTTTGCCTGTTCAACCTTCAGGCCATAACTCCTTATCGACTGGTCAAGGGATCTCTCTGCCTTGTCAAGTGCAATCTCTGCCTGACGAATCGTTGTCGGCGGTTCATATTTTGATTGCTGAAGAGTAATCTCTGCTTCCTCAACAGTGAATCTGAGATTCTTGATATTGTCTCTCAGATTGCTCAGGGTAACAGCTGTATCAAGTATCTTCATTTCAAGGTTGGTCTGATATGTTGTCAGCCTTTCAAGCTCATCCTTAAGAGTATTGTCGAATGAAGTCCTGTCGAGGGTGGCAATGTAATCACCTGTTTTTACCTCAGTGCCCTCAGGAATCATATCCTGAATTTTAATATCCATTACCCTGATGTTTCTTGCCCTCGTAAACTCCGGACCACGGATATCTGTTGAATTCTCAGCCTGAAGTTCTCCTGTAGTCGTAACAACTATATCAAACTGGCCTTTCTTCGATTCTGCATAAAGATTGGCGATATCCTTCTTTGAAGCAGCCCTGTTGAATAAAACAAGTATTATGATTGCCACAACAACTACTACTCCTGTTATAATGACCGTTCTTTTCATCTGATACTATTTATTATATGCCTAAAGCCGTGCAAAAATATTAAAATGCGTAAATTGAACATTCTCATTAACAATAATTAACCCTGCATTAACATGCAGGTATATAGTAAATGACAACTTCATGCCGCACATTATTCCCGGAACCTTCCTGGAAAATAACTGATTATGCTTTTTTAACAATTTCTATAACCTTATCAGCCAAACCATCAGCTTCTGAATTTGTTCTGCCTTCTGAATAAATTCTCATGACGGGTTCCGTGTTTGATTTTCTTACCTGAACCCATCCGGTGTCAGTACCAATCCACAATCCATCTCTTTCATCAGTCCTGAAACCTTTGAATTCTTCTTTTATCTTTTTCAGGATACTGCTGAAATCTGCAGACCGGGATAATACCTGTTTTTTCTTGGCCATCACATATTCAGGATATTTTTTTCTGAGCTGAAGACAGCTTAAACGGCTCTTTGCCAGATGAGTAAGAAAGAGAGCTATCCCCACAAGTGCATCACGGCCATAATGGAGTTCGGGATAAATAATTCCGCCATTACCCTCACCACCGATAACTGAATTGTTCTTCTTCATCTCCTCAACAACATTCACTTCGCCCACTGCAGCTGAGAAATAGCTGCAGCCATGCTGTTCGGTTACATCCTTCAATGCCCGCGAAGAGGACAGGTTTGAAACAGTGCTTCCCTTCACATTTGACAGAACATAATCAGATACGGCAACAAGTGTGTATTCCTCCCCGAACATAGAACCATCTTCGCATATTATTGCAAGCCTGTCCACGTCAGGATCAACAACAAAGCCGAGATCAGCTTTTTCCTTAAGTACAAGTTCAGAAATATCATGAAGATTCTGAGGCAGTGGCTCAGGATTATGTGCAAAATTGCCGTCAGGATTTGTGTTGAGCTCCACAACATTCTTAACACCAAGCTCTTTAAGAAGCTGCGGCACAATTATGCCGCCAACTGAATTAATGCAATCGACAGCCACGGTAAATTCAGCCTTCCTAATTGCTTCCCTGTCAACAAGCTTCAATCCAAGTATACTTTCAATGTGCTTCTTGCCCCAGCTGTCATCATTCTTCACTTTCCCTAGTTCATCGACGTGACAAAATTCAAAATCATCCCTGTCACCAAGTTCAAGAACCTCATTTCCTTCAGCTGCATTCAGAAATTCACCGGTCTCTGTAAGCAGCTTGAGGGCATTCCATTCTGCAGGATTATGGCTTGCAGTAATTATTATCCCCCCGTCAGCCTTAGTGCCTGTTACAGCCATCTCAACTGTCGGAGTAGTTGCCATTCCAAGTTCAGTGACATTTATCCCGGTGCTCCTCAATGTGTTTACAATTATTGCCTGCACCATGCTGCCTGACTTCCTTCCGTCACGACCAACAACAACTTCAGGGTTCGGTTTTCCGCACCTGCGTCTTATCCAGGTTCCGTATGCTGAAGTGAACTTTACAATGTCTGGAGGTGTCAGATTCTCACCCGGCTTTCCACCTATAGTTCCCCTGATTCCTGAAATTGATTTTATTAAGGTCATTTTTTCTGTTTTTTAAGCTCACAAAGTTGCAAAAAAAAACATCAAATCGGATTATCGCCAAATAATCGTACCTTTGCAGCCTGATAATTAACTGATATGGAGAGGAAAAAACCTGCTGCAAGCGATAATCTGATAAGGCTCAACAGGTTCATTTCAAACAGCGGCACCTGTTCGCGCCGCGATGCTGATGAGCTTATAAGGAATGGCTTTATTACCGTGAACGGGAAAAAAGTCACTGACCTCGGAACAAAGGTTTCACTGAAAGATGATGTCAGATACAGGAATAAAAGGCTTACAGCTGAAAAAAAGGTCTACATCCTAATGAATAAGCCTAAGGATTACGTAACTACAGTGGAGGACCCGCATGCAAGCAAGACAGTGCTTGACCTGCTTGGCAATGATTTCAGGGAAAGGGTTTATCCTGTCGGAAGGCTTGACAGGGCTACAACAGGCGTTCTGCTGCTTACTAATGACGGTGAACTGACAGGCAAGCTTACTCATCCCAAATATAAAAGAAGGAAAATTTACCACGTATTTCTTGACCGCGACGTAGCCAGGAATGATCTTTTCAGGCTGACTGAAGGAATAGAACTTGAAGACGGCATTGTTGTTGCTGATGCAGTTTCGTATGCAGATGAGGAGGACAGGTCGCAGATAGGTATTGAGCTGCACTCAGGTCAGAACAGGGTAGTGCGCAGGATGTTCGAAAAACTCGGATATAATGTGCGAAAACTCGACAGGGTATATTTTGCCGGCCTTACAAAGAAAAATCTTCCACGGGGGAAATGGAGATTCCTGACAGAAAAGGAAATAAACATGCTTAAAAGAGGTATTTTTTAGACAAATGAGTCATAAATCAGGTTTTGTAAACATTCTCGGCAATCCCAATGTCGGAAAATCGACAATGATGAATGCCCTCGTCGGTGAGAAGCTTTCAATTGTCACATCAAAAGCCCAGACCACCAGACACAGGATAATGGGGATAGTCAACGGAGATGATTTCCAGATAGTTTATTCCGACACGCCTGGCATTCTCAAACCAAGTTACAGGCTGCAGGAGACAATGATGGACTCTGTAAACATAGCCCTCACTGATGCCGACCTTATAATTTATGTAACAGATGTTACTGAAAAATCAGCACACCAGGGAGAATATATTGAAAAAATAGGGCAGTCGGGAATTCCTGTTGTCATTGTAATCAACAAGGTGGATCTGTCAAACCAGGAAGAACTTGAAAAGATTGTGGAAATATGGCATTCTGTATTTCCCGGGTCACCTGTAATTCCTGTCTCAGCTCTCAGGAATTTCAACCTTGACATACTTTTAAATTCAATACTTGCGAAGCTTCCTGAAGGCGAGCCATTTTTCCCGAAGGATCAGCTGACTGACAAAATTGATCGTTTCTTTGCCTCGGAAATTATCCGCGAGAAAATATTAAAATATTACAAGAAGGAGATACCTTATTCGGTTGAAATTGAGATTGAAAGCTTTATTGAAGAAGAAAATATAAACAGGATCAGGGCGGTGATTCATGTTGCCCGCGACAGTCAGAAAGGTATTATTATAGGTCATAAAGGTGCAATGCTGAAAAGGGTCGGAACTGAAGCAAGGCATGACATGGAAGATTTTTTCAGGAAGAAAGTCTTTCTTGAAGTATATGTGAAGGTGTCAAAGGACTGGAGGGATAAACCTTTAATGCTAAAAAAATTCGGCTATCAGCAAAACAATTAACTAATTATTAATGAGCAATATTGTTGCAATAGTAGGAAGACCAAACGTTGGCAAATCAACGCTTTTCAACAGGCTTACCGATTCAAGGGATGCAATTGTTGATGAAGTCAGCGGTGTAACTCGTGACAGGAACTACGGGAAGTCAAACTGGAATGGAAAGGATTTCTCTGTAATCGATACCGGAGGATATGTCCAGAAGTCTGATGACATTTTTGAGGAAGAAATAAACAAACAGGTCATACTTGCCATTGAAGAATCAGATCTTATTATTTTCATGGTTGATGTTACAGTCGGAGTGCATGATCTTGACACTTCAGTAGCCTCACTTCTGAGAAGATACAACAAGAAAGTAATTTTAGTTGTAAACAAAGTCGATAACAATGAACGGCTTCTCGATGCTGCAGAATTTTACAGTCTGGGACTTGGAGATTACTTCCCCCTCAGCTCAATAAACGGCAGTGGCACCGGCGAACTGCTTGATACAGTAGTTGCGAACCTTCCGCAATCTGATCCCGAACCTGAACCTGAACTACCCCGAATAGCTATTGTCGGAAGACCTAATGTAGGAAAATCATCACTTGTAAATTCCCTGCTCGGCGAAGAAAGAAATATTGTGACTCCGCTTGCCGGCACTACACGCGATTCAATTTATACAAGATACAGGAAGTTTAACCATGATTTCCTGCTTGTTGACACTGCCGGTCTGCGAAGAAAAACAAAGGTAAGTGAAGACATCGAGTTCTATTCTGTAATGAGGGCAGTAAGAACAATTGAGAATTCTGACATCTGCCTGCTGCTTATAGATGCCACAAGAGGAATAGAATCCCAGGATCTCAATATTATCTCACTTATCCTGAAGAACAACAAGGGAATGATTGTTCTTGTAAATAAATGGGATCTTGTTGAGAAGGAAAACAACATAACTGTCAGGTTCGAAAAAGAAATACGTGAGAAAACAGCTCCTTTCACTGATTATCCCATCCTGTTTATTTCTGCTACTAACAAGCAGAGGATACATAAGATACTTGAAATGATTGTAAGTGTTAACAACAACAGGACCAGGAAGATAAGCACTGCCGAGCTTAATGAAGTGATGCTCCCTGTTGTGAAGGAGACTCCTCCTCCTGCACTTAAAGGGAAATACGTTAAAATAAAATATATAACACAGTTGCCAATATACACCCCGGCCTTTGCGTTCTTCTGTAACCTGCCTCAGTACGTCAAGGATCCTTATAAAAGGTTCATTGAGAACAGGCTCAGGGAAAAATTTGATTTCAGCGGAGTGCCTGTCAGGATATTTTTCAGAAAAAAATAGACATCTTTGGTGTGGATTTTGTTACAGAGTAGTTGTAAAAATCAGATGAAAGGGTACATACAGCTCATATTGCTCACATCACTTGCCGCTCTTATTCATGGCTGCATTAAGGTAGAACAACTGCCTTCAACTCCTTCCATAGAATTCACAAGTTTTGAAATATTCGACACCCTGGATATTCTTGGCAATAACTCAAAAGCGGGAAGACTGCTTTTCAGGTTTGAGGACGGGGATGGTGATCTTGGACTCACAGCTCCGGCCAATGACAATACAGACACAACCAATTTTCATATTACATTGTTCCGGAAGGAAAACGGTTCCATGTCTCAGGTAACTTCACAGAATGATCCGCTTCTTCCATACGCTTCTTACCGGATACCATATATGGAACGGCTTGGACAGAACCAGATTCTGAGAGGCACAATTGCCGTTACACTTATGTATCAGTCTTATAATGATGCAGATACAATCAAGTACAGCTTTTATATTAAGGACAGGGCTGATAATTACAGCAATACTGAAGAGACTTCCGAAATAATAGTTGCGAAGAACAGCATTTATACAAAGGATGCCCGATAATCTCAGACCTTCACACCAATAAGCAATATATCATCAACCTGCTCATAGTTGCCTTTCCAGTCAGTGTAGAATTTTGTGATTATCTGTTTCTGCTCCGACATCGATTTGTCTGAGACCTGTTCAATTATCCTTTTCAGTCTTGCTATTTTGAGTTTCTTACCGTCTGCACCACCAAACTGGTCGGGCAGTCCGTCAGAAAAGAGGTATACTGTATCACCTTCACTAAGGTAGTATTCCTGGTCATCGAAATACTTTTCCATAACCGATTCTCCGCCAACAGCTGAACGATTTCCTTTAATATAGAATGATTCACCGCCAATAACAATAATAACAGGTCTCATGGCGGATGCGAATCTGACATGTTTCTTTTTAAGGTTGAACTCACACACGACCATGTCCATTCCGTCGTTTGATACACCAAGCTCTATATTCTGATTAAGTGTTGTGAATATCTGTCTGTCGAGAAGAGTAAGTATCTCTGAAGGCTTCGACACGCGCTGCCGTGATACAATATCCTGGAGCAGCGTTGATCCGATCATTGACATGAAGGCCCCAGGCACACCATGTCCGGTTGAATCGGCACATACAAGTATGAATTTATCCTCATCCAGTTTGTCGAACCAGTAAAAGTCCCCGCTGACAATATCCCTGGGCTGAAAAATCAGGAAGGCATCCCTGAATGCTTCCCTCAGCTTATTGAAATCGGGCAAAATGCTTGTCTGTATCCTTTTTGCATAATTGATACTATCGGTTATCTCAAGGTTCTGAAGCTCTATTTCACCCTTTTGCTTTACAACTTCACTCGTTCTTGCTTCAAGCTCAGTCTCAAGGTATTCCTGCACTTTTTTCTGCGATTGCTCCCTGATTTTGATAATTATAACAACAAGGGACGACAGTATTGTAAGCCATCCAAGAATAGCCCACCAGGTTCTCCACCATGGCTTTTTGATTATAATAGTAAAGGTCAGAGGATCAGGCTGCGATTCACCATCATGGTTAACAGAAATTATGTTGAACTTATATTTGCCGTCACCCAGGTTATATGGGATATCGCGCGTCGCGCTGAACTTACTCCATGTATCATCAAAATCCTCAACATAGGTACTGTAGAATACCTTTTCGGGTTCGCTGAAAAATATTCCCACAAAATTCAGCCTGATTATATATTTTTTGTATGGAAGAGTAATTACAGGCTGATAATCATATCTGACATCATTAATTGTAATGTAGTTAAGGTTCGTCAGAGGCGGAGTAGCTTCTCTTATTTCCTTATTCAGATCGTATATTGCAAGACCTTCTGTTGTACCTATAAGTACTTTATGATCTGCCGATTCATACATTCCTGCAGGGTTGCATAAGCCACCTTTAGTGTATTCAGTTCCATAAGTTGATATGCTGCCTGTTGAAGTATTTATTCTTGAAAATCCCTTTTCATGGCCTACCCACACATTATTATCTTTGTCAGCCAGGATGCTGTAACAATAGTTTGAAAGCAGTTCTCCAGATCGATCCAGCAGGGATATCGAATCATTGTTGAACCTGAAAACTCCGTTACCTCTTGTAGAAATCCAGATATTCCCGTCCCTGGCTTCAGTAACACCCTGAATCCTGTTAACGGTACTTCCTGTCATATCCCCCTTGCCGATATGAATCTCGTAGTTCCTGTCTATCAGATACAGTTTCTCTCCTTCATTATTGCCTACATAAACCCTCCCTTTGCGGTCGATATAGATTGAATTTATGCTGCTGTGCAACAATCCGTTATCAATATTATAAGTTTTTATGCGTGTGCCGGTTGTCTTATCCAGTACAATAACTCCGTTTACAGTGGCAAGCCAGACATTACGGTCATCTGTTTTCAGGTCGCGAACATTATCAGTCCCCGATTCGCCAGAACGGTAAAACTGGACCGGAACTCCTCCTTTTCTCATAAGAAAAACACCTGATCCGGCAGTACCAATCCACAGGTTATTCTCTGCATCGAGGTAAAAAGATGTTATTTCCGCAGGACCTGTCCTGCCGGCAAGCTTTGTAAATGATTCTGACATTCCCTTAACCGGGTCGAAAAGATGAAAACCGGCTGGTGTGCCCAGAAGGTACTTATCATTATAACCTGTTACATAGATAATGTTGTTCTTATCGCTGCTGTTTCCCGGAATGAAAAATGAAAAAGCATAAGAGGTAAGCATTGAAAGACCGTTCCCATAGGTTCCAAACCAGTAATTGCCCTGGTTGTCTCTGAAAACCGACCTGATATCATCTGAATTCAATCCTGTTTCAGTGTTATATTTTCTGATATTCTGAATTTTTTCATTCCCTTCCGTCAGGGAAAACTGTACTACTCCTTCACCAAATGTAGCTACACAGTATTCACCGTCCGGAACTTTCTCTATTGTCTGTATACTCAATGCATTATCCGGGAAACCTTCCAAGCGGCCCAGAATATGCTCGCCTCCCTTAAATGTCAGGGTGAAAAGCCCGTTACCATCAGTACCTGCAAGGAACCTGGAAGCATCTTCTGTTTCCTGAATCGACTTAACTGCCGAATAATCAAATCCTTCAATAATATTTAAAATACTGAGAGTATCGGTTTTCAACCTGCATACAAGTATATTCTCCTGTGTTCCGAGAAGAAGCTCACCTGATATATTAAAGCATCCTGAAAAAACAACGTGATCGGATGGTAATGAATATGAAAAAATTTCAGAAGGAACTGCCGGATTAACAGAATAAACAGTTTTTCCCTGGGTTATTATGAAAATATTATTGTCAGGACCTGCAAGTATTTCACTAATACTTTTGGTGTTGACAATATCCACCTTAATGAGCGATCTGTTCTTTACATAGAAAACACTGCCGTCACTGCAGCCATACCATATCGTACCTTCCTTATCCCTGAAGCTGGCTGTAGGATACCGTCCTGATACAGAATCAGGATAAGCCACAGTGAAAAAATCAAAGCCGTCGAATCTGGCGATACCGGTACCGGTACCAACCCACAGATAACCGTCTTTTGTCTGGTCAACAGTATAAACGACAAGATTGGGTATCTTTCTGTCCGTTCCGTAAACACGGAAATTATAAGTCTGACCCCATGATGCAGCTGAAAATAAAAACAGGCACACTACACTGTATGTGGTAATTTTCAATTTCATTCTCAGACTCATCAATGACTATTTTATTTTTTTGGGGTGATTTTAGTCACACTAGTCCTTGGAACATAAACAGGAACCCCGCCGATTGGCGAGCTGTAAAACTTAAGTGCATCTCCTCTCTGGTTCTGAAGCCTTACGACAACATTATTGTTCTTTACAAGTTCTCCCTGCCGCTTGTGGAACTGGAAGTCAAGAGAGGAATTAACTTCCTGTGGTTCAATTGCAATATTCGAACGGGCCCAGTCGGCTTCATTTGATATAGGCAATTCAATTCCCCGTTTATACCTTGATACAACAAGTATTTTTCCGTCATTGTCCCAGTCGAAGTTTTCCTGCTTTATTGATACTATACCGGTATCGACATAAGGATAAATATGTGCAATGCTCTTAAAGTCATTCCACATCCTGAAAGTATAAGAATAAGTAAAGGCATTAGCCCCTTCTATTGCAAGATTATTGTTTTCATCACGGCTGAGGAAGAAACGGTAAAGATTACCATCATCGCCTGTAACGCCCTCAATTACCACCTTGAAAATATAGCTGTTCCACTTCTGGTTGAACTCTCCCTCTGTCGGAGTAAGTGGTCCGAATGAAAAATACTTGTTATCATAACGTGGCTCAGCTCCGAATACCCTTGAGGCAAGCTGGTTCCCTATCTTGTAGTTTATTCCCTTTTCAAGGCCTCTTGACTCTTCATGCTGTTCCGGATCAGCGCCAACGCCTCCATAAACTGAAAAGAGAGTCTTTGAATTGAATTCTCCCTGTATTTCATCATTTTCACCGCCACAATCCGGGTCAAAAACCCTGATATAGAATTGCTGATTGAAATCTTTTGGTATTGAAAAGAAAAATATCTGAAAGAAATCATCATCTCCCCATGATACCTTTCCCTCTTTACCGAATGTGACAAGAAAGGGAATATTCTCATCCTTACCGGGCACAGCCTGAGCATTAAGCATAGCAGGCAGAGTAATCCCGGAAAGGAACAAAATTATGAGCGCTATATTTATAAACCTTTCAGGTTTCATAAGTTGCAAAATTAATTATTTCCGGTCTTATGGCTGACTGATGACTTTAATATTTTTACAGATACATCTTTCTCTTGGTTCC
Organism: uncultured Rikenellaceae bacterium; assembly: GCA_964516485.1. Lineage (GTDB taxonomy): Bacteria > Bacteroidota > Bacteroidia > Bacteroidales > VadinHA17 > LD21. The sequence goes on from CAZEYY010000006.1 coordinate 15,688, forward strand.
ATTCCCGGAGAAGTCTCCTCGCTAACAATAAGCTGAATGTTGTAAGTACCCGGTTTCAGATAGGTCTTATCAACTTCCTTGCCAACCTGGATTGATTCGTCGCCAAAATTCCAGTAATACCTCGAAATATTCCATCCCGGCAGATAGGTCCTGTCAGCATTAAGATTAACTGCCTTGCCGGCCTGAATCTCATCAGGCGCTGTTATGTAGGGTTGCTCTATATCAGTAATTATGAGTGAATCAGATTTCTCATTGTATAACACTTCCTTTGTAATAAGGTTTATTACATCGAGCTGAACAAGATACGATCCCGGACCTGAATAGCAATGCTCAACCACAGCTCCTATTGCTTTCTGGCCATCCCCGAACTTCCATTCATACCTGAAAGGCGTTGTATCGAGCTTTACAGCATTTTCCTCGGTAAACCTGTAGCAATATGAGTTTTCCTGCAGTGTATCGCACACATCCATTCTGCGTATCAGCGATGAGAAGCTGAAAATGTCATCACCCCTGTCCCTGTTTGAGGTGAAATACCCTCTCTGATGCCCTGCTTCAGCAACAAAAGCGAAATCATCCGATGCTGAGTTGACCGGCTCAGGCATAATGGAAGCCTTCTCCCATTTTCCTTCGTACCTGTATGTTGAATAGATATCCATTCGGCCAAAACCTCCTGAACGGTCGGAAGTGAAGAATAGTTTGCCGCCTGAAGATATTGCCGGATAATTCTCTGATGACGAACTGTTAATGGCAGGCCCCGGGTTCACAGGTTCAGACCAGTCATTGTTAATAAATTCACAGTAGTAAATGTCCGATTTCCCCTGACCTCCGGGCATATTCGAAGCAAAATACAAGGTCTTGCCATCACTGCTTATTGATGGATGACCTACATCATAAGTTGTTGAATTATATTTAAATGGCCTTACTCCTGTAAGTTGATTGCCATTTAGTTCGCCAATAAAAATACCGCTGAAATTCCTGAATTTCCTGTTCCTCGTCTGACGGCCTGTCTCTACCTCGCTGGTGAAATAAACTGTCTTCCCGTCAGCTGCAATACAGAAAGGCCCGTTATTGAATCTTGTACTCCTTTCACTCTTTATTTCCAGCTCACTTTTAAATTCCGAGGTATCTGTCTTCTCTGCAATATAAAAATTATAAAGTCTCCTCCCGTCAAAAGCTGTCCTGTCCTTTATGCCGCTGTATCGCCTGTCGGAGCAGAAAATAACTCCGTCTTTAACAATTACAGGGGAAATCTCATTGTAATATCCTGAGTTAAATGACAGTTTAGAGACAGAATACAAAGCCGGCTGCTGTCCTTCAGCTCTTTCTGCAAGGAAAAGTAAACCGGCAATCAATAATATGTTGAATGTTCTTCTGACCATAGCTAAAAATACCGTGGATTAGCAGCGCTCACCTTCGATCCGAATTCGTAGCGGAGAGCAAACTCGACTGACCCGTTTGAATATGAGCTCATTCGTCCTACAGGATAATCATAGGAAAACCCCAGCATTAACTGTGGATTAATCTGGAACTGAAGTATTCCCACAACAACCTCCTCGTTTGTCCTCCATGAACCGCCAAGCCAGATCACATCTGCAAGAATAAAATTACCGTTTATATCGAATTGCTTTACTTTTTCAGCTTTGTCAAGAGAATACTGCAGGAGTACAGATGGCTTGAATTTCAGGAAATCGGAAAAAGTGACCAGTCCACCTCCTGAAAGTATAATATCATAGTCGCTGAAACTGTGATAAGCCTGAACCTTATTTGCGGAAGTCTTCCTGTAACTCATAAACTGGGGTATTGAAAGCCCGCCAAAAAGCCTGTCGCTTGAATAGTATACTCCTGCACCAACATTAGGCAGCACATAGGGATCATCATTAGTTGTAAAGACTTCATCGGGCTCTATTGTCCTGATATCGGAGAAATCACTTTTTGATATGTCAGCGCCGCCCTTCAGACCAAAAGACAAACGTCCTTTTGCCATCCTGATGTGATATGCATAACTACCGTAGATGCTTGTTGTATTTGTAAATCCGTATTGCATGAACTGTGCAAGAAAGCCGAGGGCGACCTTGTCATTTTTAAAAGGTGCATGTACAGAGCCTGATTGCATTACAGGAGAACCCGGCGTACCCAGCCATTGCTTCCTGTATGAAAGGAAAGTGCTCAGAGCGCCCCTTGTTCCTGTGTAGGCAGGATTAATTACAAGTCCGTTTTGCAGATACTGGCTGTAAACCGGATAGGCAAGACTGATCCCGGTTGAATCCGGAGAAGCTTTCACTGAGGCAACTGACAGAATTTTTATAACAATAATAACTGTCAGTGCCATAAATGCACTTTTATGAATCAGATCAGCTGCTATTTTCCTAAGGTCCGACAATTCTATTTTCTTTTAAGTACAATAAAACCACTTTGTTTATAGGGCGCTTTTTCAGTATTCCTTGATGCCATCTTAAGAATATAATAATAAGTACCTTCCGGCAAGTCATTTCCCCTGGTATTCTTCCCGTCCCAGAACTTCCAGTCCTGACCATTCTTATTTGTAGAATGGAATACCTCGGTTCCTGCACTGTTCACAATACTGATTTCAACATCCTGATTATCCGTATCAAGCCCGAGTATCTCAAAATACTCATTAACATCGTCACCGTTTGGTGAGAAGCCTTCAGGGACAAAGATCTCCGAAATAGTTATCCTGACTGAGTCTGTATTTATGCAAGGCCCGTTTTTTACAGTCCAGAGGAACCAGTTATCCTTTTCTCCAAGATCCCTCACCTCAGTATCATTCTTTCCATCATTTGTAAAACTGCCAGTCCCCTGAACCACAGACCACTTACCTGTTTCATAGGAGAAAAGCGGTGAGGCCTCCATTACATAATAACCATCAAATGAACGAAGCGTTGTATCAGGTCCGGCATAAATGCTGCTTGAAGGATCAGTGTGAAGTTTAACTTCAACACTATTCGAAATATCAGAACAACAGCCTGCAGCACCTGAGATAACCTTGCGCCTGTATTTTGTCAGTACGCCAAGGGCAGGTGGCTGGTAGGAACCCGATGGTTCATTGTTCACACCTGCAGCAGCTGACCAGCTGGAACCTCCATCGGTACTCTGTTCCCAGTAGTATTTGTAACTTCCATCACCTCCTGTCGGGGTGGCCCCGGTTATAATGGCTGGAACATACTCCTTGCATATTACCGGCGGATCATTTATGATATTATTAGCGATAAGTGGCAGTACTGTAACCTTGAGTGTTGCAGCGCTGATATCAGTGCAGGCGCCAGAAAGGACTTTTCTGCGGTAAAATGTTGTAGAATTCAGGGCAGGAGGATCATAGTTCTTTCCCGTTCCGGAAGCGCTCACTGCATTCCAGCTTATATTATCAGCAGAATACTGCCACTCATAGGCATAATCACCAGCAATATTTGTTCCTCCGGTGGGCAGTGAACCAGTAAAACTGTTCGGATTAGCTCCATCGCATATTGTTGTATCGGCCAGTCCTCCTGCCAGAGATATTAAATTATTTATCAATGGCTTATGGACATTTACCCTTACTGATTTGCTTATATCACTGCATGCTGATGAAGTGACTTTCCTCCGGTAGCTTGTTGTATCGGTAAGCGCTGGTGGCTGGTAATCGCGCTGCGTTGCACCACTGATGTCAGTCCATGTCGGATTGGCTTTTGAACTGTCCTGCCATATATAGATGTATGTTCCGTCTCCGTTAAGAGGATCTGAACCTGTCAGAAGTGTAGGTGCAGAACCGGAACATATATTCTGCGCTGCAGTGATTATTTTATTATTTGTAAGAACCGGATAATCCCTAAGCAGCAGGATTGAAGTTGTATCAGTACATACATCATGCATACCCGATTTAACGATCCTCATGTACTTGTATTCATTCGCAGGAGCTTTCTCTGCCAGTTCAACGGGATTATAATAATCAAGATTGTTTGTTCCCGGAGCAGGTCCCCATGCAGTGCCGTTTATACTGCTTATCCAGAGGTATTTGTATGAGTTGTCCCCGCCTCCGAGAGCAGTTCCTGTTGAAGGAGTTGTACCTGTAAGGTTTGTAAATGTCATCCCGTAGCAGATGTCCTGAGCAGGAACAGTTATCCTGTTGTTTCTTATCGTATCAAGGACAGTAATCTTAACAGATGTCGATTTATCCTGGCATCTTCCTGATGTTACAATTCTCCTGTACCATGAAGTCTGAGTCAGCGCAGGCTCAGGAGTATAGGCCTCAATGCTGTCGTTATTTGCCGGATCAGTGAACACTGAATTGTCAGTACTCTTTTCCCACTTAAAGCTGTAAATGCCATTCCCGTCTGCAAGAGTAGCTTTTGAGATCATGGCCTGAGGATTCTGTGCATAGCAAATAGTATCCGCATCGCCTATAATATTGTTCTTTATGAAAGGTTGTACTATGATTTGTACAGGTTTACTTTTATCAACAATAGTAGGAGTTCCTATCTGTGTTACAACTCTCCTGAACCATGTTGTCTGTGTGAGAAGACCTGGGGAATAATCTTTTGAGGTTGCACCTGAAATATCTGACCAGTCAGCATCAGCAACTGTAGGATTCGCCAGAGTAGATTTCTGCCACTGGAAGGTACCTCCAAAAGGTATTGTTCCTGAGATTATACCGAAGGGCACATTCGAACAAATTGAGTCAGTCTGGTCGCCTGTAACTGCCGAGCGTATTGAATTATAAAGAAAACCATTCAGAACAGGAGAATAAGTAAGCAAAGCTTCACCATCAGTTCCTGCTGATCCTGTAATTGTTGCTGATTTAAAACCGCCCCTTCCACCTTTGAAGGATTTTGTAACATAAGATGGCGCTGTTATATTGTTTGTAAGAATCAATCCGCTGCCACCGCCGCCGCCTTCTCCCCAGCCATTCATATTGCTGCCACCCTGGCCGCCGTCAACTGAAATAGTAAGTGTCCCTGTAGTGCCTGATGAGTAGCTCTGAAGATATATGGCAACTGAGCCACCGCCGCCGCCGCCACCTGCTCCGGCATTTGTTCCGTTTGTTATGGCAGGGTAAAGAGTATTGGGAGATCCTCCCCCTGCAGTTATTTTTCTTCCGTTTCCCTTAATAGTATCGCAGATTATTATTATTATTCCTCCACCGGCAGCTCCTGATGTTGCAGTAGTCACACCTGCAGCATAGGTCGAACCTCCGCCTCCGCCGCCCATAATAAAACCGGCATCAAAATCAGTGTTTTTAATAGTACGGCTGCCATTGCCCCCGTATACTGCACCAGTACATGTGGCAGATTCCTTGCCTCCATATCCTCCGGTGCCCCAGTTTGAACCACCACCGCCGCCGGAATATTTTCCGTTTCCGCCGCCGCCTCCCGTAAAACTGTCGCCTTTACCCTTTGCATAATTTGGGAAGAAGGGAGGATAATTTCCAACGTCAAGAAATGCCCTCTGTGCTACAGACTCACCCTTGTAACCTGAATTACCATAACTCGCCGGATAACCGAAATTATCAAGGCCGGCGCCTGAGCTTGTGCATAAACCTGCACCTTCAGCTGCCAAGCCTCCGATGAAACCCTTGCCTTCAACATCAATGTTTGCATTAAGCAACAGGGTTCGTCCTACTATCATCACAAGCACACCGCCTGTTTTGGAAACAGAATCCCAGGGCTCACAAGTAAGAGTGGAAGTTACAGTAGCAGTATTATAGAACGGAACTTTAACAAGCTGGACCAGGCCTTTCGTATCGAAGGTATTAAGGATAATTGCAGTGAATTTTACATTTTTTGTACCTGCATTAATTGATTCTATTATCAGGAACTCGCTCTGACCGGGTGCACCGAAAAAATCCTGGTACAAACCGAAACTTGCTCCCTCAGGAACATTTATTATTGCTCCCTTCATCTGGATAAGCAGAACGGTATCTCCCGCCTCAAGACCGGCAACATCGTTCAGGGTAACATTATCCTTAGGTGAAGAACCTATTGCTTCAACCCTTTTATAACTGTTTATTATTCCGCCTATTTTCTTGTCCTGTGAATACACAGAAACAAGCTGTCCGACAATGACAAACAGACCTATGAAAAATGATTTAGTATAGAAGGCAGACTTCCCGGTCATTTAGCATTAATGAACTGCTAATATAACGAATAAATTGAATTATTCAACTGTAATTTTTCATTAGCAATTCAAAGCGGCTTTTCGACTGTAAATTTAACCGGAAGCTCCACAAAAAATCGGGTTCCCTTACCTGTCTCTGACTCAAACCATATATTTCCTCCTGCATTTTCCACATATCGTTTAACAATCGACAGACCCAGACCCATACCAGAGGATTTTGTAGTGAAATTAGGTGTGAACATTTTCTTCCTGATTTCCTCAGGAATGCCGGTGCCATTGTCTGATATTGTAACAAGCACCTTGTTCCCTCTAACATCAATCCGGACCCCGATAATCCCTTCTGCCCCAGGAGGTATCGACTGCATGGCATTCTTTATCAGGTTTGAAAAGATCCCGTTAAGGTGTTCCCTGTCGGCAAACACGACTACCCTGTTTTCAACAGGCCATATAACATCAAACCTGATATTTTCCGTGTTTCTGAAAAGCTCCAGGGATGTCCTGATCTGCTCAATAAGATCCAGCTCGGTGGGATTGTTACCGGGCATTTTTGCAAATGATGAGAATGCCGTGGCAATTGTTGAGAGATTGTCAATATACTCAACCTGGTTATTTGCAAATATTTCAATCTTTTTGTCAAATCCGGGCGATTTATCATTCCATGAACGAAGAAGCTGCTGAACATTAAGCTTCATTGGAGTCAGTGGATTCTTAATTTCATGCGCTATCTGCTTAGCCATCTCCCTCCAGGCATATTCTCTTTCAGAATTAGCCAGCTTCTTGACGCTCTCGTCGAGTTCATCGAGCATTCTGTTATACTGGCGCACAAGGTCACCGATTTCATCATTCCCACTGTATGAAAGATGCTCGGTTTTTTTCCCAAGCTCAACAGAGGCAAGGCCCTCACTTAACATCGACAGTGGAGCTGTAAGTCTTCCGCTTATAAAAACTGAAAGTCCCATTGTAATCACAACAAGAAGCAGTGTGAAATTAATAACAGCAACTATCAGGTTTGAAATTTCATTTGTCAGGACACTCTGCATCCTGAAATACGGGAGGTTAAGATAGGCCATCAGCCTGCCTTCCTCATTGTAGAAAGGCACATAGGCAGAAATATATTCAAGCTTACCGATCTTTTCATTCTGATAGAATTCACTCCTGATGAAATCCTTCATATTTATAAGGGCCATATTATTGATCCTTCTGCTGAGCAGATCATTGAAAAAGATCTCCTGACGTGAAGTTGCCATTATATAGCCGTTAAGATCATACAGGTTTATATCGGTGTTGAAGATGTTCGACAACCGTACAAGAAGAGAATTCAGATTTGCAAACGACTGATTCCGCCAGTCTGATGAAAGTCTTACCTCCTGCCCCAGCCTCGATTCAAGCTCAAGGTAAACAGAATTAAGCTTCTCTTTCATGTTATCTGAATGCCTCTGACGGTATTCATAAATTGTAAGAAGTGATACAACAACACCTATCAGGGTGAACGATACAAGCAGGATACCTACATAAGACACCTGCAATTTCTGCCTGAATGTCAACGATATAAGCTGCCTGAAGGAAGGTTTTCTGATTGTCAGCAATACCAGATTTGAGAAAATCAGTATGAAAGCGAAGAGATAGGCAAATGAAATAAGAAGATTCCCTGCAGTTATCAAAGGCCTGGAAATCATCACAGTAGCCGAACCATTCTTGTACAGCACATGCCTGTAACGGTCATAACTGAAGATCCTGTAATCGGAAAGCTTGTCAACATATTCAACATCAGTTTTATCGTATGCAAATTCACCATTATGTATGACTAACTCTCCGTTTATATATTTTGCAAATGAATAGTTCCTTACACCTTCATACTTGTGATATTTTTTATCGAGAAGCAATTCAGAATATCCTGGCTGAAAAACATTTACATCGCTGTACAACTCTATGAACAAACCGTTTATTGTACCTTTTCCTGTCCTGTAATTCAGTCTGCCGGTATAATTAGCCCTTCCTCCCTGGTTATCAATGAAATAAAAATCCGTTCCTGTTAGCTGGTGACCATTCAGTTTTATACGGGTATCAAAAAAATCGAAGCAGTTTTCATATCTCACAGGTTCCGAACCAATCTGAAGGTTGTCCTCATCTGAGCATAACACCATGCTGAAGTCATAATTTCCCCAGTAGCCTCCGAAATATACCTCATTCAGGTAATTATAAAGCTTATCAACATCAAGCCTGTCCTTGTTGAAAGATTCCGAAAGCATAAAACGCTTCAGCAGGGTGTCAGAGGAAATCTCAGGCCAGAGGTCAAGTAAAAGGTGCTCTGCCTCAGGATCATTTTCAGTCGAAAAGGTAACTGCCTGTATTTTAAGATTTTCTGTTGTCTTTTCTTCTGAAAGTACAGTTATATAGTACAAAGAATATAAAGTTGTCAGTACCGACACAAGCAGAAGCATGTTAAAGAGGTTTTTTCTCTTTCGCCCTGTGAACCAGATGCCAGGCGCAAGCAAAAACCAGAATAATACAAATGGCAGGCGGCTGCCACCTCCGGCCGGGAAAAGGAAAGCAAGTACAGGAAGTGTGACAATCAGTATTATTATAAAAATTACTGAACTGAAAGATGATTCAGCTTTTGTGAAACGGTATAAAATAAAAACCGGGACAAGAAGAAACATCATAGCCGACATGAAACCTGCTATGCTGAACCAGCTCAGCTCAAGCACCTTATACGATTCAAAGCTTATATTTGAAGTTGCCACAAGCCGTGAAAACAGGAAATGAAATACTCCTGTGAAGAAAGCTCCGGCCGCAAGGTGCAAAACTGCACTTATTGTTGAATAAAATCTATTCCCGCCTGAAGTGGAAGGATATGGAAAATCTCTGTAAAAGATATATGCTGACAGGGCTGAAAAAAGTGATAATATAAAAAGGTGTCCCAGCGAGGGAATAAAATCATTCAGGGAAAACTTGTATGGTGAAAAGAGCTCAGAAAGAAAAAAGATCCGTGGCTTATCCGCCAGCAGAAATATGTAATAGAAGGCAAAAAGAAAAACTATAAAAAGAAGTGTTGTTACAGCTCTGTTCACCCTTCCTGAGAAATACTCAAGAAGCTGCATAAACAATAGTATCAGCACAAAAAAGGCAAGACACCACAGGGAAGAAGGGATGTAAGTCAAATAACTGATCTCCTTCTTTGCAGGAAAAATAAGTGAAAAAAGAAAATTGCCGTCACTGCTGTTCACATGATATTCTGAGGCATTCCTTTCGGTACTGAATCCAATGTTTTCCGAAAGGCGGAAATCTTCTTCAAACCCGTTTCTGATAATGTCATTTGTGAATCCGTAATCCGAACGTATCCTGAGCAAGCCGATCAGCATCTCATTTCCTGCCATTACGGTTTTCGTGAGAAACCAGCCGTTCTGCATGAAAATCAGAGGCTTGGAGAATAAAGTATCGCTAAGAAAATTTGGAACATCGAACTCGTTGCTCGACCAGTATATAAGCTTCCTGTCGATATATTCGAGTATTGTTATATTGTTCTCCTCTGCAAGCTGAAAAATATCATTTTCGGTGACTGAACCATGATGGTCCTCCATTGCAAGGACTGGTTTCATGTTTTCCAGGCAAATCTCCATTACAGCCTGCTTTTCGGCGAGCGTTCTGTTAAAAAATTTTGTCCTCAGATGATATTCATAATCACTGAAATATAGCTTTTCTGCAAAAAAGGAAAGCACCAGCAGCAGAACCGTCAGGAAGAAAAGTAAAACTATTTTACGCGAACCATTCATCGTATGTATTCGTTTTTAATCATGGTGGTACGGATCGCCCTTTATTATTGTATGCGCCCTGTAAAGCTGCTCAAGGAACAAAAGCCGTACCAGTTGATGCGGGAAGGTCATTTTCGATAATGAGATCCTGTAATCAGCCCTCTTATAGACAGCATCTGAAAAGCCCCATGGTCCGCCAATTACAAAACAGATCCTCTTTCGCGGTAGCATGAAGGATTTTTCAAGCCAGGAAGAAAACTCAACTGTCCGCATTTCTTTTCCCCTTTCATCAAGGATTGCAACATAATCATCAGCACGCAGGCTCTGGAGAATTTTTTCACCTTCTTTCTGCTTCTGCTCCTCAACCGGCATATTTTTTGTATTCCGCAATTCCGGAAGAGTAAGGGTTTCAAACGGATTATACCTGTTAATCCGTGAAGAATAAAGTGCAGCAAGCACGGAAATACTCTCATCAGTTGTTTTACCTGTCTGCAGCAATGCCAGCTTCATTCGAAATATCTGTTAATTATGACCTTTTCCGTGATAAACACAAAAATAACAATAAAGCAGACTAAAGCGTAATCAATGCCTCTGAAGATTTGTGCAATACAAAAAATTATTTCCTCCTGTATCCAAATTAGTATTAAATTTGTACTTCAAAAGTCATGTGACCACCAATTATAAAAACATGAAACATTCCGTATTTATAACGGTTATAATTACAATTCTTTGCAATTCAGGCCTTTATGCCCAGGATCAACCAAATATACCTGGAGGAATATCCCTTGCATTCAAAGCCGGCAATGCTGCAGAACTGTCAAAATACATGAATGCAACTGTTGAGCTTCTGCTTCTCGACAAGGAGGATTTCTACAGAAAGAATGTTGCTGAAACGATTCTGAAGGATTTCTTCAGCGAATACAAAACAAAAGATTTCACAATACGCCATCAGGGAGCCAAGAACGATGCACAATATGCCATCGGAAACCTTAAAACAGAGAAAGGCGATTTCAGGGTCTATTTTCTGCTGAAAAAGATTGACAGGGAACTCCTGATTCACCAAATACGTATTGAACCTGATAATGGCAGATAACGATCTTAAAGAATTCATCCTCAGAAGCCTCGGGGAAGACACAGGTGACGGCGATCACTCGTCACTGGCAAGCATAGCAAGTGGCACAAGCGGAAAAGCCAGACTTATAATTAAACAGGCAGGAATACTTGCAGGTGTAAGGATAGCCCGTGAAGTGTTCAAAACTGCAGATCCCGGTCTGGATTTCAAGCTCATACTTTCTGACGGTACAAAAGTAAAATACGGTGATATTGCATTTCATGTTTCAGGCAGCGTTCACTCTATACTCAGGACTGAGAGGCTGGTTCTTAACATAATGCAGAGAATGAGCGGTATCGCCACCAGCACAAATGAATATGCAGAAAAACTGAAAGGCCTCAAAACAAGGATACTCGACACAAGGAAGACAAGTCCCGGTCTCAGGTTTCTTGAGAAGGAAGCAGTCAGGATTGGCGGAGGTATGAATCACCGTATGGGTCTTTACGACATGATAATGCTGAAAGACAATCACATAGATTATGCCGGAGGCATTGAGAATGCAGTTAAAAGCACAAAAAAATATCTGCTTGAAAATAAACTTGACCTTAAAATAGAGATAGAGGCCCGGACTGTTGCCGATGTTGAGAGGATCATTTCAATCGGCGGAGTCAACCGTATTATGCTCGACAATTTCTCAGTTCAGGATACACTTATAGCTGTCAGGCTTATAAACGGAGTGTATGAAACTGAATCATCCGGTGGAATAACTCTCGAAACAATAAGATCTTATGCCGAATGCGGTGTCGATTTTATTTCAGTCGGAGCCCTGACTCATCACATCAGAAGCCTTGACATGAGCCTTAAAGCTTTCTGAACCCTTTAATCAGATCAGCTGCAGTGCAGGTATTTATTTACAAGAATGGCAATTTCATCCTGCCTGTTATATAATTTTTCACTCAATCCCTTGTCATTATATGCCTTCAGGCGTGTAGCAACATTGTCAATCACAGCAGCAGGGAATACACCATCTTTTTCAAACAAAGCCCTTTGTTCAATAAGTGAATCTGCTGACTCCCAGCATGATGCAGGCAATGACTCAAGCTTCCTCCTCTCAGGCTTTTCTCCCTTGCTGAAAATATTGTAATCGACATAGAGGTCCTGTGCCTTTTTCAGGCTGTCCTTCATTGTAAGACCATGTTCAGCTCCGATAACAATACCTGCAAAAAGTTTATGCAGATCAGCTGAGCCGTCAGGTGAACGAAGCTCAACTGTCTGCTTCGAGGGCATATTTTCAAATGGCTCTGTATCAGCAGGATTTGCATCTTTTATCATACCCATTGCTCCGTTCCAGCCAAGGGGAACTCTTATCAGTACCGACCTGTTACGATCGCCCCAGCAGATATTTGTCGGAGCTTCCTGATGCGGAACAAGCCTTAGATAGGATGTTGGTATTGTATTGCCGAAAGCTGTGAGCGCTTTTGAAATATCAAGGATACCTGCCATCATCTTCTTAGCCACTTCACTGAGCTTACCGTTTTCAACCATCATATTGACACCGTCTTTCTCAAGCATCATGTGAATATGCATTCCCGAACCTGCATTTCCTACTGTAATCTTTGGAGCAAAGCTTACTTCAACACCATACTGCGAGCCAAGTATCCTGAGAATCCATTTTGCAATAAGAAGCTGGTCAACAGCCTCATCAACATCAACAGGAAGAAACTCAATCTCATGCTGTTCAAAGTCCATCCCGTCCCTGGTGAAGCTGCCAACCTCTGAATGGCCATACTTTATTCTGCAACCGGCTTTGGCGCACAGCTCTAGGGCCTTGACCCTCAAATCCTCAAACTTCGCAAAAGGCTTTGCCTGATGATATCCTTTCTGATCAACAAGAGGATAGCGGTCATCATGAGTTGATCGTATATAGTATTCCAGTTCGCCAAACGCCTTCATTCTGTATCCTGTATTCCTGTACAGCCTTGTATATGCTTTCCTTAAAATGTTTTCCGGTGCGCTTTCATGGGGATTGCCCTTGTTGTCGTAAAATGAACAGAGTATCTCAAGTGTTGGTATTACTGTAAAGGGATTTACGAATGCCGTTCTGTACCTTGGAATAACATACAGGTCGCTTGAACCAGACTCCATAAAGGAGAATAAGCTCGATCCGTCCACTCTCTCCCCGGCAGTTAGAATTGATTCAAAATGATCGCGTCCAAAGGGAACAAAGTTCAGGGATTTCAGCTTCCCGTCATCGCCAACATACCTGAAATTCAACATCGAAATACCTTTAGCTTCGATGAACTTTATAATGTCTTCCCTCGTAAATTCAACAGCGGGCTTTTTCAGATACTGAACCAACTCATTTTGATTCAGCAATATATCCTTAGTCTTCATAAGATACTTGTTTCAATCCGGTCGTAAAATTAACTATTATAAAGTTTTAGCATATTGACCTTTATCATTATCTTCGTGACCTTATGTCATCTCTGATGAGAAAACCGGTATTCCTGTTGATCCTGTTTCTGCTTGCTGACTGCAGGGGAAAGCAGGCTGAATCATTTATGACATCTGATAAGGCGCTGAAGTATTTCAGTGAATTAGAGAATATCTGCAATACCGATAACGGACAACTCTGGGGAAAAAACCTTTATGGTCCGCTTATGTTCATTGACAGGTCGACAAGGCTTATTATTGCCAACAGCCCTGATGAAGAAGGAATACTTAAATTAAGCGAAGGCATTTATTCAGGAAGTTATCCCAGGGATATGCTTATCAGCAACACTCCACAGTACTTTGGTGGCGTATTGTTTGCAATAGCTCCGCTTCCCCCCGAAGAGAATGATTATAATATCAAAACTATTGCTGTCCACAGCCTTTTTCACAGGTTTCAGGAGTTAAAGGGCATCAGGTCTGACGGATACAACACAAATAACATGGATGAAAAGCAGGCCCGCCTCTGGATAAAACTCGAATGGAAAGCTTTAAGAAAGGCAATAATCAGTGAAGGTCAGGAGAGGAAAATTGCTCTCAGGGATGCCCTTATTTTCAGAGGTGCAAACAGGGAACTTTACTCAAATGATGCCAATGATGAGAATCATTTTGAAAACTATGAGGGTCTTTCAACGTTCACATATACACTGCTTTGCTCAGGCGGCTGCGAAGAGTTCAGGGCTCATCTCTTTGAAGCCCTCGACAGGATCTATGCCATGCAGTCTTATGCCCGTTCGTACGGCTTCGTCCATGGAGCGTTATACGCAACTCTTCTCCACGAAAAAGGATTTGACTTCAAAATGATTTCAACACCAAATTATGATCTTGGTATGGCTGCAAAGGATCTCTATGGTATTGAACTTCCTGAATTCTGCCGTGATGTGGCCGGAAGCATTGCACTTAATTATGATATTGCGGAAATAAACAGGGAAGAGGAAGAAAGGCTTGAAGGTATCCGCGAAGGCCTCAATAAGCAGGTAAGCATCTTCACTGAAAAACCTGTTGTCTATTTCCAGCTCGAAAGTCCTTACTTCGACTTTGAACCCGAAAATGTCCATGCACTCGACACTCTTGGTACCCTGTACAACTCAATCCGCGTTTCCGACAGCTGGGGAAAACTTACAGTTGAAAAAGAAGGCTGCCTTATCTCAAATAATTTCAAGAATCTCAGAATTTCTGCAAAAGGTTTCAATAAAGTACGAAACAGGATTACAGG
>CAZEYY010000006.1:30404-32532 GCA_964516485.1 uncultured Rikenellaceae bacterium
TCAGTTTTGACAACTCTGCCTCAACATCAAGTTTTCCCTCAAGCGGAATAAAATACTGAGTTGTTCCTATCATGAAAGATGCTGCCCCTTCCTGTCTTTTTTCTACAAAATCAATTGCGGAAAGGTTACACAGTTTTGAAACCACTTTCATAAGTGAACTGTCATATTCAGAGCTGTCAGCCATTATAAGGAGCTCAATTGTCTCCCTGTTTGGAATATCCTTTTCTTTCCTGACTGAACGAACAGCAGTAACAGTTTCCTTAATGTTTTCGAATGAAGTCAGAAGTTCTTTATTGTAACGTTTTGATTCAGGAAGCCTCGTAACCATTATGCTTTCACCATCCTTCCTTTCCTTTAGCATCTGCCATATTTCCTCGGTAATGAATGGCATAAAGGGGTGCATCAACTCAGCAAGCTTCTCAAAAATATCAACAGTTGCCTGGTAAGTCTTCCTGTCGATAGGCTTCTGGTATTCAGGCTTGATGATTTCAAGATACCATCCTGAGAATTCATCCCAGAAAAGCTTATACGAAGACATCAGGGCTTCTGAAATCCTGAATTTTTTGAAATTATTATCTATTTCATGAACTGACTTTTTCAGCACTTCATTCATCCACTTCACTGCAACTTCAGATGATTCAGGCTGGGGTATGCTGTCATCAATATTCCAGCCCTTCACGAGCCTGAAAGCATTCCATATCTTATTGGCAAAGTTGCGTCCCTGTTCCGGAAGGCTGTCATCATAAAGAAGATCGTTACCTGCGGGTGAACATAAAAGCATCCCCACTCTGACGCCATCAGCGCCGTATTTCTCAATCAGGTCAAGCGGTTCAGGGGAGTTACCAAGCGATTTTGACATCTTTCTTCTCTGCTGGTCACGGACAAGTCCGGTGAGATATACATTTGAGAATGGTTTCTCACCCCTGTATTCATAACCGGCAATTATCATGCGGGCAACCCAGAAGAATAAAATTTCCGGTGCGGTTATAAGATCATTTGTAGGGTAGTAATATTTGTAATCACTGTTTTCCGGATCATTTATTCCGTCGAAACAGGTTATAGGCCAGAGCCATGAAGAGAACCAGGTGTCAAGAACATCTTCATCCTGAACAAGATCTTTAGCTGAAAGTGACTTATTTCCGCTTTTCTTTCTGGCAAGCTCCAGCGCTTTCTCTTCAGTTTCTGCAACAACGTACTCTCCGTTGCTGAAATACCATGCAGGTATCCTGTGGCCCCACCACAACTGACGGCTTATGCACCAGTCATGAACATTCTCCATCCAGTGCCTGTAAAGGTTCCTGAATTTTGAAGGATGCAGATGTATGTCTCCGTTCATTACGGCATCAAGTGCAGGCTTCGAAATCTTCTCCATTTTCAGGAACCACTGCATCGAGAGCCTTGGTTCTATTACAGCATTAGTGCGTTCCGAACGGCCAACCTTGTTATTATAGTTTTCAACCTTCACAAGACTGCCACTTTTCCTAAGCTCTTTTTCAGATAGTTCCCGTGCCTGGAAGCGGTCGACACCAACAAACAATCCTGCCTTTTCACTCATTGTTCCGTCTTCATTGAAAACATCAATTGAAGGCAGTTTATGACGTATTCCTATCTCATAGTCATTAATATCGTGTGCAGGGGTAATCTTAAGGCATCCTGTTCCGAATTCCTTATCAACATAACTGTCAAAAATAAACGGCACCTCCCTGTCAACCATCGGAACAATGACCTTTTTCCCCTTCAGGTGACTGTATCTCTCATCATCAGGATTTGCACAGACGGCAGTATCTCCCAGGATAGTTTCAGGCCTTGTTGTTGCCACAGTTACAAATCCATCTTCGCCTGCAATTCTGTATTTTACATAGTATAGTTTTGACTTCTCCTCGGTATAGTTTACCTCCTCATCCGAGACTGCTGTCCTGGCCTGAGGGTCCCAGTTTACCATCCTTACTCCCCTGTATATGAGCCCCTTGTTATGAAGGTCGACAAAAACTTTAATAACAGAATCATATCTCTTGTCATCCATAGTAAAGAGCGTGCGGTCCCAGTCGCATGAAGCTCCAAGCCTTTTCAGCTGCTCGAGTATAATACCTCCGTGCTTGTGAGTCCATTCCCAGGCATGCTCAAGAAA
>CAZEYY010000006.1:32632-36708 GCA_964516485.1 uncultured Rikenellaceae bacterium
TGCTCTCTGCCTTGCCCGGTTCGTATTTCGAAGGAATATTCATAATGAGCTGAACTCTATAAAATAATGAACTGCAAAAATATAAAAATTCATCAGAATAGCTGATCCCGTAACTGTTTTACCTTATAATAATGATGCTGGCAACAGGTCTCTCCCCTTCATGATCGAATTTCCTGTTATCAGAAGGCATATTAACAACGCCGTTGAATGGTTTTCCGGCTATCCACATGGTTGTGGAACCACCTCCGTCGAGGTTCACTCCGTCGTTGATTTTCAATGCTCTCATCAGGCCGGTAAGCTCAGGAAGCGTCATCCCCCTGGCTTCCTTTGCCCTGCCGTCAACTGTAATGAGATATACCCTTCCTTTCCTGTCAGTCCCTATTGCAGTCCTGGGATGCCTGTCACTAGCAAGTGAAGTGGCCGGCAACGATACTTTCTTTTTATCAAGAAGAAGAAGCGGCCCTGTTACAAGTACATCTTCAAATTCCTGATGACTGTCATACCACCAGTTGCCCATAGCTCTCATAATGTACACGTTACCTGCAGTATCAACGAGCACCGATCCTGTCATGTTCAACTTCTTGTTCCATATCTGTGCAGTGTCAGGATCGGTGATTTCACCATCAACCCTGATATATGTAACAGAACCATTACTCTGCATATTGAAGAAGCCTGCATTAACAGCCGCAAGCGCTCCTGAGGATGAAGCCTGCTGGCTTACTATTGTATTCTTCCTTGAGCTGTATTCAATTTCAACCTCCCGTCTGCTGATATCAGCAATAAGCACGTTTATGTTCTGAGGAAGCGAATCATTTACGGCTGTTTGAGCTGAAAGCCATATAAGCCCGGGTGCAACTGCTTTCCTTTCCCATTTAATTTTCCTTAAATCCTTATCCTGCCCGCTAAGCAGAAGCGGGAGTGTGATTAACAATAATGTTATTGTAAAGCTTAATAACCTGATCTTTTTCATATATGTAAAAAGTCATCCAATTTAGCCCATTTTTTAATACTTTTGCCCTTCATTTAATTTTGTTAAATATTATGCCAACTATTTCAGCAAAAGGACAGGCAATGCCTGCATCACCAATAAGAAAACTGGTTCCTTATTCCGAAGAAGCCAAGCGCAAGGGCAGAAAAGTATATCACCTTAATATTGGCCAGCCTGACATTCCAACACCTGAAGTAGCTATCAGGGCATTGAAAAATATTAATCTGAATGTGATAGAATACAGTCACTCAGCCGGTAATGAATCATACAGGAAAAAGCTTGCAGGTTTCTACAGTAAGATGGGAATCAATGTTGACCATACCCAGATCCTTATAACAACAGGCGGTTCAGAGGCTATTCTTTTTGCACTTATGACCTGCCTTAATCCGGGGGACGAAGTAATAACACCCGAGCCTTTTTACGCCAACTACAATGGTTTCGCAACTACTGCCGGTGTGAAGATAATACCTGTGACATCATATATAAAAGATGATTTTGCCCTGCCTTCAATTAAGGAGATAGAAGCAAAGATTGGTCCCAGGACAAAAGCTATTATAATCTGCAATCCCAATAATCCCACAGGGTACCTTTACTCTGAAACAGAGATACTCCACCTGAGAGAAATAGTAAAAAAGCATGATCTTTTCCTTTTCTCCGATGAGGCTTACAGAGAATTCTGCTATGACGGGGAGAAGCATTTTTCAGCGATGCAGCTCGAAGGAGTGGATGATAATGTTATCATGATCGACTCAATATCAAAAAGATACAGTGAGTGTGGCGTAAGAATAGGAGCACTTGTAACAAAGAACAAGGAGGTGCTTTCTACAGCCCTTAAGTTCGCCCAGGCCAGGCTGTCACCTCCCGGACTCGGCCAGATTGCCGGAGAAGCATCAATTGATACACCGGAGAACTATTTTATGGAGGTAAATGCTGAATATACAGCACGCCGCAACTTCATGGTTGACGAACTGAATAAAATACCCGGAGTCTATTGTCCCAGGCCAAAGGGCGCTTTTTATGCCGTAGTGAAGCTTCCTGTTGACGACTCCGACAAGTTTGCTCAGTGGTTGCTTGAGAGCTTTGAATATAAAAACCAGACTGTAATGATTGCCCCTGCTTCAGGTTTCTACTCCACCCCGGGTTTGGGTAAAAATGAGGTACGTATTGCCTATGTCCTTAAGATTGAAGATCTCAGGAACGCAATGATTGTCCTGGCCGAAGCGCTTAAGGTTTATCCGGGAAGGGTATAGAACACTATTTATACAACAAATACTTCTGCCTTATCTTCCCGAAAGCTTCAAGGCCGGGTTTCCACGATTCACGGATCTGCTCAGCAGTCAATCCCTCCTGAATCTGCTCCCTAAGTGTTGTACCACCGGCAAGTTTTTCAAAGTATGAGGTGAAGAACTTTTCCTTTTCAGGAAAATCGTTATATGCATTTATAATAAGTTCAAGGTTTAGCTGAGGTTTTGGGACAATACCGTTTTGAATAGCCCTGCTGAGATCAACCCCATAACATTTCTCTCCCAGGAGGGGAGGATTTTTTGCACCTGCAACACTTTGCGGGGTAAAACTGAAACCTCTGTCGGGAAGCAGCGGAGAACCGTAGACCTGGAAAGGGGTTGAGGTTCCGCGGCCGAGTGAAAGACTTGTTCCCTCAAAAAAACATATAGAAGGATAGAGATAGATCGAATTCTGGTTGGGAAGGTTGGGCGATGGCCTGACAGGAAGTGTGTAATAAGTTCCGTGAGTATAATTCAGGCATGGAATGACAGTAAGACTGCATTTAACACCTCCTTTAAGCCAGCCTTCTCCGTTGAGCATCCGGGCATATTCACCAACAGTCATACCATGTACTATCGGAACCGGATTCATGCCAACAAATGAACTGTAGGCAGTATCAAGAATGTTCCCATCAAAATAAAATCCGTTGGGATTGGGCCTGTCGAGCACAATGCATGCAACATTGTTCTCTGCGCAGGCTTCAAGGATATAGTTAAGTGTTGAAATGTAGGTATAGAACCTTGCTCCCACATCCTGTATATCAAAGATAACGTAATCAATTCCTGCCAGATCTTCCGGAGTTGGCTTCAGATGCGAGCCATACAGGCTTGTCACTGTGATTCCTGTTTTCGTATCCTTTCCGCTTTCTATTGTTTCGCCTGCATCCGCCATGTTCCTGAAACCATGTTCCGGTGCGAAGATCACTTTAATGTTCATCCCCTTTGCTATCAGGGTATCAACAAGATGCGCGTTCCCTACCATTGATGTCTGGTTAGCAACAACAGCTATGGATTTACCGCTGATAAGCTTATTATACTGATCAAACCTGGCGGCGCCGGTTACAGGCTCCTGACCTGTAGAGCATGAAGAAATAGCAAGAAGAAAGGCCGGAATCAGAAAAGAAGTGATAAAACGTATCATAAATGTATTTTTTTGTAAAACTAAGAATTTTATGAATTCAGCAGTTGCTTTCACACCTTACTGACGAAAGTCTGCTTACAAAAAATAGTTAAATTTGAAGCTGTTTTCAGATGAATCTGCCATATTTCATAGCACAGCGCCTTATTAAAGGAAGAATTGAGGGAACATCATTCTCAAGGCCGATAAATGTTATTGCCATTATCGGCATTGCAAGTGGTCTTGCTGTAATGATACTTTCAGTTGCCATCCTAACCGGTTTTAAAAATGAAATTCGGGAGAAAGTAGTAGGATTTGGCTCACACATACAGATAACAAATTTTGATTCAAATATTTCCTATGAAACAACACCTGTAAGCGACACACAGTCGTTTGTTCCTGCAATCAAGGCACTCCCCGGCATTAAGCATGTTCAGGTCTATGCAACGAAGGCAGGAATAATTAAAACCGAGGATGAGATACAGGGAGTTGTTTTGAAGGGAGTCGGAAGTGATTTTGACTGGAGCTATTTCGGAAGCAATATTGTTGATGGCGAGATATTCAGGGTCAGCGATTCTGCAAGAACTGACAGGGTAATTATTTCAAAGAAGCTCTCTGACATGCTGCGACTGAAGACAGGTGATTCCTTTGCAATGCATTTTGTCCAGGATCCTCCCCGGATGAGGAA
>CAZEYY010000006.1:36808-39867 GCA_964516485.1 uncultured Rikenellaceae bacterium
TACCCGCAGATCTTCGACTGGCTGAACTTCCAGGATATAAATGTGATAATAATTATTACCCTGATGCTCATTGTTGCAGGGTTCAATATGATATCAGGGCTGCTGATCCTTATTCTTGAAAAGACCAACATGATTGGCATTCTGAAGGCACTGGGCTCAGATGACAAAACAATAAGGAATGTTTTTCTCTATCAGGCTGCCTACCTCATTGGCAAGGGTCTTATATGGGGAAATCTGATTGGCCTGGGGCTTGCCTTCCTCCAGCTGAAAACTGGCATTTTCACACTCGATCCGACCTCCTATTATATAAAAACGGTTCCTGTAAACCTTGAATTCTCACATATCCTTCTTCTCAATGCAGGAACCATGGTTGCAATTCTTATAATGCTTCTGGTTCCCTCAAAACTCATCAGCCATATTACACCGGTAAAAGCTATCAGATACGATTAAGGTGACTTACAGCTACATGGCACATATTGCAGAACTGCTCGGCAAAGAAATAAAAGCGGGTTTGCCGGGGACTGCCGTTCAATGGGAAATGGGATCAGTGCACAGGCTTCTGAATGATCTTCCAAAAATTCCCGGTCCGGATTCAACAGAAGCTGCAGTCCTTATACTACTATATCCTGAGGATAATTCGGTTTATACAGTGCTTATGCAGCGCCCCGATTACGACGGAGCACATGGAGGACAGATAAGTTTTCCGGGTGGCAAGAAGGAAGCACATGATAAAACAATTATTGCCACGGCAATCAGAGAAGCAGGCGAAGAAGCCGGTATCCCTGAAGAAGAAATAAGTGTAATAAATACACTTACTCCGCTTTATATCCCTGTCAGCGATATTAATGTTACTCCTGTACTTGCCTGGAGTAAAAAAAAACCTGCTTTCAGGCATCACCCCGATGAAGTTGCCTTTCTTTTTGAAGTAAAGCTTTCAAGGCTTGCAAATGAGACACTTGTAAAAACAACACCGATGCCTGTCAGAGGTCAGATTATTGATGTGAAGCACTATGATTATGACGGCAAGGTAATATGGGGCGCCACAGCCATGATGCTTCATGAATTGCTTGTAATAGCAGCAAGAGGAGGAATAGCTCTTTAATAAAACAACAAGCTTACTGACAGCTACTTTTCCTGAGAATCTGATCCTTCAGGAAGGATGTTCCTGTAATGTTCATACCTGTCAAGAATCTGGCTGACAAAAGCCACAGACTCCCTGCCTGTGAAGTATCCGTTTTTCACAACTTCATCGTTGTAGTATTTCGGATCGGATTTTTTCTGAAGCCATACCTCAACATCAGCCCATTTCTCAGGATTCTTCCCGTTCTTTCCGGCAAGTCTCATTGCATCGAGCACATGTCCGGGACCTGCATTATATGATGCAAGGATGAAATTAAGTCTTTCCTTTTCATCAGCAATCTTCGGATCGAATATAGTATGCAGCCAGTTAATGTACATCACACCGGCACGGATGTTATTCTTTGGCGAAGAAGTAACATCTATTCCAAAGCGCTCGCCTGTAAGGGGCATTACCTGCATTAATCCATAGGCCCCTGCCCATGAGGTAACATCCGCATCGAACCGCGATTCCTGGCATATCAGTGATGCGAGCAGCCTCCAGTCCCAGTTGATTGTGTCGCTGAATTGCCTGATAATTTCATCATATTTCGAAACCTTTCCTGTACTCAGGGCATAATAATCACTCCGGATCATTGTGCCTGAACGCGAGTTCCTGAAATACTTTGAGTACAGGATGGCATAGTCTTCAGTTTTCCTGAATGTACTTATCCACCTGTTCAGCTCTGCAAGCAACTCTTCTGAGTTCTGCTTCCTCACACCCCATGCAAGTTTCTGAGGAAAGCTCACCGGAGTATTGATGTCAATGTCAGGGTAATATGTGGCATTTACACGGGCAATATTTTCGTCAGTAACAGTGTACTCTATATCGCCTCTTGCAACATTTTTTATGAGTTCCTCCGACTCATAAGGCACTTCCACCACAGTGATAGAATCGCCTATTTCATGCGCCAGAGTCCTCAGCCTTTCACCATGAGTCGATCCCTCCTGAACATAGACAGTCTTGCCTGCCAGGTCGAGCTGATTCCTTATAACTGATTTGTCGACAGCAGCAGCAGTCATTGATCTCCAGTTCCGCGGCTTGCGCTGAACCAGCATCTGCCGGGTTTCATCAAGAGATTCCGTAAACTGGATATCTTTTTTCCTGGTACCGTTGACAGTTATGCTCATTGCAATGAGGTCAGCCTTACCTGAATTAAGCATATCAATAGCATGTTCAATATGATTCTCCGTGACTATCTCCAGGTCGATACCCGCCTGATCAGAGAAAGTTTTAAGCAGCTCATAGTTGAACCCCATAGGTTCACCCTTGTAAATAAAATAATTGGTCGAATTGAAGTCGGTTACAGCAATAAGCCTGCCTCTCTGGCGTATCTCTTTAAGATCGGCGTTTAACAGACGACTTCCTGTCAGATCCGGCAATTTGTTATTGTCAGAACATGAAAATGAAACAATTACAAGGAACGAAAAAAACGTAATTAACCTTTTTATCAAAGACGTTGTATTAGTTAAACACTCTTTTCAAAAATGGCTGCAAAGATACAACTATTTTTCTAATTATAAAATGTCCATGCAAGACCAAATGAAAAGCGCCTTATCGGCATCGGGTACAGCGGCAGCATCTGGTAGTTTTTAAGCATATCACCTTTCATCATTGAATAATTCAGATGATCAAACATGAGGAAGAACCTCGTGCGCTTAAGCTTGATATTTACAAAGGCGTTTACAAAGGGATAGTTACCGGTCTCTGTTTCTGTCTGCCTGTAAAATCTTCCGGTAGCCGGCATATAATTATAAGGATGATAAAGAGAATGATATGTTATATCGAGACCAAGTTCCGTGAAAAGCCTTCCGTTCGTTTTCTTAAAATAAAAAGTATGCTCAAGATATATTGCGGTCCGTGTGGATATCTGAGGCAGCTCAAGTACATTTTCATTGCTGCTCTTCTGCACAATTACATCAGGGGCAAAATGAAAAAACCA
>CAZEYY010000006.1:39967-57417 GCA_964516485.1 uncultured Rikenellaceae bacterium
GTCAAAATACCATTCTCCGTTAACACCCCATCTGAAATCCTTTCCAATCCTGTTGTTAAAGCGTCCCACCCATACATTATTGCCCCTGAACCAGTTTGAAGTATCTGAAACCACACTGTCCTGTACAGGGATGATCTGTCCAAACCAGAAATTCTCATTCCTCAGTCCGAAACCTGCATCGAATACAAGATGTTTTGTTTCATCGGTCAGAAAATCAAACCGGAATGTGTTCTTCACAATTGTCGAGGAAAGGGAATCGAATGTTGCTGCCGTATTTATGTAAATCGAATCGTAGAAACCCGAACCGGGTGATTCGTCAGAATAGGTTCTTCGTGAATAATCGATCTGAAAGATGTGGTTGAAGGAAGCCTTAAGCGGAACAGGATCATTGTTTATCACAGGTACAGAATCGTTGTCCTTCTTTGCCCCGATGAATGTTATTTTTTGCACAACGAGTGCGTTCCTGTTCTTCAGCTGGCTGCTTGCATTATTCAGTGTACCAAGTCTTACAGGGATATCCCTTGTGTCAGGAACATCAATATTAAGATCTTCTTTTGAAGTTATACCTCCGTTCTCCTGTCCGAAAATACCATTAACACCTGTTGAAACATAAAGCTTGTAAATGGATCCTGTATATGAGGTATATAATGTAAATGTCTTATTTTCTGCCCTCTGGCTTGTATATTGCCCAAGGTTGAATATTATGTCGTATATCAGTCCGAAGTTGAGCTTCCTGTTTATATTCTGAGTATGCTTTATCCTGAATGTCTGCTCTGCAACTTCCTTTTCACCCGCCATAGTCCATTTAAGTTCGGTGAATGGCATCTGGAGATTATTGAACAAGGCGTTGTCATTTGCATGCAGAAAGCTGTAATTATGAAAATAGAGAAACTTGTCAGGATCATTTATCCTGTCGAAAAAATTCAGGGAATAATATGGCAGCCCGTAATTTCCCATTGTGGCGTTAACAGGTGAATAAAGGTCTGCCACGCGATACCTGTTGAAAAGATACGAAAGGGTATCAAACACAACAGGCACCTCATCAACAAAGTCAGCAGAAAGGTTCCATTGTTTTATGATTTTTGGCTTCGGGGCCTTCATTGAATCAGCCTTCATCCTGGCTCTGTTCCTTGCTTCCTCAGCAGCTTTCCTCTGCCTGTTAAGGTACCATTCAGGCACATCAAGAGTATCTTCAAGTGGTACCAGCCATACCTCCTCTGATGGATAAGTCTGTGGCGCAACAGTTGTAAGCCATGCTGACTGGTCTTCTTTTCTGAGTACCTTTATATATACATCTGCCTTCTTGTCCTTCAATGTACCCTTAGCCTTCTTACCCGAAATACCTGCCATGCTTTTTACCACCTTCACAGGCATTTCTCCGGCCTTTTCAGGCGGTACACGCTGAGCAAATCTTACAGAGTCAGGAGGAAGTATAACAGCAGGCTTCACAGGCGTTTTCACTTTTGCCTGGAAAGTACTTATATACAGCTTCAGGGAATCCTGCTTTTCGGCTTTACTGTCTTTTGAATAACGGAATCCCGGCTTAACTGAAACAATATTTACTTTAACAGGAGCCGCCTTCTGCGGAGGAATTTTAGGAGCAAAACGTACTGAATCAGGTACTTCCAGTATTTTCTTTACTGTATTTGCCGCTGCTACCGGTTTTGATTTCTTTGCGACAGTATTAATTGTATCCTGCCTGATTACTACTGTAGCCGGAATGCCTGAAGCATCTGCTTTCCGGACATAAATCCCTGAAAACAGTAAAAGAAAAAGCAGTATTGACAGATACCTGAACATAAGTCGCAAATATATGGAATTAGGAGAAATAAATTTCTCCTTCAGGGCAGGTGTTTAAAATATGGACTAAGCGGACATATTTCCGCCTGTTCAGTTGTATCTTTTTCAGGTCCGCAGAAGCCTGTCAATCAACATTATCATTCAGGTAAGCATTATTTTCGCGGAGCACAGGCTCATCGTTCTCGCCCGATGTAAGAGTGAATTTTGAAAGTTTGCTTTCTCCTGCATTGGTTCCTGTACCAAGTGACATGTTTCTTCTTATATAGGCCGGTACATCCTCGAAAGTATCAATATTTTCCTTCATTGTCTTGTTTGAAAGACCTTCTTTCTGAAGCAGTTTCTGCATGTGCTTGACCTTTTTCAGGGTAGTCTCAGGATTTTCAGCTTCTTCCTCGCCATCAGGAACGTGGTGCTTTCTTGTTTCAGCCTGATGTTCATTTCTCTCAATTCCAAACTGAATGATTCCCTGTGATTCCTCTTCAAGGTCGCTGACAACAGATTTCCTGCCTTTTTCATGAACAGAAAAGAAATCCTTTGATGTCTCGGGAATTATGCCCCTCGGTATTGTATTACTTCCCGACATCAGTTCAACCTTTTGTTTTGCTTCCTTGCGCTTGT
Organism: uncultured Rikenellaceae bacterium; assembly: GCA_964516485.1. GTDB lineage: Bacteria > Bacteroidota > Bacteroidia > Bacteroidales > VadinHA17 > LD21. Next base: position 42,386 of record CAZEYY010000006.1, read on the forward strand.
ATGGCTGGAAAATGCTGTTCGATTCAAAACCTGTAGCGATCACAGTCACGCTAATTTCTTCGCCAAGGCTTTCATCTTTTGATAAACCTCTGATTATAAGGGCATCATCAGAAGCAACCTCATACATATAATCGGTAATCTCTCCCAGTTCATCCATTGTAATTTCATGCTCGCCGCTGCCTGAAGAGATATTTATGAGTATGCTGCTGGCGCCAGTAATGTCATTGGAATTAAGCAGAGGGGAAGCAAGTGCATTTTCAATTGCCTTCACTGCCCTGTCATCTCCTGATGCCTTGCCCATTCCCATTATTGCGACTCCTGAGTTCTTCATAACAGTTTCAACATCAGCAAAATCGACGTTTATGTAACCTGTTACTGTAATGATTTCAGCAATGCCTTTCACGGCAGTTGTAAGGATATCATCAGCCTTTGCAAATGCAGTTGATACAGGCTGGTTGCCGTATATTTCCCTGAGCTTTTCGTTATTTATGACAAGCAGCGAATCTACATTGTCCTTGAGTTCCGTGACTCCGTCAATAGCCTGCATTATCCTTACCTTTCCTTCCGATTTGAAAGGAATTGTGACAACTGCAATTGTAAGAAGGCCTGCTTCCTTGCATGCTTTGGCAATTACAGGAGTTGCACCGGTGCCTGTACCGCCTCCCATTCCGGTAGTAATGAACACCATCTTAGTATTTCCCGAGAGAGCCTCCATAACATCCGGAAGGTTTTCAACAGCGGCCTGCCTTCCTATTTCAGGCTTGCTGCCTGCACCCCTTCCTTCAGTCAGCGATTCACCGATCTGCACCTTCACAGGAACCTGGCTTGTTGCCAGAGCCTGGTGGTCGGTATTGCAGACTACAAAGTTTACATCCCTGATACCTCTTTCGAACATGTGGTTCACGGCATTGTTTCCGCCACCGCCTATTCCCAGCACCTTTATTATTGAGGATCTTTCAACAGGCAGATCGAAGTTCATTATATCCTCTGACATATTTATCCGGTATTAATTTTTTATGAACACAAAACAGTAATAATCATTATTTTATAGGCTGGTCTTCAACCTCGAACATACGTGAAAAATATCCTTTTATCTTTTCAATTGTAGGTATTTTATCCTCGTTGTAGCTGTCGTTAACCTCTTCCTCTTCCTGTTCGGCAATCTCTGCAGTTTCTGCTTTCACTTCCTGCACAGGAGGAGTCTGGATTTTTTTCGGAGCAGTGTATTCACTCTTCTCAGAGGCGTCAAAATTCTTCTTGTAGGTATCAAGGAACTCAAAACCACGCATTATAAGGCCAACGCTTGTAGCATACATTGGCTGGTTTATTTCATTCCTTGCAGTTCCTGAAAGATGCTCATTCGGAAATCCTATCCTTACATCCATTGCAGTTTTGAACTTCATCAGCTGAGGAAGGTGCTTAAGCATTGCACCGCCGCCCGTTATCACAACTCCGGCAGCAAGCTTGTCAGCATAACCTGAATTCTGTATTTCGAAGTTCACTGCATCGATTATTTCCTCCATCCTTGACTGGATTATGTAGGCAAGACTCTTGAAGGAGATCTCCTTGGGCTCCCTGCCGCTTATCCCGGGTATTGACACCACTTTGTCCTCAGGAGCAATATCGCCCAGCGCGCTTCCATACTGGATCTTCAGCTGTTCTGCATGGCGCTGAAGAATTGCACAACCTTCCTTAATATCCTTTGTCACAACATTTCCTCCGAAAGGAATTACCGCAGTATGGCGGATTATATTGTCATAGTAAACTGCAACATCCGTAGTTCCGCCACCAATGTCAACAAGAACAACACCGGCCTCCTTCTCGTCATCGGTTAGGACAGCATCAGAGGAAGCAAGAGGTTCAAGAATCATATCCTTAACATTGAGGTTTGCCTTCCTTATGCACTTCTCAATATTTTTTGCAGCAGCCACCTGACCTATCACTATGTGGAAGTTTGCTTCAAGCCTTTTTCCGCACATGCCAATGGGATTTTTAACCCCTGCTTCATTATCAACAATGAAATTCTGGGGAAGCACATGAATTATCTCTTCGCCTATTTCAATATGTATCTTGTACATGTCGTCAATAAGCCTGAAAACCTCCTCCTTCCTGATCTCATCTTCGTAGTTTTCACGGATTATATAACCTCGGTTCTTCATGCTCTTGATATGCTGGCCTGCGATTCCCACAAAGACCTCCGAGAACATAATGCCTGATATCTTCTGAACATCCTCAACAGTTTTTTCAATTGCCAGTACAGTCTCCTCAATGTTCTGTACGACACCGCGTTTAACGCCTGTTGACGGAGCTTTGCTGAGTCCGAGAATTTCAATTTTACCATTCTCGTTTTTCTTGCCGACAATTGCCACTATTTTGGTGGTTCCTATGTCGATTGCTGCTACAAACTGTTCCTTCTTGCTCATAACTTATAATGATTATTTCTGTTTATCTTCTTTTACAAACTATCTGGTCCTTGAATTCAAGGTTAATCAGCGAATACTTGTTCCATCCAACTTCAGGCAGCACCTCACTGTAAAATGCCTCAAGGTTTCTCAGTTTATCTTCAATATCTTCTGTTTTCCCAAGGTGAATAAGATGGCTGCCAACCCGTGGAATTAAGTCAATCTCATTGTCCCTGTCAACATAGATCTGATCAATCTGTGCCGACCAGAAGTCATCATCCTTAATATAATCAACCAGGTAATAAATATCCCTGAGTATAGTATTTTTTATAACAGTATCGAGTACACTTACACCATTAAGCATTGCTGAAGAAATTGTAATATTTCCTCCCACAATGTGCAGGCGGGGATTATACAGGTTCCTCTTCCTTACAACAACGCCATCCTCATCAACAAAAAAATCACCCCCGCTCTCAGGCATCACCCTCATAACAGGGTCACGCTGATCAACATATATCTTCAGTTTTTGATCAATAGTCATATAAGCTTCGGCAACTCTCAGTTCCCTTAATGTACTTATGCTTTTCTCAACCTTCTCCACTGATACCTCCCCGGCAGGTTTTCCAATTATCCTTCCTGAACCGTTATTGATCAGATTCAGCAGATGCGTCTTTGAAATAAAATGATAATCAGATGAATCCCTTATAATCACTTCTATTCCTCCCACTGGCTTTGAATTTGAGGATACAGCAATATATATTGGTATAACAAGTATGTATAACAAGGGTATTACAATCAGTATTTTTAAAAACCTCTTCATCCCTTCCTGTCACTTTTTATCTTTTCTTCAATCGGTATTACAAGAGAATCAATATCACCGGCTCCTATTGTGAGAAGAACATCAAGCCTGTTTACATCAAGTGCTGCAAGCAGCTGATCTTTTTCAATCAGACGCTTCCCGGGAGATTTCATCCTTTCAAGTATCATTTCAGAGGAAACACCTTCAATGGGCTTTTCCCGTGCAGGATAGACCGGAAGCAGTATCGCTTCATCAAGTTCATCGAGGATAGCAGCAAAACCGTCAGCATGGTCTCGTGTGCGGGTGAAAAGATGTGGCTGGAAAATGCCGGTAAGCTTTCTACCTCCGAAATATTCCTTAATGGATTTGATGAAGGCCTTAATCTCTTCAGGATGATGAGCATAGTCATCAACATAAGTTAAGCCTCTGTCATTGTACCTTATATCGAACCTTCTCCTCACACCCTGGAACAGCATTGCCCCCTTTCTTATTTCCTGAGCTTCAACACCGCACAGTGTTGCCAGGGCAATTGCAGCAGTCAGGTTCTCAACATTTATTATGCCTGGGAAAGGGAAATGCAGATCCTTTATGACACCTGAAGGCGTTTTAACACTGAAACTGTAATAGTCTTTAAGGTACTTGATATCAAAAGGATGGAAATCAGATCCTTCCTCAAAACCATAGGTATAAAGATCAACTCCTTCAGGTTTTATAATCTGACTGATTATGCGTTTGTTGACAACTAGCTTTCCTCCTCTTTTTATTTTTGCCGCAAAGATGTTGTAGGCTTCTATCATTGTTTTATGATCACCATAGATATCAAGGTGATCAGCATCAACTGAAGTGATTACAGCCATAAGGGGTGTCAGCCTGTGAAATGACCTGTCAAACTCATCGGCTTCAATTACAGTGAAATTGCTTTCTCCCAGCAGAAGATTTGAATCATAATTCTTTGATATGCCACCAAGGAAAGCCGAGCAATCAACATGCGATTGTTTCAGCAAGTGAGCTGTCATCGTTGATACTGTTGTTTTTCCGTGTGTACCCGAAACTGCAAGCGTATTTGTATTTGAGGATATTATTCCGAGAATTTCCGATCGCTTAAAAATATTATATCCATTATCCCTGAAGAATGACAGAATACTGTTTTCCGCAGGTATAGCCGGGGTATAAACTATCAGAACCCTGTTCTTTTTATCAGGATTGGTGAATAGTTCAGGCAGTTCTCCGGTATCATCTTTATATGTCACAGAACAACCCTGTTCTGAGAGATTTGCCGTTATCCTGCCGGCAGACCTGTCATAGCCGCCTGTTGAGAATCCTCCTTTTATGAAGTACAAGGCAATTGCGCTCATCCCTATACCGCCGATACCTACAAAGTAAACACCCTCTATGTCTTTAAAGTCGATCATTTTTCTGCCAGTTTAAAAACCTCTTCAGCGATACGGAGATCAGCATCCCTGTCAGCCATTTTCTTTATATTTTTCGACAATTTTTCCCGTTTTTCACTGTCAGCCACAAGCTTCACGGCTGATGTAATCAGCGACTTATGAGCCTCGGCGTCGCTTATCATTACTGCAGCTTCCCTGTCGGAAAGAGCCAGTGCATTTTTTGTCTGATGGTCTTCTGCAACATTTGGAGAAGGAACAAGTATGACAGGCTTGCCGACCAGGCAAAGTTCAGATATTGTCCCTGCACCTGCCCTTGATACAATGACATCAGCTGCTGCAAAGGCATAGTCCATCCTGTTAATAAAGCTGTGAACCGAAACATGACCCTTTGCTGATGCCGGGACAAGCGATTTAATATTCTCAAAATAATGCTTTCCTGTCTGCCATAACCACTGGCAGTCAGAATCAATAAGCATGTCCAGGTTATCTGAAAGGCTTTTGTTTATTGAGCCGGCGCCAAGAGAACCACCAAGAATAAGTATTACAGGAAAACCCTGCCGAAGCCCGAAAAAATCAAGCGCTTCTTTCTTTATATCCTTCAGATTGTCAAAATTTTGCCTAACCGGATTGCCGGTCTTAATTATCTTTTCTGCAGGAAAATATTTCTCCATTCCTTCATAGGCCACACAAATCACTGAGGCTTTCCGGGCAAGAAGCTTATTTGTAACACCTGCATAACTGTTCTGTTCCTGGATCAGTGTAGGGATCTTCATTCTTGCCGCCTGCCGCAGAACAGGTCCGCTTGCATATCCTCCCACACCAACAACTACATCCGGTCTGAAATCCCTGATCACTTTTCCAGCCATCTTCAGGCTCCTGAACAACTTTACTATTACTCCTATATTCTTTATTGTCAGACTTCTGTAAAGTCCTGCAACGGGGAGCCCGGTAATTTTATAACCTGCTGCCGGAACCTTTTCCATTTCCATTCTTCCCTCGGCTCCAACGAATAGTATTTCGGTCGAAGGATCGATCTTAATCAGCGCATTGGCAATAGAGATAGCAGGGAAGATATGTCCTCCAGTGCCGCCTCCGCTTATAATAATTCTTTTATGCCTTTGCAGGTTCATATATTTTTTCTCCTTCGTCTGTTTTCTCTTCTTCCGGAAGATCTTCCTGGCGCAACCTGGCCTTCACAACACGACTCACACTTAAAATTGCACCAATCGAGAAGCTCATCATAAGCACAGATGTTCTTCCCCAGCTCACCATTGGCAGTGTTTGTCCCGTTACAGGGAAAAGTCCCACTGCCACGAGCATGTTGAGCATTGCCTGTATCACTATCATTATTATCAGCCCAAGCACAAGGTATGCAGGAAAGGCAGTCTCGCACTTTCGTGCAATAGCTATCCCCCTGAACAATAATATCAGGTAGGCCAGTATAAGCGGGATGGCTCCAAAAAGCAGCCCGTATTCTTCAATTATTATCGCAAATATGAAATCGGAATTTGACTGTGGCAGCATATTCCTCTGGGTACTTTTCCCGGGCAGTTTGCCAAACAAACCACCTGTTGATATTGCAATCTTTGCCTGATTTGACTGATAATCCCCATCAGCATCCTCTGCTCCTGAAACATACCTTTCTATCCTGTTCTTCCATACTTCAACCCTGTTCGATTTTGTGAATGCTGAAAGCAGCATTGCAAAGATCAGTATTCCCACAACTGCCATACCCACATAAGCAAGCAGGAACCTGAAAGGTATTCGTCCTATAAACATTATAACCAGACTAATACCGAATATCATCACAGCAGTTGAAAGGTTTTCAGGCAGAATGAGGCCGCAAATAAGGGCAACAGGAAGCATGAAATACTTTGTAACATGCATGAAATTGTTAAGCTCGTTCTGGTATAGTGCCAGTGAACGGGCAAGATAAAGCACAAGTGCAACCTTAGCCACATCGGAGGTCTGGAGGCTGAAGCCCGTACCGGGTATTACAAGCCACCGGGTTGCTTCATTCACTCTTGACCCAAACACGTAAGTAAGCACCAGCAGACCTGCTGAGATAATCAGGAAAAGGCCGGCCAGTGAAAAGTAAATCCTGTATGGAAGATAGTGAACAATAACAATTATAACAGTGCTCAGAAGAAGCATGAAGAACTGGGTCCTCAGGAAATATCCGGTATTGCCGTTATGCTTAAGAAAAGCAACCCCTGCCGAAGAACTGTAGACAGCAAGCAGGGAATAAAACATGAAGAGAACAACAAGACCCCAAATAGCCCTGTCGCCCCTGAATGTTCTTGAAAGCCAGCCCTGCTGCATAATAATATAAATTAAAGATTTCTGACAGCAGCCTTGAACTGACGGCCTCTGTCTTCATAATTCCTGAAAAGATCAAAGCTTGCACAAGCCGGTGACAGAAGAACTGTATCACCCTTTTTGGCCAGGTAATAAGCTGAACGTACAGCTTCCTCCATTGATCCCGTTTCAACAATAGTCGGAACCTTGTCGGAGAAGGCGTCAAGTATCTTTTTGTTTTCCTTCCCGAGACAAACGACAGCCTTGACCTTCTTTTTAACTACCTGGAAGAGTTCTGAATAATCATTACCCTTGTCAATGCCTCCCACAATCCATACAACACTTGTTTCCATACACTCGAGGGCATACCAGGCAGAATTCACATTTGTAGCCTTTGAGTCGTTTATAAAGTTAATTCCGCAGACAGTAATAACCGGCTCCAGACGGTGTTCAACTCCCTGAAAATCAGCGAGACTTTCCCTGATTACCTCCTTCCGGATGTTAAGGACTTTTCCTGCCAGGGCGGCAGCCATTGAATTGTAGGTGTTGTGACGGCCTTTGAGAGCTAATTCGTGAATTGACATAAGATTGGTTTTTTGTGGGTAATCAATAAGTAGTTCGTTATCCTCTATGAAAGCTGCCATTCCCTCCGTTTTCTCATCTGAGAAAGGAAGAAGTGTCATACCGTAATGTTTCTTAGCCAGTTCCCTCTGAATAACCGGGTCTCCGTCCCAGTATATCAGAAATTCCGATTTCGTCTGATTCTGCGTGATCCTGAATTTTGAATCGATGTAATTCTGAAGGTTATGATCATACCTGTCGAGATGATCAGGTGTTATATTCATCAGTATAGCTATATCAGCTTTGAAATCGTACATACCGTCGAGCTGAAAGCTGCTGAGCTCAATTACATAATAATCGTATGAATTGTCAGCAACAGCCATTGCAAAACTGTTCCCCACATTGCCTGTCATGGCAGCATTCAGTCCTGCTTTCTTCAGAATATGATATATCAGGTTCGTTACCGTAGTCTTACCGTTACTTCCTGTTACACATATCTTTTTACCGCGGGCATAACGGCCGGCAAACTCAATTTCTGAAATCACAGGTATGCCCTTCTCGCGGATTTTCAGGATAATAGGAGCATCTTCATGAATCCCGGGACTTTTTATCACCTCCGCAGCTTCAAAAATCTCAGATTCAGTGTGTCTGCCTTCTTCCCACCTTATGCCGTTACTGTTAAGTATTTCACGGTACTTCTCCTTTATCTCTCCTTTATCCGAAACAAAAACATCAAAGCCCTGCTTTAATGCAAGTATTGCCGATCCTGTTCCGCTCTCACCTGCTCCGAGAATTACAATCTTCTTCATATCATCTGATCTTCAATGTCACAATGGTAATTACTGCAAGTATTATTGCCACAATCCAGAACCTCGTGACAATTTTTGGTTCCGGATAACCTTTTTTCTGATAATGATGATGGAGAGGGGCCATCAGAAATATCCTCCTGCCCTCTCCGTATTTTTTCTTTGTCCTTTTAAACCAGGCCACCTGCATTACAACTGACAGGTTCTCAACAAGGAAGATCCCGCACAGTATCGGAATCAGTAATTCCTTTCTTATAATGATTGCGAAGACAGCGATAATGCCTCCAAGTGCCAGACTACCCGTATCGCCCATGAATACCTGGGCAGGAAATGAATTATACCAGAGGAAACCTATTGTGGCTCCTATGAAGGCGCTTGCAAAGATCACAAGCTCCTCTGAGCCGGGTATATACATGATGTTCAGATAGCTTGCATAGATTACGTTACTCGACAGGTAGGCCAGTATTCCAAGGGCTGTGCCTGTGATTGCCGAGGTACCAGTAGCAAGGCCATCGAGCCCGTCAGTAAGATTTGCCCCGTTTGAGACGGCTGTCAGAATAAAGATCACTACAAGCACAAAAACAAGCCACTTGAATGGTTGTCTTAAATTCTCAGGTATAAAGGCTACAAGCCAGGCATAATCAAACTCATTATTCTTTACAAAAGGAATCGTTGTTTTTGTCGACTTCCGTTCAAGTTCAATTTCTCCCTGGGTATTTACAGGCCCCGAATTACTGAGGAGCTCCACTCTTTCCCTTGTGCTCAGAGTATTAACCTTTACTTTTTCCTGAATAATAACATCATTGCTGAAGAAAAGGGTCAGACCAACTATAAGGCCAAGGCTGACCTGTCCTATTATCTTGAACCTTCCGGCAAGTCCTTCCTTGTTCTTTCTGAAGATTTTGATATAATCATCGAGGAAACCGATGAGACCAAGCCAGACTGTTGTCAGGATCATCAGCAGGACATATACATTATCGAGCTTTGCAAAGAGCAGGGTTGGAATAAGTATGGAAGCAAGGATTATTATGCCACCCATCGATGGTGTTCCCTTTTTCTGATACTGCCCTTCCAGCCCAAGATCCCTGACAAGCTCCCCCACCTGTTTTTTCTGGAGAAGATTGATTATCCTTTTTCCGATAAGAAGAGAGATTATCAATGAAGTGATCACGGCCATCGCCGAACGGAATGAAATATACTGGAACATTCCCGCCCCGGGTATGTCAAGTGTATCAAGATATCTGAATAAGTATACAAGCATCTGTTACTGTTTTAAGTCAAAAGCTTTCCTCAATTCTTCCCTGTCGTCAAAATGGTGCTTCACGCCTTTGATCTCCTGGTAGTTCTCATGTCCTTTGCCTGCAATAAGTATCACATCACCCGGTGATGCAAGCATCACGGCAGTTTTAATGGCTTCGCGCCTGTCTGAAATCCTGAGGACTTTACGTCTGTGGTCGGCAGTGATTCCTGCATCCATCTCATTTATAATAGAATCAGGATCTTCACTCCTCGGATTATCGGAAGTAAGTATCACCTTGTTGCTGCCTTCTGCTGATATTGCAGCCATCTTTGGCCTTTTTGTCCTGTCGCGGTCGCCACCGGCGCCTACAACGGTAATTAGCTGTACACCACCCTGCCTTATTTTGTTTATTGTATCAATCACATTCAGAAGGGCATCAGGAGTATGCGCATAGTCAACTATCCCTGAAATTCCGTCAGCCGATTTTATTACTTCAAGCCTGCCTGAGACAGGTGTAAGGTCACTTAGTATTGTGAGTATCTCCCTTTTATCTGCACCCAGAAGTGAAGAAGCAGCAAAAACGGCAAGCAGGTTTGAAGCATTAAAGTCTCCGATGAACCTGGTCCAGACCTCTTCGCCCTGCATCTTAAGTCCCATGCCGGTAAAGCCCTGTTCAAGTATATTGCATCTGAAATCGGCAATTGATCTTACTGAGAAAGTATTATGTGAAGCCTTGCAGTTCTGCAGCATTACCTTTCCGTTCCTGTCATCAATATTGACAAGGGCAAAGGCTGATGAAGGCAGCGAGTCGAAAAAACTCTTTTTTGCCGCCAGGTAGTTATCAAATGTTTTGTGGTAATCGAGATGGTCATGAGTAAGGTTCGTGAAGATGCCACCTGCAAAGTGCAATCCTGCAATCCTCTTCTGATCAGCCGAATGCGAGCTTACCTCCATAAATGCATAGTCGCAGCCGGCATCGACCATTTCGGACATTATCCTGTTTAGCTGAACCGGATCGGGAGTCGTATGAGTAGCCGGGAGTTCAGTGCCGTTTATATAATTGCAAACTGTAGAGAAAAGGCCGCACTTGTAACCCAGCTTCGAAAACATGTTATATAACAGGGTTGCTATTGTAGTCTTACCATTCGTCCCTGTAACACCAACAAGCTTAAGCGAAGATGAGGGATTGTCGTAATAGTTGGATGCAGTCTGGCCAAGGGCTTTAGCTGAATCGGAAGTTCTGATCCAGCATATCTCCCCGGTGGCATTCTCAGGCAGTTCCTCACAGATGACTGCAACGGCCCCAGAAGATATTGCAGAGCCTATGAACCTGTGACCATCGGTATTGTAACCCTTCACCGCCACGAACAGGGAACCTGCAATCACCTTTCTCGAATCGAACTCTATTGCAGTAATCTGAGCTGAAACACTACCGCTGATGCCTGTTATATCTACACCTTTTAATATATCTTCTAATTTCTTCATCTTACATATTCATTTCAAGTGACACCACTGTTCCTTCAAAATATCTTGAGCCATGTTCAGGCGATTGCCTCCTTACCCGTCCCTTCCCGCTGTACTGAACCCTCAGTCCGTTGTTTTCAAGCAGGAAAACAGCATCCCTGAGGCTCATTCCCCTCACATCAGGCACAAGGCCATCCTTAATTTTCACTGATGAAAGTCTTATTGTATCACCGTTTTCCTTCGTTGCCACCCAGTCTTCCGAGGAAGTTCTTTTGTAACGCACATCAAGCTCTCCAAGCACTTCATCAATGTCATCCCTGAATCCGTTACCGGCTTCCGGAGCAACAGCCTTCTGTTCCCTTCCTTTTTCAGCCATGAAATCGCGGAAAAACCTTGTGGCATAAACCCGGTCAGAGATTTCCCTGAACACAGATCCTGCAACAATATTTCCGTAATAGACCCCGTTTGAAGGCGCATTTACCACAACTATGCATGAATAGAGAGGATTCTCTGCAGGAAAATATCCCACGAATGAAGCCTGGTATGAGATCCCCGAACCTGAGCGGTAACCTTTGTTATTCTTTGCAATCTGGGCCGTACCAGTTTTCCCGGCTATTTTATAATTGGCATTCTTAAGGTTTATTGCAGTGCCATGTTCAACAACACCTTCCATCATGCTTTTTGCTTTCCTGATTGTTGATCTTGAGGCAATTGAATTAATAATTACCTCTGTATCAAACTTTTTGACAACACTTCCGTTTCGCATCACTGCCGTTACGAAACGCGGTTTCATCATTTTTCCGTCGTTTGCAACAGCATTGTAGAAGGTCAGCACCTGCAGGGGAGTCATCTGAACTTCATAGCCATGGGACATCATTGGCAGGGAAAGTCCCGACCAAAGCTTTTCACCCGGATATCTTATCAGCGGTTCTCCCTCACCCTGAAGCTGAAGGTTAAGCTTCTGGTTTAGTTTCATGGCATAAAGCCTGTTGACAAAATCCTTCGGACGATCCTTATAGTGTTCGGTTATTATCTTTGAGGTGCCGACGTTTGATGATTTCTCGAAAACCTGTTTGACACTTATTTTGCCGTAACCATCCTCCTTGGTATCCCTGATTATCTTATTATAGAATTTTACGCTTCCGCTTCCGGTATCAACAATATCACCGGTGTCAATCACTCCATCCTCAAGGGCAGCCATAAGTGCCGGAAGTTTAAAGGTCGAACCTGGCTCGGTGCTTTCCCCTATCGCATAATTATATGTTTCGTGGTAATTTCCATAACCATCCGACTCAAGATTGGCAATTGCCTTTACATCCCCTGTCTTTACTTCCATCAGCACAGCACAGCCATGATGGGCATCATGCTTTTTAAGCTGGTTCATCAGGGCATTTGTTGCCACATCCTGCAGATCAATATCGAGTGTTGTTGCAATGTCATTCCCGTCTTTTGATTCAACTGTATTTCCGTCTTCAATAATTATCCAGTCACCCCCGATGAGTCTTTGCTTTACAGCCACACCATTCTTACCTGCAAGATCTTTGTCAAAGGCGCCTTCAATTCCCACCTGGGTGCCTTCAGTTCCCATGTTCAGATAACCTATTGTTCTGGCTGCCAGGTCGTTGTTCGGAAGGATGCGCCTGTTTTCAGCCTGGGCCACCATTCCCCCCCTGAACTGACCTTCACGGAATATAGGAAGCTCTTTTACTTTTTGAAGTGTTTCATAATCAACCTTCCTTTTTATCAGGAAATACCTGTCACCTTTTTTTCTTGCAGATATTATAGCTGCCTTCCAGCCTGCAGCAGAGCGCTCTCCCAGGAGCCGGGCCAGGCCTTCTGACAAACCTGTTATCCCGTTCGAGAACGTTGCTGACGACATCCCCGAGCTGCGGGTGTCCATATATATAGTGTAATAAGGAACAGAGCTTGCCAGTAGCCTTCCGTCATCTGAAAGAATATCACCCCTGTTGGCCTGCACCTCTGTGGTCCTGAATACATATTTCTCACTCATGTCGGCCCACTTGTTGTGCTGAACAACCTGGAGGATCAGAATACGGACAATTACAGCAACAGCCATGAGCACCACTGCCACATAGACTATTCCGCTTCTCCATACTATTTCATCCCTTACTGCCATATCCCTGACTACTTGTCAACAATAAGTTTAAACGGAGGTGTTTTGAGTTCCTCCAGGTTCATTCCTTTCTCCCTGATCAGACTGTACACCTGCGACTGGCGGCTCACATACATCAGGTCTGCGGAAGTTGAAAGCGACTCCGACCTGAGGTCCCTGACCTCCCTCTGCAGCCTTGAAGATTCACGCGTGATGCGCTCGGCATGAAACCTGTTTGCGATATATACAGCTGCAAGGAAAGTTATGAGAGATATGTAACCCAGGTTCTGAAGTATAAGCTTCTCCGACACCATCGATCCGCTAAGAAGCTCCTTCAGAAATGGCTGTTTTACAGGCTGTTTAGGAGCCTCAGCAGCTTTCTCCCCTGTGTTTTCAGTTACAGTATTTTCCTTTTCCTTCCCTGTCATCTCAGATCTTCTCAGCAATCCTTAATCGCGCACTGCGCGACCTGTTATTAATTTTTATCTCGTTCTCATCAGGAGTTATTCCTTTCCTTGTCACAAGCCTGAAAGGTGTTTCAACATTCCCGTAGAAATCCTTTTTTTCCTCTCCTTCAAAATTTCCGGTCTTCATGAAATTCTTCACAAGCCTGTCCTCAAGAGAGTGATATGTTATAACTGCAAGCCTTCCTCCCGGTCGCAGCATGTCGAGCGACTGTTCGAGCAGATCCTCGAGGCAGCTTATCTCATCATTCACTGCGATGCGCAGGGCCTGAAAGATCCTTGCCCAGAATTTATGCTCCTGCCTGAAAGGAGCAAGCTTCCCGATAGCAGCCACAATGTCATCAACTGTTTCGATCTTCCTGCTTTCCCTTGCCAGGACTATCTCCCTTGCAATTCTTCTGGAGTTGATGAACTCGCCGTAGTTATAGAATATATCTGCAAGTTTTTCCTCTTCAAAAGTGTTAAGTATCACTGCTGCCGTGAGCATGCTGTTTCTGTTCATCCTCATATCGAGCGAGGCATTCTGCCTGAATGTAAATCCCCTCCCTGCTTCATCGAACTGATGGAATGAAACACCAAGGTCGGCAAGCAGTCCGTCTATCTCATTTACACTGTTAAAAAGAAGGTTGTTGCGCAGGAACCTGAAGTTCTGTTCGAGCAGAAGAAAGCGGTCATCTGAAGGTGCATTTTTCACAGCATCCTGATCCTGGTCGAATGCTATAAGCCTGCCTGTACCGAGTCGTTTCAGTATCTCCATCGAATGTCCTCCGCCTCCGAATGTTACATCGACATAAACCCCTCCGGGCCTTATATTGAGCCCGTCAATACTCTCTTTGAGCAGTGCGGGGATATGATATGCCATGTTATTACTGAGAATCGTTTAAGTTGCCGCCCATGAGTTTTTCAGCCAGGTTGGCAAAATCCTCAGCAGGCATTTCAATCTTTTCATAAGCTTCAGCAGCCCAGATCTCTATGCGTCCGTCCTGACCTGCAAGAACGACATCCCTGTCAGCGCCTATAAGGTCCATCAGCCTTTTGGGTATCAGCAGCCTGTTGCTGTTGTCAAGCGTAAGTTCGGCAGTCCCTTTATAGAAATTTCTCAGGAACATGTTATGCTCCCTGTTGTACGGATTCATACGCTTCCTGATCTTTTCAAGCTGGCGGTTCCAGTCTTCAATCGAATAGAGAACAAGGCAATTCTCGAAGATGTCCTTCCTGACCACAAAATGATCCTGTGCATCAGCAGGCATCTGCTTCTTGAATGCCATCGGAAGGATTATCCTTCCCTTGACATCAGCTTTGCACGTATAATCACCGATAAATGTGGCCATTTCAGCTTCTTATCATTAAACCGCTAAAATAAATATTTTTTATCCACTTTACCCCACTTTGCCCCACTTTTTTACATTTTTGTTGATAACTTTTTGATGATTTAAAGAAGGTACTCATGGGGAATAAAGAGACTGCATAGATAAAGCCGGTCCAGAATGGTAT
>CAZEYY010000007.1:0-49356 GCA_964516485.1 uncultured Rikenellaceae bacterium
GGTTCGAGTCCCGTCCGCACCGCAAGAGAAACATAAAGCCATGCACATGCATGGCTTTAGTATTTTAAGTCTGAAGCATTGCCATGACAATGGCATAAGCGAAGGGATTAAAATACGTTAAATGCAGCGACAGCTGCATTTATGTTTCTCTTGCAGGGTAACCTCAGGATGAAAGGGTCCGGCGAAGCCAATCCCGTCTTGCTTCAAAAAACCACTCAGAAGGAAAAAAATAATAATTTTTGCTTTTTAAGTCCTACCTTTATTAAAATACTCATCCGTTATGCAAAAATTCAAAATAAGACCTCTGCAGGTTTTCTGTTGCGTACTGATTTTAATAACAGCATGCAGCTCAGAGAAAAAAAACATTGAATATTCTCCTGCAACAGAAAAAACAGAAGCCATTGCCTCCTGGGAAAATCTCCGCTTCGGGGCCTTCGTCCATTTCAACGACAATACCTTCTTCGGAAAGGAGATATGCAAAAACACCGATCCTGCCTTGTTTAATCCTGCTGATCTGAACTTCGATGATATGATGAAAAACTTTAATGAGGCTGGAATCCGTTATGCAGTTCTTACAACCCGTCACACTTCCGGTTTCTGCCTGTGGGACAGTAAGGCAAGCTCTTTTGATGTTGCATCCGGTCCATTCAGAAAAGATGTTGTGAAACTTTTCACAGAAGCATGCAAAAAATACAACATCAAGCCCTGCTTTTACTATTGCTTATGGGGCAAAAAAGACTGGAATCCGGCAGACTGGAACCCTGTTATCAGGGAGGAACTTAGAAATACTTCCCCGAAGGAAATTATTAAAACCCAGCTGAGTGAACTAGCTGATAATTATGGTGATATATGCGAGTTCTGGCTCGATATGTATTGCTGGTGCGACACAACGCTTTCGACTCAGGAAATTTATGATCTTATTAAAAGCAGAAACAAAAATACTATCGTTCATTTCAATCAGCATGTGCAGGACGGCTCAGAAATAAAATATTTCCCCACCGACATTCTTAACGGCGAAGAACGGCTTCCTCCTTCTTCAGGACATATTTATGAAAGAACTGTTGGCGAAAAAACATACTACCTGCCTTTTGAGTACGAGATCACCTCGCAGAGCTGTGATTCAATTTCTCTTGGAAACGGGCTCATGCCGGGTTCAGTATGGTTCACTTACCCGGGAAGTCATTTCTATCCGGTAGACAGCCTTTACAGCTATATCAGGCAGAGCTTTGAAAGAGGTGGCAGAAATATCCTCCTGTCAACCGCGCCTGACAAAACAGGTTCGTACAGGAATGCTGACAGGGATAGCCTTATAAAACTCGGGAAAATGCTCCTAAACAACAAATAATGTACTAATCAAATGAAAAGAAGAAGAGTACTGACTTTTTTTATCTGGCTTTCAGGCTCACTTGTATTGATTATCCTGATATTAACTGCTATTGTGATAATCTTTAATAGTTATGCCGGAATCGTATCAAAAGGCACTCCGATTCAGGCTTATAAAGAATCCAGGTCAGCCCTGCTTATAATTGATATCCAGGAAGCTACAACAGGAGAGTACTCTGAATATCCATATTACAGGGAAAATTCTTACAGTCTTATTGAAATCACTAATATAGTGGCAGAAAACTTTAGAAACCACAAGCAGCCGGTGATTCTTGTAAGAAGCGTAATTTCCAATCCGCTCATTAATCTCATAAATGATACTTATGCTAAGGGACAACCTGGAGTGAATTTTGACAGAAGGTTGAGTATTTCTTCAAACTACGAGCTTGAAAAAAACGTCAGCGATGCATTCAGAAATACAACACTTGACAGCATCCTCATAAAGAACCAGGTAAACCATCTGTATATTGCAGGCTTAGATGCTGCCGAGTGCATTAATGCAACAGCAGCTGCTGCAAAGAACAGGAATTATCTAATCAGCATAATAGAGGATGCTGTAATTTCCAGATCAGAAAAGCTTACTGACAGCATGATGATCAGCTTCAGAAACAGGGGAATAGAAATAGTTAAGTCTGACAGAATCATATTCGGTGAATAATAAAAGCAGTAAATTTATAATGGAAAAAGTTCATCAATAAGGAATGAATAAATGTACCGTTTAATGCTCATATTGTCCCTGAGCATTATCTTAATGTGCCGGAATGTTTCAAAATCCTGAGAAATTCTACCTGGTTATTGCGGCTGAATACTTTACAGCATCTGCCTTATTCCAGGTGATTGTTGCAGTGCCATATCTGAAGTTAGTATCCAGGTATTTATTATAAGTGGTCTTCTCTTCAGAAGCTGATCCATCTCCAATCTTCCTGATAAGTAGCTGCATGTCAGTAATATATTGTCCTGTGAGCTTTTCCATTTTTCCTTTCTGCCAGTAATGTCCACCATAAAATATAAGCTTTTCGCTGTTGATATTATTTTCAGGATCATTTACATATTTTACAAGTTTATCAATACTCTCCTTATAGGATAGAAAACTTTTTTCTGAAAAAAGCCATACCCCGTTGCCTGATCCTAATGCATCGCCAGTAAACAGTAGATTTCTGTCCTTCAGAAAAAATATTGTTGAATGAGCTGTATGACCAGGTACCTCAAAAGATGTTATTACAACACTTCCTCCCAGATCCAGGGTGGCATTTTCAGGGAATGCCACAGTTCTTTCAGCCGGGAAGATATCCTTTCCTCTGAATTCCTCCGACGGTATCCAGAAATGCGCTTCCGGATCTTCCTTAAACGCAGGAAGCATGCCCAAATGGTCGCCATGGTTGTGAGTAACAGTTATGTATAGTTCTTTCTTCCCTTTCTTTTCATAAACTATTGAACGCAATGACCTTACTGCTGAGGTATCCCATTTAACGAAATTTGAAAGGTCAATAAGAAGCATTTTTTTATTACCTGCAATCAGGTACATATCGGAACAATTGTTGAAGCCGGTGGTCTTTCCACTTGCATCAACCTGAATACCTGACGGATTGCTCTTATTTGAATCCTCTATATGAAATACTCCCTCATCAATACAGGTGACTGTATAAGGTCCTTTTTCAAAGGTCTGTGAATGGCTTTCGGCACAAAGCAAAATGGCGCATAGCACAAGTACAAATTTGGTCTTCATGAATTGATTATTTGGTTTCTTTACTTCCTTTTGCTTCATTATCAGCCCTTTCCTGCCTTTTAATGAGAATATCAGACAAGACCTGAACCATTTTTCTCATCTCAGGATCATTACTTTGTGACATCCTTAGCCAGGCTCCTCCCCCCTCATAATATGCTACAAGTCTTTCGTCCCACACCCTGTTTTCATCAAAGTACCTTATATATTCATAATATTTTTCCCTTCCTTCCGGTTTTGCAACATTATTGTCAAATTCCAGCTCCATTCCCATCCCGTGCAGTTTTCCAAATTTGCAGGCATCATCAAGTCTCTGGGCAGATATCTCTTTGTTAAAGAAATAGTTAGGCTGCTGATAAGCGCAATCGAATCCAAGTTCATCCCATTTGTCCGATCTTTCCGCTTTCCAGTAAGGTATCCAGTAGAGATTCATGGATTTCTGAACAAGGTATTTCTTTACTTCAGGAATTATTGCAAAGTCCTTGCCTGCAGCCTCATGAACCCAGTAGAAGCCATCGAGTTCTATATGCCTGTAGCCCTTATTATTCCAAGTTTCAAGAATTCTGTCAACAAACCAGCATGCAGCAGCTATCTGATCTTCAGCTTTACTGAAATCCAGTTTCTTTCCGTTTATTTCTCCCCAGCCTGTAAATCCCGAAACCGGACAGGGTATACTGATCACAACTTTCCTTGGCCTGACAGGCTTTTTCCCCTGCTGTGCAAGACTATCCAAAACCGCCTCAAGTGCATCCGGGCCCTTTCCCTCACCGAAATAGCGATCCAGAAGCCACTCCCATTCCGTCTTTGAGGCTGTTGCATAACCGAAGCCCGGATCCCATTCAAGTTTCCGGTTTTTGTCAAAGATCTCCAGAAAAAGGAAGCCATCGAAAAGCCAGTTAAAACCGTTAACGTCTGATTTATAAATATATGGCTTCAGTTCATTCTTGTTCCAGTCAGGTCTGTGTGTCGATCCGTGATAAATAAGAACGAGATCAGAGATGACAGAATTATTGTCTTTTCTGTTTCCGGTATCGGAACCTGAAAAGTCAGCTGAAATAAAAAATACCGAAATGATTAATGCAATCAGTATATAGCTTGATCGTTTCATTTTAAAGTGCAGTTAGAATCTTATTGTGATGAATCAAAGATACTCAAAAACAAAACTTCTTTTCTTAAGATTTTTCGTAAACATTTTCACTGATAACTTACAATAAAGACTTGACAAAGCTTTGCAAATAGGGTAAATTTGTCTAACGTAAACAGGAGTATCTGATTATTTTGAAATTAGGCACTCAAGCACAGGTGTTTCGTCATTAATTTCAAAAGATAATCAATTGATCTGTAAACTTTATATATACAAGAAGTATTTATCCGGAAGGATCCGTAAAATTCCATTCCTTCTGTTAATAATTGTGATGACAAACTGCCTGGAGAAGGAAAAGTACCTGCCAATAGTAAGCACAATAGAGGTATTTGGGATATACGCGAACCTGGCAACTTCCGGAGGTGAGATTTCGGAGGCTGGCGGAATTCAGATTGATGATAAAGGGATTGTTTGGGATACAATTTCTAAACCCACTCTGGAAAAAAATTGCGGCTCGTATTCAGACGGACCAGGAACAGGATATTTTCTTGCCTATATGAATGGGCTGACAAAAAACACAAACTATTTTGTGCGTACCTATGCAATAAACAAATATGGAGTTGCCTATGGAAATGAAGTAAGGTTCTCAACACCTGATAAGATATTTTCAGTTTTGCCCCGTGTTATTACAAAAAATGTTACTGAAATAAGATCAGCTTCAGCAACAATCGGTGGCATTATTGAATTTGAAGGCACACCGCTATTTACATCAAAAGGAGTATGCTGGAGCACTAATGCGGAACCGACTATCAGTAATAATGTTATCTACGACAGCACAAATTCATTGAAATTTAACCTTAGTGTTAAAGGACTTGAAAGCAACACTTTATATCACGCAAAAGCATTTGCAACAAATGAAGGCGGAACAAGCTATGGCAATGATGTATCATTTACAACCCTGAGAAAAGGATATCCTGTTGTGATAATGACAAATATTTCAAATGTTGAGATGTCATCGCTCTCAGGTGAAGGAAATGTTTTACTCGATGAGGAGGACGAAGTGCTGGCCCGCGGATTCTGCTGGAGCACAAATCCGGAACCGCTTATTTCAAATGACACAACAGTAAATGGCAGGGGACTTGGTAAATTTTCAGGCCAGATTTCCGGTTTATCCCTCGGAACCAGATATTACATAAGGTCTTATGCCACGAACAACAATGGAACAGCATATAGTGATGTTTATCGCATAGAAACAATCGATACCGGCCTGGTTGTTAAAGATTATGATGGTAATTCTTACAATACAGTCAGGCTGGGCAATCAGACCTGGCTGTCATCAAATCTGAAGACTACCAAGTATCAGAATGGTTCTCCGATAAACGAAAGCTGGGCATATAGTAATAATGAAAGCTATGTGGCAACTTATGGCAGACTCTACAGCAGGTCTGTGGCAACAAATGCTCTGAGTGCCTGTCCTGTCGGTTGGCATGTACCTTCTTCCGCAGAATGGAGAGCATTTGCCACTTATCTTGAAAGCAAAGGATTCGCCTTTGACGGATCAATTCCTGCTTCTTCAGATTTACAATATGCTAGCCTTGGAGATAACAAACTTGCAAAGGCCCTCAGTTCTGACTATAACTGGGGATACTCAGGTGTAACAGGAAGCCCCGGAAATCCCGATTATGCAGAAATCAGGAACAAAACGGGTTTCAACGCTATGCCGGCAGGCTGCAAATACCCCGATGGGACATTCACATATTCAGGCAGTTACACTTATTGGTGGAATTTTGATCTGGGTGGAATGTATGTTCCAATGACCGGAGGACCCAGACTTGAATATACTTTAACCCAATGGTGCCTGATATATGAAAATCCGCATTTCAGGGAAGTTGGTGGGTATTCAAATGCAGCTTCAATAAGGTGTATTAAAAACTAAGATTACCGTAAAAAAATATTTTATTTGCAGTATTATAACCTCTATTAAGACGGACATGAAAATTAAACTTTATCGCAGGCTGATTATTTGTTTATCATATATATTATTTATTACCGGAACTGCTGCTTCACAGAGCGCCACAAAACCTGATCAGGCTGAACTTTTGAAGCAGTTTAAGGGCACATGGACCTGCGAGATAGGGAAAGATACTATAGCTCAATGGGATATGATACCATGGGGAACAGGTTTCGAAGCTAAACTGAAATATGTGTATAAAGGAAAAATTATTAAGGAAGGCAAAGGTTTGTATGGTTATGATTCTGCACTGGACAAAATAGTTGAGGCAGGAATCACAAAAGGAATGGACATCGGCGTGTATGTCATGTGGTTTATTACTGACAGAAAATGGATACTTATTCCATACAACGATTTGAAAAATCCCGAAAAAGCCACTTTTAAAATGGAGGGTGAATTCAGATCATCTGACAAGCTTATTGAGATTAACTACACTAACGACAAACCCGTCAAAACAAAAAGCTGGACTGCATCAAAACAATAAATTTCCCATTGTTGCCCGACAGATAATTTAGAATGCTTCTAAATTACAAAAGAAAGACGTATCCTCTGCAGTTTCTAAATAATGGTTTGTGCATAATAACACACTAACTACCTTGCCGTTATAAAGGCACCAGGATTGTTAATAAGTTATCCGCACTGTTTATGCTAAATATTTCTTTACTGTTAATTGGTTAACAAATATTTTTATATTTGCCCGCAGGGTACGTCAAAGCCCTTATTAGTAGAGTGAAAGCCTTTTGGTGATGCATAAGCCGGAGGCTTTCATGTTTTATACTAATTTATACATTTTCAGCCTGATCGCATATAAATTCATTCAAAACCATGTTTTAGCAGGAACATGCTTATCGCTCTGATAATCTGTAAGCTTGTAGATCACAGCAGAATCATTCTCAATGAAGTATTCCCATCTGCCACCCACCATACCCGGATTGTAATGCTTCCTTGTAAGGTATAACCTGTCCCCTTTTCTGAATTCGCATCTTTTGCCTTCCACACATATCTTCCCATATATGCTCTCCAGCGAAGTTTTTATCCATACTACTTCAACCCGTGGCAGATCATCCGTAACAGTTGCCCTGTATTCAAGAAAAGTACCGGCAAATTTCCTTGTTGTAACAAGCTGTTCACCATCAGCATCCGCAGAAAATGAAGCCTTACCTCCGGTTGAACAGGAGCCTGTAATTAATTGAGAAATTAAGATGACAGTAATCTGAAGAATTTTTTTGTATTCCATATCTTCGCGGGCTTTTGCTTATCAGCTGATTATTTTTGTACAAAATCTGTTGTTTGACCAGTCTCAAATATCTCACTCCCCGGATTATCTTCAAAATGAAAATGCACAATTTTCCCGGTACAGGCTATAAATGCAGAAAGCGAAAAGGGGCTTACCCTGAATTTCACTTTGTCAGTTTGCCGGATAGTATCGAATTCCAGCTTGTGTCCACATACTTCTGAATAACGGCGAAGTTTATATGTAATAACAATAAACATTGCATTAAGGTCGAAAAGAAACCTGTGCTTTGCCTGTTCAGGCAGACTGAGTTCACTTATCATCCTGAACACCTTCACCTGCTGACTGTTAAGCTTGTTTAGAATCTCCCTGAAGTCGTGGCAGAAATGGATGAAAGTTTTAATCCCTGCAACAGTATCTTTATGCATGTCCTGACAGTCATTCATCATCTGAATAAAGCCACCAGTCTCATACAGAGATGAAAGAAGCTGTCTCTCCTGCAGGCTTAGTACCGATGCACAAAGCAGGACAGAAACTCCTCCCTTTTTTATTGTTAATTTATTAACAGTACTTTCTGTAACTTCATCAGAGAACTGTTCCCCGCTGTTAAGCTGAATATTAATAAGATCTGAGCTCTGACTTATTGTCGTCCAGAGTTCGGTGCCGGCTGTATCCCTTAGCTTTCTCAGAAACAGGATACATATTTTCAGTACCGGAGTTGCCTCCTTGTATTCTTCAAGATCACCCCCGGAAAATGCCCTTTGCAGTATGTCCTCTGTAACTTCCCTGTCGATCCTGTAGTCATCAGTTACTATATCAATAATCGCCATTACAGCACCCAGGTACA
Organism: uncultured Rikenellaceae bacterium; assembly: GCA_964516485.1. GTDB lineage: Bacteria > Bacteroidota > Bacteroidia > Bacteroidales > VadinHA17 > LD21. Next base: position 8,283 of record CAZEYY010000007.1, read on the forward strand.
AAAGGATTTCAATATCTTTCCTTTCCGGTTTCTTCCCTGCAAGTGCACCGAGCAGCTCACCTGTGACGAGAGTCTCAACCATGTACCATTGAATCTTTTTGTATACACGCGGTGCAAGAGATCCGTCGTTGAGCTTATGTGCTTCTCTAATCACAGTTTTTGCAATATTCCGCACCCTGATGTGATACAGACCATAAGTTTTATTGGCATTGAACATTTGCCAGGCAAGCCGGCAAAAATGGATGATATTGATATATCTGGCCAAGAATCTTTAACTACGAAACTGACTTATTATCAGATCGATTCGACAGCCTGCATCATTGCCTTGCAGTAAGCTGCATTGTAGGTCCAGCCTGTATAGCCTGCATCACCGGGATTTTTCCCTACGCCGCCCGGATATTCCCGGTCGTAATCAAGCGCTCTCGGATGTTCAGGGAAGATGCCGAACTTGTAACCCATACTGAATATGTCGCGCATCACTGCAAACATATTGACAGTACCCTCATCGAAAAATACTTCTTCATATTTAAGTGAAGGTGTTGTTGTTATAACATTCCTGTAATGAATATGATTTATCCTGTCACGTGACCCGAGGTAATGCAGGACTTCAAGCGGATCCTCTCCTATTTCAACTGACACCCCGCAATCATAAGTCATTCCGTTTGACGGGCTGTCGACAATTGAGATGATCCGTTTCCAGTCGCTGAAAGTCGCAACTATCTGTGCATGACCGTGCGACTCAGGCACAGGAGGATCATTCGGATGCAGTGCCATTCTCACACCTGCCTTTTCAGCAACAGGGATAACTGCCTTCAGAAAATATGTAAGGTTTTCCCATAGTTGTTCTGATGTAAGAGGTTTTCCCTCAGAAGGATCAGTGGGCAGGTTCTTCGCCCTTTCATAATCCATGCTAAGTGTTCCGGCGCCTCCGCGGGCAGTAGTATCATAATAACCATCAACAAACCGGTGTGCATAAAAGTTGTATTCTACAACAGGAAGTCCGACTGCACCTGCGGCCACAAGTGAATCCTGTACCTTCTGTATTTCCTCATCCCTGCCTTCACGGCCATATATTGTCTTGTCGAAGCCGCCGATCATAAGGTTTATCAGGCTCAGACCCTCTGAATTATACATTTCCTGGTACTCCCTGAGGCTTTTTTCGGTCCACGGCAGTCCCGGTCCGCCGCTTATGACATGGTTTACTCCTATCTGTTTCAGCTTCCGCATATAAGCCTTGTCAGATGTAGCCCAAAGGCACATTTTGGGTTTGTCGGAACCAAAAGTTACAGGCCATTGAATATCCTTCTTTTTATTACCGGCTCCGGGATCTGAAGCCGTTTTTTCTGCATTTCCTGAGCATGCTGACATTCCTGCAAGTGAAGCAGTTGCTGCAAATGCGGCACTCTTTCTGATAAAATCACGACGGTTGTTTTTCATGGTTAGCTTATGTTTAACAGGTACTATCTGAGAACGGGTAAAACAATATTACTGGCATTCTGGCTGTTATGTAATATTTTTATAGTTGCTTTCTGAAAATCACTTTCCGAAGCCTTGTATATATTTACAAATTTCTGTGGATTACGGTCTGCAAGCGGGAACCAGCTGCTCTGGATCTGTATCATAATCCTGTGCCCCTTTCTGAAAGTATGAGCCACATCACCTGCATGGAATTTCACAGTTTCAGTCTTTCCAGGAAGAAAAGCTTCAGGTTTTTCAAAGCTGTTCCTGTACTTTCCTCTGAATATCTCACCATGAACAAGCATCTGATATCCTCCCATCGGATATGCATTTTGAGCGTCATTCTCATCATAGATATCAACCATGTTATATGAAAGGTCATCAGGAAAAACATCTATAAGCTTAACAACAAAATCAGCATCAGTGCCGGAAATAACTGTGAAAAGCTCAGCTGTTATCGCTCCGGTAAGTGTCACATCTTCAGCAAGAACCTCTGTTTTAAATGAAAGCACATCAGGGCGTCTGTCAGCAAAGCGCTGATCATCTGTCATATACTCCCTTGTTCTGTTATAATGAACATCCTCGGTGTAGGGAACCGGTTTGGATGGATCACTGAGATATTCGGAATATGAATCTGCTGCCGAAGGTTTATTCCAACTCAGCTTACCTCCTCCGGTAAAATAAATCTTCCTGTCAGTTTTACCGGCCGGAGGCCATTCGTCAAAGCTTTTCCATTCATTTGCACCGGTAACGAAAATATTAGCCTCTGCAATTTTATCAATACTCCCTTTGCCTTTCAGAAAATACTGAAAAAATGGTATCTCAATATTCTGCTGATACCACAGCGAAGTATTACTTCCGAACTGAATGTTACCCAAATGTGTTCCGTCCTTTCCTGCCCATTGCGTATGATACCAGGGACCCATCACAAGTTTGTTGAATTCTTTTCCGGGATTATTTTCTTCAGCTGCCTTGTAGGCATTCCATGCTCCCCAGTTATCCTCGGCATCAAAATGACCACCCACCCACAACATTGCAGGTTTCAGGTTCTTTGTGGCATTCCGGGCATCTCTTGCCTGCCACCATTCATCATAGTCGGGATGGGCATAAAGATCTTTCCAGAATTTCACGCTGTCACCGGCAAGCCTTGCAAAGGATGAAAGCGTTCCTGTTTCAAGGAAAAACTTGTAATTATCATGATCGGGAACATCAACAGTAGCAGGACGTTTTGTTGTCGGTACGGGTCTGGGCAATCCGAATCCGGCTCCCATTGCCGTGTAAAAGCTGAAAGCATCAAGCAGGAAGAAGGTCCCGTTACGATGGAAATCATCACCGATGAACCAGTTTGTAACAGGAGCCTGCGGACTTACGGCAACAAGAGCCGGGTGAGCACTGGCTGCAGCCATTGTGGAATAGAATCCCGGATAGGATATACCATATACTCCTGCCTTTCCGCTGTTGCCGGGAATATTTTTTACCAGCCAGTCAATAGCATCATAAGTATCACTGGCCTCATCAATATCATTTTTACCTTTTTTATCCGGATTGAAAGGGCGGATATCAACAAATTCCCCTTCACTCATCCATCGCCCGCGGACATCCTGGGTAACCATAATATAACCTTCCCTTAAATAAGCCATAGTGTATGAATTCCAGAATTTCTTCCACCTTGCAGTACCGTATGGAGAACATGAATAGGGTGTCCTGTCCATCAGAATCGGGTGCTTTTCTGACTTATCCCTGGGCAGGTAAATTGCTGTGAAAAGCCTTACTCCGTCGCGCATGGGTATCATTACCTCCATTTTAGTATAGTTGTTTACTACCCAGATACTGTCCTGATTCTGGGCAAACAAGCCCGAAAAACATGTTATAAAACATAAAATGAAAAAGTATTTTCTCATGACTGCAGTAATTAGTAAAGGCTTATAATAAGGTATTTCATGCAATATAATAAATATATTTTGCCCCGGTAACAGTGCCTGCTTCGAAATTTGGCAGCCTGGGAAAAGTGAATTTTAAAGCATGAACTAAATTCCGGAGGTTAAATGTATCAATGGCTTTTTCAGTAGCGTGTAGAGAACTTCCTAGCATAACCTATTACAGGGATGGGGAAAACATCGCTTCCGGTAGCTCCGTCTATGCTCCATGCATTATGATTGTTGTATGGGGAAGGAACCTCACCGTATATCATTGAAATAAATGACAGTCCAATCTGCCAGCACCTCACATCCTTCGACTTGTTTATGAATCTGAAACCAATCAGGTTATAAATGAAGGTTGCATTTAAATCGAATGATCCCTCTGTCGAATAGCCTGTTGAGTAATCATAATTCCATGCTGTTTTCCTCTGTTTTGAAAAAGAAATATAATTCTCTGTAATAAAATAGATATGATCAGATATCCTTCCAAGTGCCGAGATATTAAGAACCGGAGCATTGAAATCATTGTTTGTTTCCCGTCCTCCAAAGGCCAGGTATCCTCCTCCTGCGGTGAAATGGCTGGTCCGGTTTCCTCTGGTATAGGTGATATACAGAAGGTTACCTGTGAACTTTGAACCATAAGTTCCGATCATAAGCATATCACCGAGGGCTATTGATGATTTTTCATTGACGGGAAAAGATACTTTTGGAGTCAGATAGAAGGGAAAACCAATAATACTTGTTCCCATGCCAAGTGAAAAATCTTTGCTTATACCGTATTGAACATCATGCAGAAAGAAATACAAGGTATTATAATATAATTCTCCCTTTTCAAGATTGTATGAAGAAGGTGCGAAGAAATAACGCGATCTGTGCTGACCGGGATCTATCGGAGGCAGCGTTTCCTGCTGAAGTGGTGTGCCGGGAATTGCCACGGTAACATCTTTATAAGGATTTCTGATAATTTCGGTAATGGCATAATACAGAAGAAGTGCTTTTTCCTGGTCTGTTGCACTGAAAATAACCGATCCGAGGTTTTTGCTACCGGCAGTCTTGTCAATACAGTCGGTTATTATTAACTGAAGGTCATTCCCGGTTTTTGACAGCTTTGCAAACCAATAGTCACATCTCTTCCTGTTGTCAATCATCCTGGTCAGGCTTAAAGAATCATTTCCCAGACGTGTGGCCAGATTTGCTTCAGCAGAATCATTCAAAAAAGCAGCCCTGTCATCAAATGATAGCAATTTCTGAGCTGACAAGGGTGCGGATAGCAGAAGCGCCAGAGTTAATGCAAGATGACTTAGCCTCATTTTCAATATATTATGGAAGATCCCTCAGATACTGCTTTCTCTCAATGTCTATTTCCATTTTTTGTGCAATTGAAAACTCTGTTCCGCATTCAACGCATACATAATTTGTAAGAAAAGCCCCCGAATAGTACTCCCGCTCCAAATGAGGATGATCACAAGGTTTTTCCCCCCACTCCTTCTTTATTTTCTGAGCTGTGTAATATTCCATAACTAACTCTTTTTCAAATAATGAACACTATTAAAGGTACGAAAAAAACTCATCTCTGTCAAGAGAAAACTGACAATTAACATTTTCTGTAAAATAGTTTCATTATATTGGTATTAAACAATCAGGCCTGAACCCAAATCAAAAAGATCATCCAATGAAAAGATCTATCTTGTTACTATCCATTGTCTTACTGGCAGGACTGCTTACACAGGCTGTCAGCCAGGACAGTAATATCCGAGCCGGTATTGATTCAGTCAATACGGTTCTTAAAGCAAATCCCTACTATGACGGATTCAATGAAATAGCGTTTAATTACACTGTAAACATTACAAATGAAAGAGAACTTGTTGTTGAAATGAATTTCGATGGGCCCTTCAAATGGATATACAAGGCAAAAATTGATGATCTGGAACTTAACCAGAGAAATGAGCCCTGCAGGGAATCTCCCTCTTCTGTATGCTGGGTATGCAAAAAAAATGAAACAGGAGTTCCGGGAAACTGTATTCAGGCTGAAATGCTGATGACCGACGGAGGATCGCAGAAAGAAAATGCAAGCAACATCTGTATCAGTTTTTCAGCAAGGGGAGGCATCTGCAGCAATATCTACACCAGTATGAACAGGCTGATGACTAATGTTATGAATAGTAACAGGTAAATCCTATAAGATAAATAAAACATGAAATCTTTCTGCAGACTGCTGCTGCTTTTCCTGATAACAGCATGCACAGAGAATAAATCCGATGTAAAAAAGATTGAAAACAAGGGGATACACTCAACTGAAACAGAGCTTGAATCATTCATCGACATTGGATCCCTGAGCAGGTATTCTGATAAAGCTGTTTGTGCACAGACTTCCTCATGGGATACAACAGGGGGAAACGATGACGGTTTCAGCGGAAAATATTCCTTCCTCAGGAAAAATGATGATGGCTCTCTCGTTGTCTTTGAGGTCAGGGGTAGCGGTGTAATAAACAGGATATGGACTCCCACGCCAAACAGCGATACTCTTGATTTCTATATTGACGATTTTGCAAAACCCTCTTTTTCAATATCATTTATTGATCTTTTTTCAGGAAAAGTATATCCCTTTGTAAAGCCTCTCTGCGGAAATCAGCTTGGAGGCTATTACTGCTACCTCCCTGTTACATTCAGCGAAGGATGTAGAATTATTTCAAGGGGAAACAGGATACAGTTTCATCAGATACAGTACCGCTTATACAATGACGGCATTAAAGTGATTCCCTTCTCAATGCAGCCTTCTGCAGAGACAAAGGACCTGCTGACTAAAATATCAGAACTCTGGGACAGCAAAAGAATAAGTGTAAGTGATCTTTACAGCAGCAAAATCACAACAGAAACAACTGAAACAGAACTCATTCCGGGCGAAAGCAAAAAGATTTTTGATCTGAAAAAGGGAGGAAGGATTCTTGCAATTGAAATATCACCGGCTTCTGCTTTTGAAGGACTATTTAAAAATACCGATATCAGGATCACCTGGGACGATGCCAAAACACCTGCCGTTTACTGCCCGCTTGCTGATTTTTTCGGCTATGCTTATGGTACACCTTCGATGCAGAGCTTTTTGCATGGCAGCAACGGTGAGTACAATTACTGCTACTTCCCTATGCCCTTCGACAGGAGCGCAAAAATTGAACTCATAACAAGGAAGGCTGAAAGCGATAACTCTGTGTCACAGAAGATTGTTGCCAGAATATTGTATTCAGACGAAAAGCGGGATCCTGAAAAAGAAGGCAGGTTTAATGCTTACTGGAATAAAAACAATCCTGCGAAAAAGGGTGTACCTCATACTCTTGCAGATATAAAAGGCAGGGGACATTATATCGGGACTATCCTTCAGGCACAGGGATTAAAGGCCGGGATGACTCTTTTCTTTGAAGGGGATGACTCCACTGCTGTCGACGGAGAATTCAGGATGCACGGCACAGGTTCTGAAGACTACTTCAACGGGGGATGGTACGCACTGATGGACCGGTGGGACGGCAGAATGAGCCTGCCGCTTCATGGCTCGCTCGGCTACTCTCTGCCATTCTGTAGAACAGGAGGATACCGTCTTTTTATCAGCGATAAGATCTCCTTTGAAAAGAGCCTTTTCCACAGCATTGAACACGGACCCACAGAGAATGCATTTCCTGCAGACTACACTTCCGTTGCCTTTTATTACTCTGATTCTCAGCCGGAAACAACTTCCGTTCCTTCGAATGAGACTTCATTTGTTTACATGCCCGATACGCTTTTCCTTTATCCCCAGCTTATGAACCTGACATTGTCGGGCAGCATAGGCATAGAGACTACATGGAAATACGGCACAGGGGGAGAAACCTATACTTTCACCCCGGGCAGCGAATCATCTGTAAGAATATCAATGCAGGAAATACCTGAAGGCAGTTACAAAATGTACTTCGACATAATCTCTCAACCTTATGGCTGCGACTTTTCGGTCTGGCAGAGACAGACTCAGCTGACTGATTGGCTGTCGGCTTATGGAAAAACTGAAGAAAGAATTTACGAACTCTATGTATGTGACCTGGATATCAGCCGGATGAAAAATACAATAACAACAAGGTTCCGCACAGAAAAAGGAAGGACAGGAATGCTGCTGAACAGGATCATTCTGATAAGAAAGCACTGATATGACAACAGGGCATAAATTATTGAGAATTGCAGTATTGGGTGCCGGTGTAAGGGGTACAAACCTTGCCCGGAAAGTAAGATCTTCTGGTATGCCGGCAGTAATAATTGCTGTTGCCGAACCTGATCCTGTCAAGAAGAACAGCTTCAGACAGGAATTTGGACTTGGCGAGGATGCTGCATATAACACATGGGCCGAATTGCTTGCAGGCGTTAAGGAATGTGATGCTGCAATAATTGCCACACTCGACAATCAGCATGCTGAACCTGCACTTGCATCTCTTGAACGGAACTGGCATATACTTATTGAAAAGCCATTGGCCGACAAACTCAGCGATTGCAGGCTTATTGTAAAAAAACAGCAGGAGAAGAACAGGGTGATAGCTGTTTGCCATACACTGAGGTTCATGGAAGCCTACAGAACTGTAAGAGACCTTGTTAAACAAGGAGCTGTTGGTGAAATTATCCACATTGAGCACATGGAAGCAATTAGTAATCTGCGATTTGCCCACAACTATGTCAGGAGCAGATGGTCACAGGAAAAGCTAAACACCTTCCTCCTGCTGCATAAATGCAGCCATGACATTGACTATATTTCATGGCTTATTGATGATGAATGCAGACAGGTTTCATCATTCGGTTCCCTTAAATATTTTACAGCCGGTAATGCGCCTGAAGGCAGTACAAAGAAATGTACCGACGCTTGCAGGATAGCTGAATCATGTCCATATAATGCAATTAAGCTGTATGCAGACTCTCCTCTTGAGGAATGGCCGGCAAGGGATGCATGCCTTACTCATACAAGGGAAGCTCATCTTGAAGCAATAAAAAACGGTCCTCTCGGCAACTGTGTCTGGAAAGGAGATAATGATGTAGTTGATCACCAGGTTGTGATGATGGAATTCAGCAGAGGCGCAACTGCAACATGCACTCTTACAGGATATTCCGCAACAAACGGCAGGCGAATACGTGTTCAGGGCACAAAAGGTGAACTTCTGTTCGATGAAGCAGAAGGTACAATAAAGGTAAGTGAGTTTTATGGCGAGAGGCATGAGACTATAAGAATCAAACAACAAACAACATATCACCCTGAAGATAAGGATATTGTTAATGAATGGCTGAATTCGGTAATGAGTGCAGGATCGGTAACAGTTGATGCAAACGAAGCCCTGCGTACACATGCACTTGTATTTGCCGCTGAACTGTCCAGGAAGGAAGGCAGGGTGATAAAAATGGATGAAATGCTGAATTCTGGTGATTATTAAATAAGTTCAGTTTTAACCCAAAATAATCAATCGCTAAAATGAAAACAAACAGAAGGAATTTCATCAGGAACACAGCCATTGCGGCTACAGCTATCTCGGTTGCCGGTCCTGCAGCTCTGGCATCAGGCACAGAAGCAGCCAGGAACAAATTTCCAAGGTGGAAAGGATTCAATCTCCTCGATTTCTTCTCACCGGCTCCTCCCGACGGACCGGACAAGGGCAGATCAACTGAGGATGATTTCAAATGGATGAGCGACTGGGGCTTTGATTTTGTACGCATCCCAATGGCCTATCCAAGGTATCTTGCGATAGACCGGACAAAGGACATAACAAAAGATGATGTCTACAAGCTTGACGAGAAAATGCTTAATGAGGTTGAAAACCTCGTATACCTTGCAAACAAGTATAAAATGCATGTAAGTCTCAACCTGCACCGCGGTCCAGGATACTGCATCAATGCAGGATTCCATGAGCCTTTCAACCTTTGGAAAGACAAGGACGCCCAGGATGCATTCAATTATCACTGGAGAATGTGGGCTAAAAGATTCAGGAATATCTCTCCTGAACTGCTCAGCTTCGACCTGCTGAATGAGCCGGCATACATTGAGGATATGAATGACCAGTATGCCAAAAAAGGTCCTGTTCCCGGACAGACATACAGGCTTGTGATTGAAGGGGCGGCAAAAGCCATCAGAAGCGAGAGCCCTGACAGACTGATAATTGCAGATGGCAATAATGTGGGAAACATGGTTTCCCCTGAGCTTATTGACCTGAATGTCGGACAGAGTTGCAGAGGATACTGGCCGGGAGTAATATCACATTACCAGGCCTCATGGGTATGGAAAGATCCTTCAAAAGCTCCGACACCGGTATGGCCCGGTACAATGGACGGCAAGTATTACGACAGAAAGGGACTTGAAGACCTTTACAAACCATGGATAGAACTTAAGGATCAGGGAGTAGGCGTTCATTGCGGTGAATGCGGCTGCTGGAGAAATACACCGCATGATGTATTTCTTGCATGGTTCACCGATGTTATTGATATACTGACAAATGCAGGAATAGGTTATGCCTTGTGGAATTTCAGGGGCGACTTTGGCATCCTTGATTCAGGCCGCAAGGATATAGTTTACACCGACTGGTACGGTCATAAGCTTGATAAGAAGCTGCTGGATCTGCTGAAAAAGTATTAGTTAAAAGGCGAAAGGCGAAAGGCGGAAGGGCAAAAAGGAAATCCATAGATCCAACCCTTCCGCCCTTCAGCCCTTAAGCCCTTCCGCCTTATTTACACTTCATTGTACCCTTGAAATAGCCTATCGATTCTGCTATTCCGGCAAGAGGGTCTTTCATGTCTTTTTCAAATTCAAGACTGCACATACCTGTGAATCCTATTTTCCGGAGGGCACCAATTACTCCCGGGATATCAATAATTCCACGGCCTATCTCAACTGTCTTTCCTTCTTTTGTTGCCCCATCAACATCCTTGATATGCACATCGAAGATCCTTGATCCGTACCTGAGAATGTCAAATACAGGATTCTTGCCATCTCTTGTTGTGTGACCGATATCGATACATATCCCCATCCTCTTGTCCTTGTCCCAGATATTATTCCAGATATCTGTGGCATTAGGAAAAAGGGGATTGTCCGGTCCGTGATTGTGGATAGCCAGCCTGATATCGTACTGCTTTACCTTCTTTTCCACGTATGGAATCAGGGCGTAATCAGGAGCTCCGACAATAATCTTAACGCCTGCCAGTTTTGCATATTCGAAGGCACGGTCAACTTCCTGTTCGGTTTTCATGTACACAACCCCGACAGCATAGACATTAACACCCCCTGCCCTGAATTTGGATATGACAGAGTTTATCTGTTCCGGTGTGCTGTTGTATGGCATGTGAAAATCCTTCACAGAGAGATTAGATACCTGCACCCTTTTCATCATCTCTATTGACTGTTCAACAGAGAATTCCCTGAATGTATAGCCGGCAATTCCAATACCAAAAAGATCTTTTACTTCTTCCTGTGCCTGCTGAAATACCGGAGCACCATAAGCAGAGCTGACTCCTGCTGCAAGCAGTCCAGTGCCTGCCACTTTGAAAAACTCGCGACGTGTTTTCATATTAAATATTTAATTTACAGATAATTACTTACGCACAACCATGTTATTGTCAAGCAGCCTGCTGTTATAGGTCTGCATTATAGCTTTAAGCTTATTTTCCATTGTCGTCTGAAGCTCTGGCTCTTTTCCCAGAAGATTATTGCCAAGAAATACATCAGTTTTGAAATTATACAGCCCTGCGGATTTCCTGTCAACCATCTCAAGTATGTGATCTTTCATATACAAATGGTAATTGCTTCCGTTTGTATTGAAGCCGAAGGATTCGCTTCCTTCATCGAACAGGTCATTTCCAAAGGCTATATACTCCTCATCAAAATTAAGATAATTTAGGACAGTAGGCATTATATCTACCTGCTGGGCAATCTTTTTCTTAACGCCTTTCATATCGCTTCCGGGCTTATAGAAAATTACCGGAATGCTGTATGAACCAAAATCGTTCTGAAATTCCTTCAGGATTGACTGATTTGTATGATCAGCGGTAATTACAAATAATGTATTCCCGAACCATGGGCTGGCAGAGATCTGCTTAAAAAGTTCCCTGAGGGCAAAATCGGTGTAGCCAACTACTTCAACAATTGGGGCAGCACCTTTAGGGAACCTGTCTTTGTATTTTTCAGGAACCTCAAAGGGGTGGTGAGAAGATACTGAGAAGATTGATGCAAAAAAAGGCTGGCTGAATGTATTCAGCTTCTCACCGAAAAACTTAAAGAAAGGTTCATCCCAAACTCCCCACATTCCGTCAAAATCATTCTTCTCGGGATACTGATCAAGGCCGAAATAATCATCAAAACCTATCATCCGGGCAAATGAGTCAAATCCCATTGAACCATTAGGCGCACCATGAAAAAAGGCAGAATAATAACCTTTCCTTTTCAGAAGTTCCGGAAAGCCGTTAATCTCGTTATTGGCGTAGTGTGATATAATATAAGGAGTTTCAAGCGAAGGGATTGAGGCCAGTATTGATGGCATTGCATCAATAGACTTTTTACCGTTTGCAACAGAAACATCAAAGGTTACGCTCACTTTCAGCAGGGAATCAATGAAGGGCGTATAACCTTTGTAATTCCCGTTCTCAAGTGTCGGATTCAGACCCCCGATATACTCTCTTGCAAAACTCTCAAGAATAATCACAACTACATTCTCACTTTTAAACGGCCCCTTGGGAACCGGTTTATAATGAGGATTATAAATTGCCTTCAACTGTTCTTCATCGAAAAAACTGTACCTCTCAAGTGTTTTCTTCCCGAAAGTCCTGAAAATGCTGAACGGAGTATTTAGCACTATTGCAACATCCCTGGGCGATTCAACATAACGAGCGGCATTGCTTATTGTAATTGGCCGGGTTGAATGCTTGTATCCGCCACGGGCGGCTCCTATCATAAGAGCAGCAACAATTGGTATCATCAGGACGTTTATTGAATAATATGCCAGTTTATTCGAGACCTCCGGCTTCGACGTTTTTACCTTATTGTACAGCCATACCATAAGGAACCACAGAAAGATTGTAAAGAGTGTTGCAGGCCAGTAATCGAACAGGAAGCGGAAGAACATCCTTCCAAGGTGCTCTTCATTCGAAAAAGTTCCGAATACATCAGCAGTAGCACGCTTGTAAACAAAGCGGTAATAAACGAAATCCATGCCATTCATTGCAATGGCAACACCATTTACAAAAAAGTAAATGTATTTTATAACATTCTGATATATTACATTATACCTGAAATCGAACGGTATGATGCAGAGCAAGATCACAAGGCTGTTGAGATAAACCACGGCAGAGATATCAAAAACAAGTCCGCCCCCAAGGATCTTTATAAAACTGCCGGCAGATATATCCGGGAACATTTCAATGTTAAACACATAAAAGCCCGCCCGGCAGAGTGTGAACAGGAACATCACAAGCAATATCCTGTATGCAAGGACTGTATAGATATTGCCCGACAAATTAACTCTCTTCATAAAACAACTTTGTTCAGAATCATAAACATAATGATTCAGCTACAGTATTAAAACCAACAAGGTCTTAAAACTATAAAATCTGACAATGAGTTGCAAGAAAATAAAGCAGAAGAGGCTCTATATGAAGCTTACTTTGTTTCCTTTTCCAAATCCTTCATCATCTCCTTGAAATCGGAATTCTTAAAACCTTCCATAAACTGATTTGCCTTCCTGTAAGTCACAATACTGCTTATCATCATAAGAACAAACAGGGCAATAAGTACATAACTGACAATCTTTACAGTGTCAGCTTTTGCTTTAAGTGTCTCAATAAGGGCATTATAGAGCAGCCAAAGCATGAACAGGTTAACAAGCAGGGAAATGATCACACCAAGGTAAATACTGATACCTCCTGCAAATCCGAGCAGGGCTGATATAGGCATAACAACCATCAGTGCTGCTGAAACCCTTACATTAGTTTCGAAATCAGTGCTTCCCTTGCAGATGGCAGATATAACAAGAATTATTACTGCACCAATAAACAATCCTATTACCGCTGCAACAATATAATAGACAAAGGCCATTACACCAACAGCTCCTCCCAGCATTCCTCCGGACACAGTATTAAGATTCAGCAGGCTCCAGATAAAGGCAAAGACCCCGGCAACAGCTCCGTAGATCACTGCTTTTATAAGTGGTTCAGCCAATCCTCCGGTTGTTTTCATGCCGGCGAAATATCCTTTCGGATTCATTAAGGTCTCTTTTGATTCGTTAATTAATGCATTGAAATCAAATGATCCGTTGCCCTGAGGGGTGGTTTCTGTTGCTTCGGTGCTCATAATAAATCGATTAAAGGGTTAGTATTAACAAAGGACAAAATCAGTACCTAAGTTAGAAATATTTTCCAACAATTAATACAAACCTTCTTAAAAGAGCCTGTTATTCCAGGTAAGTATAGCCGTAAAGACCTGAACGGTAGTTTGAAAGAAACTCCTTCCCTTCCTCCAGGGTAATTATGCCTGCCTTAACTGATGATGTCACCCACGATTCAACAGTTCTCACCATTTTCTTTGAATTGTACTGAACATAGTCAAGAACCTCGGCAACACTCTCTCCATCAATTATTTTATCGATACGATATCCTTCGTCGTCAACGGAAACATGCACGGCATTTGTATCGCCGAAAAGATTATGAAGATCGCCTAATATTTCCTGGTAAGCGCCTACAAGGAAAACACCAAGATAATATGGCTCCTTCCCTTTCATAACATGCAATGGTATCTGGTGAGGTGAATTCCTTGTTGAAATAAAGTTGTCAATCTTACCGTCAGAGTCACAGGTCATATCCTGTATTGTGGCAGTCCGTGTAGGCTCTTCATTAAGCCTGTGTATTGGCATTATGGGAAAGATCTGGTCAATAGCCCAGGCATCGGGCAGGGATTGAAAAAGTGAGAAGTTACAGAAATACTTGTCAGACATCATCCTTGATATCTGCCGCAATTCTGAAGGCACGTGTTTTGTATTAGTTGCCATCAGGTCAATTTCTCTGGCTATGGACCAGAATAGCCTCTCAATCTGAGCCCTTGTACGCAGGTCTATGAGTCCGAAGCTGAATTTATCCAGGGCTTCCTCCCTGATCTGCTGGGCATCATGCCAGGTCTCCAGCATCCTGGTCTGGTTAATATTGTCCCACAACTGGTACAGGTCCTTTACAAGTTCATGATCATTTTCACTTAGCATCTCTTCCTCGTCCCATGATGGCTGGGTGGTAGTCTCCAGAACTTCAAAGATAAGCACTGAATGATGGGCGGTAAGTGAACGTCCTGACTCGGTAATTATATTTGGATGAGGCAAATTTGCCTTGTTACTGGCATCAACAAAGGTACTTATTGAGTCATTTACATACTCCTGTATTGTATAGTTAACACTGCTTTCGCTGTTTGATGAGCCTGTGCCGTCATAATCAACGCCAAGTCCTCCGCCGATGTCAACAAACTCAACTTCAAAACCAAGCTGCCTGAGCTGTATATAGAACTGGGATGCCTCTCTGAGAGCGATCTTGATCCTCCTTATTTTTGTAACCTGACTGCCAATGTGGAAATGTATCAGCTTGACACAATCCCTCATTTTGTTTTTCTCTATGTAGTCGAGCGCTTCAATCAGCTCACTGGATGTAAGTCCGAACTTGCTTATGTCGCCGCCTGATTCCTCCCACTTACCGCTGCCAACGCTTGCAAGCTTGATCCTGATTCCAAGGTTTGGCTTTATTTTCAGACGTTTTGATATCGTTGCAATGAGTTTCAGCTCATTCAGCTTTTCAACAACAAGAAAGATCCTCTTGCCCATTTTCTGAGCAAGAAGTGCAAGCTCAATGTAATCCTCGTCTTTATATCCGTTGCAGATTATAAGCGACTCAGGATCGGTATTGATTGCAATAACGGCATGAAGTTCAGGCTTTGAACCGGCTTCAAGACCAATATTGAATTTTTTTCCATGGCTCACAATTTCCTCAACAACAGGCCTCATCTGGTTAACCTTTATGGGGTAGATGATGAAGTTCTGGGCCTTGTAACCATATTCTTCCGAAGCCGATTTAAAACACTTTGAGATGCTGATGATCCTGTCGTCAAGTATATCGGGAAAGCGCACAAGCACAGGTGCAGCTACATCGGAGAGTGTAAGCTCATCAAGTAATTCCTTCAGATCGACTGAAATACCATTCTTCTGGGGAGTTACAATGACATTTCCCTTTTCATTTATTGAAAAATAGTCAACGCCCCATCCGTTAATGTTGTATAGCTCAGCTGAATCGTCCACTCTCCATTTTCTCATTTCAAATCAATTTCTTTTAGTTAAACAAGCCGCAAATGTCAGAAAAAAAAGTATTTTTTGCAATGCAGTCTAAATATCATCATTTCATGGAATTAAACCAAAATAAATTAAGGAAGATTAAGATACCTGTTACTGTTTCAGCGCTTTTGCAGGAAAAGGACCTGATCCATACACCTTATATACCGGATAATTATTGTATCCCGGCCCCCACTGCGGAACAAGGTATTTGTCGAAATAATTCCATGCCATAAGCCCCTCTCCCGACTCAGCCTCAAGCAAATAAGCAGCAACTCGGGCAAGTGGCTGGTTCATTTTCACAACAATGGTGCCGGCAGGAAATTTTATCTTTTCAATAAGATATTTCCCCTTAACCGAATTAAGATAATGTCCCTGGTTCAACCTGGCAGAACCCTTAAGCTCAGTTATAGCAAACCTTTCAACACTAACTTCCGTCTCCTGTTCAAGTTCTTCGAGCATGATTCCGTGAAGCTGCAGAAGGTCGGTAACTGCCCTGTCAGCAGTTCCGATTATATATGCAGAAGGCAGTGCAACACTTCTTACCGGGAAGAAATCGATGAAATAGGGAACTGTTACGTCTTTTCTCCGGCCTGTGTTCCTGTATGTCATCCATCCTCCGGTATTTCCTGCTTCCTCTGCTTCATAAGTGCGGATTGTAACCGGCTTTACAATAGCCCTTACATCGTATGTTATTGCAAATGAATCTATTGCAGTATTTTTTAATTCATTTCCCGTAAAATGCATATCAGCATCCTTTAACAGTTGCCATATCTCATCCCTGTTTTCAGAAACATAGTTGCACAGGGTATTTATAAGGTAATAACAGCCCCACACCCTTGATCTGAAGTCGGCATATACATAATTCTCATTAAGTATTGCAATCCTGTTCCTCAGGCCATAGTAGTTTGTCATGTATCTTGGTTCCGATGCTTCCATCACCCAGCCCTTTTCAGGATTGAGCATGTCGATGAACTCGCCGTAGAAACAGTTTTCCACTTTATATCTGTCATTTAAACGGGCAGACATTGCTGGCATCATTCTGTCGCGCATATACGAAATCAGCCTGCTGTCGGAGTTAGGATTGACCATCCATGTGAAGGTAACAGGTTCAGTATGATATGATCCGTTAGTAGTATGGCAATCCATGAAAACATCAGGATCCCATCTGCCGAATACATTTTTCAGAAGGCCCCTCACCTCTGGCGATTCAGCTTTAAGAGCATCACGGTTCAGGTCAAGGAACTGGGCATTATGCCTTACTCCCACACCATTAACAGGTCCGTTCTGTGAAGGCCTGTTGATTGTTTTTATGCGGTCATTGCCATCAGGGTTGAAATCGGGGCAGATCAGCAGAACCACATTCCTGAGCAGGTCCGTATCATTTTGTTTAAGAAGGTCCCTCGCGAACATGAGTGAGGCTTCCTTTCCTTCAACCTCACCGGCATGAATGTTAGCCTGAATATAAACAACAAGCCTTTTGTCTTTTTTCAGATCTTCCGGACAGGAAGGAAGTGGGTTTCCAATGACGAGCAGGGGTATATCCCGTCCTTCACAGCTCATCCCTATACTTTCAGTTCTCAGCAAGGGTGAAGATTTTTTCAGGACATCAATGAATTCAACTACATCCTTATGCTCTGATGTCGACCGGAAATCGGACTTCTCGGCAACAGTCAGAAGAGAAGGCTGAGAAAGCAGATTTACAACAGAAAATAAGGAGATTAAAGCTACATACAAATATCTTTTCATGCGTGGAATTCAGAAACGGATAAATGTAGGTATTATTTTCGTAGCAAAAGCCGTAAAAAATCATTACATATAGCACTGATTTGTAGACTTTTATAAATTTATTTAGAATATTTCAAAATTATTTCATATCTTTCGGCCCTTAATTTTTAAAACATCAAAGAAATGAACAAAGGAACAGTTAAATTTTTCAACGTATCAAAAGGATTCGGTTTCATCAAAGATGCTGATTCAGATAACGAGTATTTTGTACACGCAACAGGTCTGAAAGACCAGATCAAAGAAAACGACGAAGTAACATTTGAACTTGCTGAAGGTAAAAAGGGAATAAATGCAGTTAATGTTAAATTAGCTTAGTTTATCTATAAAAAGTTAAAGCCGGTGATTAACTCACCGGCTTTTTTATTAAATAAAAGCAAACTTGTCTTCAGGCATGGATATTAAAGCCTGCCTTTTTCTTCTTTCTTGGCTTTTTTGGCAGCACGTTTTTCTTTAAGACTCTTGGCTGGTTCTTTTTTGATTTTCACCTGTTCTTTTGATCTCTCGTGTGACATGGCTTTTTGATTTTGGTTAATAAAAGTTGATTCAAATATACTAAACTCTGTGCTTCAGTAATTATTATCAGGGCACTTTACAATAATTTTGCGGCATCAGCATCAAGCAGCCACTCTGCAGTTCCCTGTACAGGAACAATTTTTGAAGCAGGATAGTTCATATAGCCACCCTCCTTTTTAACAATTTGTCGTATAATTTCAGATTTCTTACCTCCCGTAATAATAAATACAATCCTGGCTGCATTATTAAGCACCCTGCCTGTTACCGTAATTCTTTTCTGCTTTGTTCCGGGATGTAAGGTAACCTCGCAATTTTTTTCCGACTTAAACAGCTTTTCATAACCCGGAAATATTGATGCCGTATGGCCATCCTCTCCCATTCCCAGAATTATAAGGTCAAAAACGGGCATGCTTTCTGTCTTATGGACGTATTTCTCTATTACTGCTGAATATCTTGCAGCTTCACCTGAAGGATCTTTCTCACCATAGATCCTGTGGATATTTTCCTCCGGAATCCTGATTTTCTTAATAAGGTTTCTGAATGCCATCCCAAAATTTGAATCGGGACTCACAGGAGGTACACATCGTTCATCGCCCCAGAAAAAGTGGACAATGTTCCAGGGCGCTGAATTGGTGAAGTGGTCACCAAGTATAGAGAACAGAAGCTCAGGTGTTGAACCTCCTGACAATGCAATCGTTACATAGCGGTTTTCCGAAGCAGCGGCACTTATCATTTCCACTATTTCGCCGGCAAAGGTCTCTGCCAGTTCATACGGGGTACGGAATACTCTTACTTTTGCACTCATAATTCACAATAAAGTTCATCATCAGCAAGGTTCTTGCATGGGTATCTCCATGTAAGTCCCTCTCCTTCAATTAAATCATTAGCACATTCAGGACCCCAGGTACCGGCAGGATAGCCATATACCTTAATTGACGGATCTTGAGCCCAGGCTTTCTGCACGGGCTCAAGGAATTTCCATGCAGTTTCGACCTCATCATCCCTTGAGAACAGGGTTGAATCACCTGTAGTTACATCGTACAGAAGCCGTTCATAAGCCGAAGGTACCCGTACATTTGCCAGATCCTTGTAGTGAAAATCCATATTGACATTCTTCACATTGAATCCGGCTCCGGGTTCCTTCATATCAAATTTAAGAAGAATTCCCTCATCAGGCTGTATCCTTATAATAAGCTGGTTTGCATTGATTTTTCCTGAATACCTTCTGAAAAGATGGTGAGGAGTAGGCTTAAAATGAATTACAATCTCAGTAACCCTTGTAGGCAGGCGTTTTCCGGTACGTATATAAAAAGGCACCCCGCCCCATCTCCAGTTGTTTATAAAGAATTTAATCGCAACAAAGGTTTCAGTTCTTGAGTTCTTATCGACCCCTGTCTCCTGCCTGTATCCCTTAACGCATTCTCCCCGTATAATCGATGGTGTATACTGACCTCTTATAACCTGTTTAGGCACATCCTCCTGCTTGATAGGCTGCAGAGACTGGAAGACCTTTAGCACCTCATTCCTGATAGCATTTGAATCAAGTGATGAAGGAGGCTCCATGGCTGTGAGTCCGACCATCTGAAGAAGATGATTCTGGACCATGTCTCTGAGTGCGCCTGAAGAATCGTAATAGCCTCCCCTCTCCTCAACTCCGATATTCTCCGACGATGTTATCTCGATTCGGTCAATATAATTTCTGTTCCACAGTGGTTCAAAAAGACCGTTTGCAAAACGCGTTACGAGAAGGTTCTGCACAGTCTCCTTTCCAAGATAATGATCTATCCTGAATATCTGCTCTTCCTCAATTATGTCATGCAATACCTTGTTAAGCTTCCTTCCCGATTCAAGATCGTAACCAAATGGCTTCTCGATAATTATCCTTCTGAATCCGGCTTTGCTCTTCAGTAATCCTGCTGCGGACAGATTCAGGGCAATAGACTCATACATTACAGGAGGTGTTGCCATGTAAAAAATAAAGTTCCCGCTTTTAATATCTGCAGCATCTGTCTCTTCAACAAGCTCCTTAAGCCTTCTGAAATCATCCTGATTCCTGTTATCCATTGTAAGATATTTCAGATTGGCGGTAAAAGTGTCAATATCTGTACCGCTGACTTTTTCCTCTGAATAGGTTAGTATTGAATCCCTCATCCTGTTACGGAAATCAGAATCAGTATAGCTTGTTCTTCCTGTGCCTATTATTGAAATTTTATTTGGGAAAAGACCCTGGGTGCTAAGTGAATATAATGCAGGCATCAGTTTCCTTGAAGTAAGGTCGCCTGAAGCTCCGAAAATAATAAGAATCAGATTTTTTGGTTTATCCATCAGAAGTAAGGCTTATAACATATTTTGATCCTAAATATCCGGCAGGCAAAATAACAATAAATATCTTTAATTGGTTCAGAATGTAAATTTAAGACAGCCTGAAAAAGGCAATGTCAACTTATGATTTAGTAACCTATTTGTGATATTTAAAATATTTTATTAATTTTTTTGATATTTTATGCTACAATTTAAAAGATCAATTATATATTTGCACGAAATTAATAAACAGGAATGAGTTTAATTAATCATATCAGGTTCGAAAGTCTCATCGCCAGGCTATCTGGAAATGAATGAGGATGGTTTTTATTGTTAAATAGGGATAACCGTTCTCAATCTTTTATGAGAACGGTTTTTTTGTATAAATATGGAAAAAGAAATGATAAGAAAAGAACGTCCTGCAAGCCAGGGTTTGTACCGGAAAGAGTTTGAACATGAGAACTGCGGTATTGGTTTTGTTGCACATATAAAAGGAAAAAAATCACATTCAATTATAAGGCAGGGCCTTGAAGTGCTTGAAAACATGACACACAGGGGCGCTGAAGGTGCTGACAAGAAAACCGGCGACGGGGCAGGAATGCTCATTCAGGTACCCCGCGATTTTTACCTCATCCAGGGATACTCACTTCCACCTGCAGGCCAGTTCGGAACTGGTCTGATTTTCCTGCCACAGGA
Source organism: uncultured Rikenellaceae bacterium (assembly GCA_964516485.1). Classification (GTDB taxonomy): domain Bacteria; phylum Bacteroidota; class Bacteroidia; order Bacteroidales; family VadinHA17; genus LD21. Next base: position 29,293 of record CAZEYY010000007.1, read on the forward strand.
AAAGGATGCTGCAGAAAAATGCAGGAATATACTTCTTGGTATTATTAAAGAGGAAGGAGTTAATGTTATAGGTTTCAGGGAAGTTCCCAGAAACAGTGCGGCAATAGGCGAAATAGCAAGAGCAGCTGAACCAGATATCGTACAGATACTCCTTGAAGCAGATATAGAACAGGATGATCTCGAGAGAAAACTATATATAATAAGGAAGAGGACTGAAAATATTATAAGGGATTCCGATATTGATCAGAAAAGCTTTTTCTACATCCCTTCGTTGTCGACCAAGGTATTGGTATACAAGGGCATGCTGACTTCAATGCAGCTCAGGGAATACTTTCTTGACCTCAGTGATGAAAGAATGCAGAGCGCTATTGCCCTGGTGCATTCACGCTTCAGTACTAATACTTTCCCTAGCTGGGACCTCGCCCAACCATTCAGGGTGCTTGGTCATAACGGTGAAATAAATACAATAAAGGGAAACAGGTTCTGGATGGAAGCCCGGGAATCACTGCTCAAATCGGAAAAGCTGGGTGATCTTTCAAGACTTTTCCCTATAGTCGAACCCGGTAAAAGCGATTCGGCTTCACTCGACAATGTTCTTGAATTTCTTCTAATGAGCGGAAAATCACTGCCTTATGCCATGTCAGTGCTGATCCCTGAATCTTTCAATACAAAAAATCCTATTTCAAATGAGCTCCGGTCATTCTTTCTGTATCACTCAACCTTCCTTGAACCCTGGGATGGTCCTGCCTCACTGATATTCTCTGACGGAAGGTATATCGGGGGCATGCTCGACAGGAACGGACTCCGTCCTTCAAGGTACCTCATCACTTCAAATGATCTTATAGTAATGGGCTCCGAAACAGGTGTTCAGTCATTTCCTGCTGCCGAGATAAGGGAGAAAGGAAGACTTAAAGCCGGAAAAATGCTTCTCGTCGACACTGAGGAGGGTAAGGTGTACTACGACGATGAGCTGAAGGCGAAGATCGCTAACGAATATCCTTACGGGGAGTGGATCAGACAGAATATGGTCACTCTCGAGGAAATAGAATCAGGTCATACAGAATCCCCGGAAATGGGTGACCAGTATGATAAATATCTCACTTCATTCAACTACTCACTCGAAGATACTGATAAGATTATCAAGGAAATGGCTGCCACAGGCAAGGAACCTATCAGTTCAATGGGTAATGATGTGCCTGTTGCCGTCCTTTCAAAAAAACCTTACAGGCTTTTCAATTATTTCAAGCAGCTTTTTGCCCAGGTAACAAACCCGCCAATTGATCATATCAGGGAAGAGCTTGTGATGACACTAACCGGTTACCTCGGATCATTGCAGCAAAATGTCCTTGACAAATCACCTTACCATGTAAAAATGGTCCGCTTTAAGAATCCTGTAATCTCAAATACTTATTTTCAGATAGTTAAAAACCTGAGATACAAGGGATTCTCTGCTGCAAACCTTTCACTCCTGTTTGATGCGACTGGTGGCGCGACCGCACTGCAGAATGCAGTTGACAATCTTTGTACAGATGCAGAAAAAGCAGTTGATGAAGGTAAAAACTACATTATTCTGTCTGACAGAGGCATTACAGAGCAACTTGCCCCTATACCCTCGCTTCTGGCTGTATCTGCTGTGCATCATCACCTCATCAGGACAAAAAAGCGAATGCAGATCGATCTGGTTGTTGAATCAGCAGAGCCCAGGGAAGTAATGCATTTTGCCCTGCTCTTCGGCTATGGTGCAAGTATAATAAATCCGTATATGAGCTTTGCCGTAATTGATAAACTTGTAAAAAGGAAGGAAATACAACTCGACTATCAGAGGGCAGAGGAAAATTATGTTCATGCCATAAATAAGGGAATACTGAAGACTATGTCGAAGATGGGTATAAGCACCCTAAGGAGCTACCGCTCATCGCAGATCTTCGAAGCAATAGGGATACACCAGGATGTAATTGACAGGTACTTTGCAGGAACAACTTCAAGAATTGGCGGCATTGGCATAAATGAAATCACAGAAGAAATACTGATCCCGCACAGAAAAGCCTTTACTACAGGCAGAAAGCCTGAAATCCTTACAGAAGGTGTATATGCGTACAGGAAAAACGGGGAACATCACGGCTGGAATCCTGAAACAATCTCGCTTCTGCAATGGAGCACACGCACTGCCAGCTATGAAAAGTTCAAGGAGTACTCAAAGCTTGTTGATGAAGACAATGCACGTCCTGGTTTCATAAGAGGACTTCTGAGATACAAGTCAAACCCGATACCTGTTGATGAGGTTGAACCTGCTTCAGATATAATGAAAAGATTTGTTACGGGAGCAATGTCGTATGGTTCGATAAGCCGTGAGGCTCATGAAACGCTTGCAATTGCAATGAACAGGATCGGAGGACGAAGCAACACCGGCGAAGGCGGAGAAGATCCTGAAAGGTTCAAACCACTGGAGAATGGCGACAGTGCCAGAAGTGCAATCAAGCAGGTTGCCAGTGGCCGTTTCGGTGTTACAACACATTATCTTGTTAATGCCGATGAGATACAGATTAAGGTGGCCCAGGGAGCAAAACCGGGTGAAGGTGGACAGCTGCCCGGTCATAAGGTTGATAAAATAATTGCAAAAACCCGTTACTCAATACCGGGCATTACCCTGATATCGCCGCCTCCGCATCATGACATCTATTCAATTGAAGATCTTGCCCAGCTCATCTTCGACCTGAAAAATGTAAATCCCCAGGCCAGAATAAGTGTAAAGCTTGTTTCCGAAAGCGGAGTGGGAACAATTGCAGCAGGTGTAACAAAAGCAGGAGCCGACCTGATTACAATAAGCGGTTATGAAGGCGGAACAGGCGCCAGCCCGTCCTCTTCAATAAAACATGCCGGACTTCCTCTTGAACTGGGTCTTGCGGAAACACAGCAGACTCTTGTAATGAATAACCTCAGAAGGAAGGTTAAACTTCAGACTGACGGGCAGCTGAAGAACGGAAGAGATATAATTATGTCAGCCCTGCTTGGCGCTGAAGAATTCGGCTTCGCAACAAGCGCACTCGTTGTCCTGGGATGCGTGATGATGCGAAAATGTCATCTGAATACCTGTCCGGTAGGTGTTGCCACACAGAATGAGGAATTAAGGAAGAGGTTCAGGGGCCAGGCTGATTACCTTGTAACCTTCTTCAGCTTCCTTGCTGAAGAGGTCAGGGAGCACCTTGCCGAACTCGGATACAGAAAACTCGATGATGTTATTGGAAGAACTGACCTTCTTGAAAGAAATCCTGATATAACACACTGGAAGATTGCCAACCTTGACCTTTCAGGGTTGCTGGCAATGCCTAAGGAAGCAGCTGTAAATGCACTTCACTGTGTTGACAAACAGGAAAATAAATTAGTTGATCTTCTTGACAATGAACTGCTTAAACTTTCCTCAGAAGCAATCAGGTCGAAAGTGCCTGTCGAAATAAGAAAGACTATTAAAAACACCGACCGTACCGCCGGGGCGATGCTTTCAGGGGCTATAACAAAATTACATGGCCCTGACGGACTACCGGAAGGAACAATAAGATGCCAGTTCACCGGGTCGGCAGGTCAAAGCTTCGGGGCTTTCATAGTACCAGGTGTGGAACTTCACCTTGAAGGAGATTCGAATGATTACATGGGCAAAGGTCTTTCCGGAGGAAGGATTATTGTGGTGCCACCGTCAGGATCGTTATTTGCACCTGATAAAAACATTATCATCGGCAACACATCTCTTTACGGGGCAACACGCGGTGAAGCATATATTAACGGTGTGGCCGGTGAGAGGTTTGCTGTAAGGAACAGCGGTGCAATAGCTGTTGTTGAGGGTACAGGCAACCATTGCTGCGAGTATATGACAGGCGGAAGGGTTGTTGTGCTTGGAACAACAGGCAGTAACTTTGCAGCCGGTATGAGCGGCGGAATAGCCTACGTTCTGAATGAGAATGGCAACTTCGACTACTATTGCAACATGGGTATGGTGGAACTATCACTCGTGGATGAGTACAGTGATGTGAATGAATTAACAGACCTTATCTCACGCCATTACAAATATACAGGCAGTGCCAAAGCCAAACTGATCCTGGATGATATTAACAAGTATATTCCAATGTTTATCAAGGTAATACCTTACGATTACAAAAGAGTTCTCCAGGAGCAGAAACTAGAGGAGCTCCGGAAGAAAATCGCAAATGTTGAACTTGATCTCGAGATCAGCGCCCAATAACTTTTTACTTTTTACCATTTACTTTTTACTTGAATATGGCAGACATAACAGGATTTTTAAAGATAAAACGCAAGGAAGCAGGTAACAGACCTGTAAATGAAAGAATACGTGACCACAGTGAGGTTGAGCAGATCCTGAACAGCGAGGACAGGATGCTTCAGGCTTCAAGGTGCATGGAATGCGGCATACCGTTCTGCCACTGGAGCTGTCCGGTGGATAACCTTATTCCTGAATGGAACGACCTGCTCTACAAGGGTGACTGGAAAGCAGCTTACCAGAGGCTCAGTGCAACAAACAACTTCCCAGAGTTTACCGGAAGAATCTGCCCTGCCAGTTGCGAACATGCCTGTGTTCTCAATATTAATAAGGAACCGGTCACAATTAGGGAAAATGAAGTTGCGATTGTTGAGCATGCCTTTGCCGAAGGATATATAAAACCTGTTATTCCTGAAATCAGGACAGGCAAAAAGGTTGCAATAATAGGAAGTGGTCCGGCCGGAATGGCTGCTGCAGATCTTCTTAACCAGGCAGGTCATACTGTTACCTTGTTTGAAAAGGATAATAAGCCGGGCGGTCTTCTTCGCTATGGCATTCCAGACTTCAAGCTTTGCAAGGATACTATTGATCGCCGGATAAGCCTTATGGAAAAGGAGGGTGTGATTGTCAGGACTCTTGTAACAGTTGGCCGCGACATAACCCCGGAACAGCTTGAAAAAGAGTTTGATGCAATTTGCATTACAATTGGCGCCGGTCAGCCGCGTGACCTGCCGATAAATGGCAGAGACCTGAACGGAGTACATTTTGCCATGGACTTTCTTAAACTGCAGAACAGGGTGAATTCAGGTGAACTTGATAGTTCTGACAATCCCATCAGCGCAGAGGGTAAAAAGGTTGTCGTTATCGGTGGAGGTGATACAGGCTCTGATTGTGTAGGCACTTCTATACGCCAGAAAGCTGAAAAGGTCACCCAGATTGAGATACTTCCCAAACCTCCGGCTGAAAGATCACAGGATAATCCATGGCCTTACTATGGTAAAGTCCTGAAAACATCTTCCTCTCACGAAGAAGGTTGCGAAAGATACTGGAATATTTCCTCAGTCAGGTTCATTGGTGAAGACTTTAAGGTCAGGGCCATTGAAATTGAAGATGTTGAATGGAAAAACACTGATGGGAAATACACAATGGCACCTGTTCCTGATTCAAGACGGATTATTGAGGCTGATCTGGTCCTGCTTGCCATGGGCTTTGTTCATCCGGTGCTTGAAGGACTTGTTACAGATGCCAGGCTGGATCTGAATCTGAGAAAGAATATTAAGGTTGACAATAATTACAAAACCAATCGTCAGAAATTCTTTGCTGCCGGTGATTCAATCAGCGGAGCCAGCCTTGTTGTAAATGCAATAGCCTCAGGCCGCAAAGTTGCCAGTGAAATCGACATGTATCTGAAAAACAACTGATTATTACAGAAAGGACTCCCGGTTCCTGTTAATTTCAACTGAAAATACCGTTCCGTCAGCTTCACTGCTACTGAAGCTGACTTTTCCTTTCAGGTAGTTCTCTGTCATGAGCCTTACACTGTATGTTCCCAGTCCTCTGTTTTTATCTTTTGTTGAAAACGACCTCTGGAAAATATGATAACGCACTTCCTCAGGTATTACTCCACTGTTATGTACAGTAAAAATGATACTTTCATTTTCAACATGGGCTGCCACAGTTACAACACCATTAACCGGAGTAGCTTCAAGGGCATTTTTCATCAGGTTGATCATCACCCTCTGAAGCAGCAATCTGTCAGTCTGAATTGTAATATCCGGAGTGCTTTCACTGAGAACTATAGATTTATTCTGACCCACTTCATGAAAGCTGATATTGTTTATTGCATACTTTAAAAACTCAACAGTTTTTATTTCCTCAACCTCTACCTTTATATCACCATTTTCCGCCGCCCTCAGCTGACGGTATGACATTATCTCTTCTAGAATCAACTGGCTGGCTGCTTCCGATAGTGTTATAAGTTCCTTCAATTCATCAGGATAGGTTCCCATCTTAATAACAGTCAGTAAGCCGTTCAGCCCGCCAGCAGCATTTAGCAAATCGTGAAAAAAGACCTTCTCAATAGAACGGAGCTTCTTTTCAGCACTAATATCCTGAAGGGACAGAGCAAACAGCTTTTCACCATTCAGTCGTACGGGAGCACAGGTAACATTCAGGTCCCAGCTTACTAAATTGTTATTGATAACTGAAGTTATATGAGCTTCCTTAGATGACCGGGCATCATGCAAAATGCTATCCATAATTGCCGCAACAGCCCCGCAGTAACGACATTCCTTTGAAGTCCCGCAACCCGAAGGCCCCTTTAATGAGTTGATGCATGAGATTACCTCTCCCGGTCGTCTGCCGAGTACAGCTTCTATGCTCTTTAATCCCAGCAGATCAAGAAATTCATTATTGGCAAATACAATCTGCCTCTCCTTATTGATTATGGCACACACTCCGGTCAGTGCTCCAAATAACTCAGTCAGAATTCTTTGAGACTCATGCAGTTCTTTTTCATTCAATATCTTTTCAAATGATTGTCTTCCTGCCGGAGCAAAAAATGTTCCGTCTTCCATAAATTATATACACAATGTGGAAGTAAATATAACAATCAATCCCATACATCAGGTTCATTGATAGAATTTAACACAGAAAAACCTCAGCAACATTTTTTTTATGCTGCTGAGGTATTCGAAAATCAGTGAGCTTATTCTTTTTCCGCCAATATCTTCATTTCCCTGGCAGTTGCTATAAGCCTGATCATCTCGGCCCTGTAACCATCATCATCACTGCCCCGTGAATTCCTTGCCAGAGCTTCAGCGCTCTCAAATGTTGATGTGCCTTTGAATTCAGAATTCCGTAGCAGCATTCCGAATTCGGCAACAGCCGCTGCAAACATGAGATTATCTGTAGCTTCTACTGAACCTTTTACCCTTCCGCTTACAGCTTTGTCAAGAAGCATACTTGTATTTCCATCAGCTTTCTTATAACGTATCTTTATTGTAAGATACTCACCTGAATATGAACTTGTTCCTGTTTTTATTTCATCTCTTTTCTGATATTTCAGCGGATCAACTGAAGGCACTTTTTCATCTGCCCCGGCAGGTACAAGTTCATAAAGGGCAGTCACATTATGACCGGCACCCATTTCACCGGCATCTTTCCTGTCATCGTTGAAGTCCTCATCTGCCAGCAGACGGTTTTCATAACCTATAAGCCTGTATGACTTGATTTTCAAAGGATTGAACTCAATCTGAAATTTAACATCCTTTGCAAGGGTAAATAATGTTCCCCCGAATTCCCGTACAAGGACTTTCCTTGCCTCCTGGAGGTTATCGATATACGAGTAATTACCATTTCCCTTGTCTGCAATGATCTCCATTTTATCATCCTTAATATTGCCCATGCCAAATCCGAGGACTGTTATGCAAACTCCCTCTTCCCTTTTTTCCTCAACAAGCCTTTCCATGCCTCCGTTGCTTGATTCACCCACATTGAAATCGCCATCAGTCGCAAGGATGATCCTGTTATTTCCACCCTTTATAAAATTCTTCTGCGCCACAGAATATGCAAGCCGGAGTCCTTCACCACCTGCAGTTGATCCACCTGCCTCAAGATTATCAATGGCTGCCATTATTTTTTCCTTCATATTTCCCGGTGTTGATTCAAGGACAAGCCCTGCTGCTCCGGCATAAACCACAATGGCTACCTTATCAACTGGTCTGAGTTCATTAACAAGCAGTCCGAAAGCTGATTTGAGCAAAGGAAGCTTGTTGGGAGAACTCATTGAACCTGAAACATCTAAAAGAAATACAATATTTGAGGGAGGAAGTTTTGTTTTATCTATGCTCTTTGCCTTCAGGCCCACATGGAGGAGGTGATGATTCCTGTCCCAGGGACAAACTGCAAGCTCGGTATATACTGAAAACGGATGTTCCCCGTCTGGTTCAGGATAGTCGAACTTAAAGTAGTTTATCATCTCCTCTATCCTCACAGCGTCAGCAGGCGGAAATTGTCCCATGTTTATGTACCTCCTTATGTTTGAATATGAGGCATTGTCAACATCAATTGAGAAGGTTGACAGAGGATTATTCATAACACTTTTAAATCCATTTTCATTTACGGAAGCATAGCCTTCTGTATTGAAATTATCCCTCCTTCCTGTAAAAGCCTTGCCGGCATCATACGTCATCATGGCATAAGGAGACGCAACTGCCATACCCATTGATTTTGATTCCATCCTGCTTTGCTCTTCCAGTTTATGTTTTATAACATCTTTTTCCGGAACAGGCGAAGGATTCATAACAATATTTATAAGATTCCTTGCTGCGATCTTTTCTGTTACTGTGGTATATCCCTGCAACGAAAAAACAAGCGTAAGAGACTTGTCCTCAGGAGTTATCCTGTAAAAGCCATTATTGCCGGTATAAGCAGTCGCTGAACCTGGTTTTGCCTTAACCAATACACCTGGCAAAGGGTTTCCTGCTGCATCTGTCACAGTACCGGTGACTGTTACTGGTATTGTGTGCGAAGTAAGCATTATGCTAATGATTACTATTGAAATAAATGACATTGTTGTTTTCATGACAAAGAATTTTGGTTAAACTTTTTATACATGATGCAGGCTTCCGGCAAATTCCATAAAAAGAGGGCACAATTTTTGTAAATTGCTGAAAAACAAGGACTGTTGCAGTTCAGGAAAACATATCAACATAACAGTGAGAGTACAGACGATGAACTTCTCATGAATTTTACCTCCTCGGGTGATTCTGAACTTCTCGGGAAACTATACCTGCGGTACATGCATCTAGTGTATGGAGTATGCCTGAAGTATCTTAAAAACAGGGAGGAAGCTTCTGATGCAGTTATGCAGATTTTTGAAAAGCTAATTACAGAAATACCCAGGCAGAAAATAGATAACTTCAGGAGCTGGCTTCATGTTGTAAGCCGTAATTATTGTCTGATGCATCTCAGATCAGAAAAGTCAAAGGCTGAAAAATTGAATGAATGGATAAATGATCCGGTAGTTTTTATGGAAAATACTGTTTCCATGCATCCTGTTGATGAAGACAACCCGCAACTTGACAAAAAACTGGAAGAATGCATTGGCAGACTTAAGTCGGAACAGAAATTATGCATATCCCTTTTCTATTTTGAAAACAGGTGTTACAGGGATATTGCTGCAAGCACAGGTCTGGATGAGAATAAGGTTAAGAGTCATTTGCAGAATGCTAAAAGAAATCTGAAAATCTGTCTTGAAGAAAGAAATGGATAGGAAAAACAAAAATGGAGTATCACGACCTGATGATTTTATAAGGTACAAACAGGATGGAATGTCAGGCAGCGAGAGAAACTCTTTTGAAAAGGAGCTTCAGAAAGATCCATTTGCAGAGGAGGCTGCAGAAGGATTTTCAGTTCTTCAGTCGTCAGAACTTGAACAGGATCTTCAAACGCTTGAAGACAGAATCAGAAAGCGGACTGCAAAAAGGTCATATACTGCAATTTACCGCATTGCCGCTGGTTTTGCAATACTTGTTTCAATATCACTTGCTTATTACTATTCTGCAAGAAGCAGGGAGGAGGCAGTGCTGACAGATGCTTTAATTATCAATCAGGATACAAGTGCGGGTAATGAGCTCGTAATCGCACAAGCCGAACCTCTCAGGAAAGCCCGCGAATCCGTTTCAGTTACTCTTCCCTCCATCTCCCCGTCACCATCACTGAGATCAGAACAGGCTGACATCCAGACTGCTGTATCCGTAAAAGCCGAGGAAAATGAAGCTGTTAAGGAAGAAATGAAAGACGCTGAAGCACTGCCTTCCGACACGAAAGCTGCTGTCGACAGGTTAGCCGAAGCTGCTGCAGATGAAGCCGGAATATCAAAGGCAAAGGAAGCAGATAAGAAAGGTGAATACAGGAGAATATCAGGACTGGCTGCCCCTGCTGCTGCAAAGAGCAGTCTGGCAGCTGAACACCAGGCTCCTGTGCCAGTGACAGGAATTGACAGTTTTAATATTTACCTTGAAAAGAATCTTAGGAATCCTGAACATGAAGGTAAAGCAGAACTGTTTGTACTTGTAAGTTTCATTGTTAAGTCTGACAGCACTGTTGCAAAAATCAGGATAATTGAATCTCCCGGCAAAAAATGGTCTGATGAGGCTAAACGTCTCCTGCTTGAAGGACCCCGGTGGATACCGGCAAAGATTGACGGAAAAACTGTTGAGGAGGCAAGTACTTTGAAAATTTGGTTCAGGTAACGACAGTCTGAGCCTTTAGCTTCCTGACAAGGTCAGTAAGGGAGTTAATGAGGAAATTGACATCAGCTCCGCAGAGAAGGAAGGTGCATCCCTCCTTTATTTCAGCAATCATTGTTTCGGTGTTCATACTGAATATTCCATATGGTCTTCCTGCTTTCCTGCATTTATCCTTAACACATCTTATGGCTTCTGCCACTTCGGGATGAGTCAGCTGCCCTGTAAGCCCCATACTCGCTGAGAGATCATAGGGCCCAATAAACACAGAATCAATGCCTTTTACCTCAAGTATCTCATCAAAATTACTGACAGCATCTTTATGTTCACACTGGATCATAATTATGAGGTCGCGGTTTGCATTTTCAACATAATGCTTAAATGTCATCCCGTATTTATGGGCACGGGCCAGGCCAACGCTTCTTCGACCCTCAGTGGGGTATTTTGAATATTCTATAACCCTGCGCGCAGCATCTGCACAGTTTACCATCGGTACAAGAATACCGTCACAACCTGTGTCAAGTACTCTTTTAATCCATACCTCGTCATTCAAAGGCACACGGACTATGGTCTTGATCTTTCCTTCCATAATCTGAACAGCATTCTGTACTGACTCGAGCGAGAGGGCCGAATGTTCCATATCGATGAGGACCCAGTCAAAACCTGCCAGTGCAATTATTTCTGCAACCTGCGGTGCACTCACGGACAGCAGGGTTCCGATCATTGTTTTTCCGAATTTTTCTACTGAAGCCATAATCAAATGATATTCTGTTTTCTATTAACTCATGAAATAACAATATTGTACTTTTCAAGCAAACCGGCCACCCCGGAAATTGAAAAAACTGCCCGTTTTATTTTATTCCTCTCCGGGTCGATTGAATAATTTACTGCAGTTATAAGGTCTGCCCCCTCCAGTATGGTATCCTGGAACACAGCCCTGGACAAATCACAATCTGCAAATTTCGATCCTGTAAGGTCGGTACCTGAAAAATCAGCCTCCTTAAGTGAACATGCAAGGAAAGGAGTCCTGGTCATTTTCATTTTCATGAAGGAAGCCAGGTCAAGTCCACATTTCTCGAAGGAAATTGAAAGGAAGGTACTTTTGCATCCGCTGAAATCAGTACCCGTCAGCTTGCATCCGGTGAAAGCAACCTCCCTCAGACCTGTATTTCCGAATCGTACAAGACTGAGATCACAGTTCTCAAACCGGCAGTCAGTGAGGTCAGATCCTGAAAAATAACACTTAGAAAAACTGCAGTTATGAAATATACATGCATCAAATTCCTTTTCAGTAAGATCAGCCTCTGAAAAATCAATATTCTTAAATGTCTGATCAATAATAATTTTATCCACTTGCTTACTTATTAAATTTTTGCCTTTCGCCTTCCGCCTTCTGCCTTCCGCCTTTATTCAATCTGCTGTTGTATCACATCCTCAATAGTCCTGCTACAAACCTTGCAGAACGTAAGGTGACGGGTGTACATAATACAGTCAATCTGAGGACGGTACAAACCTTTTGCAAGATATCCGGCACCTTCAAAAGCCCCGACCTTATCACGGTATTTTTCTGATGCAAAGAATTGATCTTCCTGCTGCATCTGCTTCCTGAAGAGCTCTTCCATAACACTCTCCGGAGCCAAAACCTTCCTTATACTGTCGCGTTCCCTCTGAATTGCATAACCTGCTTTGTCTAATGCTTCTTTGTTCCAGGGAGTTGGCAGAGGCGTTCCTTCCTCCAGAAGATCCTTCCATTTTAGGTTTTCCTTGTCAAAAAGAGCCGTAATATTTGTCTCCCAGGGTTCAACTTTAACCTCGGGCATCTCGTATGCAACTGATGAAGTGTAATATTCATCGGCAAGCGCAGCAAGATGATGGCCCATTTCATGTATCATTATGTACTCAGCAAAATTATTATCAGCCGATACTGTTGTATACAGATTATATATACCACCCCCACCATAGGTTCTCTCATTGACAAGTATCACCATAATATCATAAGGCACTGCAGAGGCTATATCCCTTATTGTTCTGTTATCATAGCTGAGCGCATAGCGTTCAGAATCGAAACTGCTGTAATGAACAGTCAGGGGTGTACGGCTGAAAACTCCATGATGCGGCTTATTCACACCTGACCCGGGCGAAGGAGTCTCTATGGCACGTATATTGAAATCATCAGCATGCCTGCTGAAAGGCTCCCTGCTCATAAGGAAACCAGATAGTCTTTTAGCATCCTTTCTGAATTTTTCCATCTCGGTTTGAGTATATCCGTCACCCATTATTACTAGATCCACTTTTTTCTCAGCAGGGCCATTCTCACTTATCACATATATCTTTTCATTATGCACAAGGTCGGCAGGATTGACTTTCCTAGCTGCAGGATCAGGATCGATATCCGTTGTCCATACTATGTTGAAATTGTTAAGATTGTTTCTTTTCTTAAGGATGACCGTGACAGGTTTCAAAGGCCATGGGAATCGTACCGATTCATGAAAAGTGCCCCATACTTCCGACGCTTCGGGAGTTGACTGCCATTCACCAAAGATACTGCCGAAGCCCCTGGAATACAATAATATACTACTTTCACTGTCGATAACTTCATAAAAATAACTTCCCAGTTCAAGCGCATCGCAAAGGGCACGTTTACTCCCGCTCCATCTGCCGTCTGATACTATCCTGTCAGTAGAAAAATGCTCCTCTGTGGCAGTTCCGGAATGGAAATAATCAAGGCGCATAGTTTTATCAGTGAAATACCTGCTGAATTCAACATTACCATTATTTATAACCTTCAGCGTGTCATTATTCACAGAAACTGCAGCTGTATCACCTGGGCTCTTTTTGCCGCATGACATCACTGCCAGAAAGGTCAGAAGATAAAAAAATGATCTTTTCATGTTTTCAATATTATTATACTTTAAAGGTATATCTTTTTATTTAGTTACATTTAACCGGATAAAGACAGATCAGCCTGAACATCACAGGCCGGATAATAATACGAACAAGGATCAGACAAGGTTATGGGAACTGCTTTCAGATACAATATATTTATTTTCAGATTATTATTTATCACAATCTCACTCCTTCCTATTCCTTCTTCAGTCCAAAATGCCTACACCCAGGGAAAGGGCACTCCAGCCTTCAGGTTACTGACAAGATATAGCTTCTATTCCTATGAAAAGTCAGGAGAATTTCTGCTTCATGTCCCTTCAAACCTGCGGCAAACTCATCTCAGCGTGACAGTGTTGTCAGGAACTGATTCACTTTGTTCATGGAAAGGAATAGCAGCTAAATCTGTAATACGCATGCAGTTTGCTCTGAATGAAAGTCAGTCAGTATATCCGGCAGAGGCCATTATCTCGATAAGCGGCAACAGGGCAATTCAATACAGTGCAATTACAAAGATCACAAAGCTTCCGTACAAGACAAATGAAGTAAAGACCGACAGGCTTACAGGCGCCGTTATTGTAAACAGGAAACCTCAGTTCCCGTTCGGCTTTTATTGTTATTCTCCCGTCAGCCCTACAATCCAGGAAGAGGAAATAGTCCGCGGTTTCAATATGATTTCACCCTATCAGAAAATACATCCGAATACAATAAGCGAACGCAGGGCCTACATGGACAGATGTGCCGAACTGGGGATGAAGGTGCATTATAGTCTTTTGACTGTATCGGCATCAACCGGACCAAAGGCGGATACTATTTCCGAAGAAGAAAAAAACAGGAGGCTTGTCAGTGAAGTAAAAGCATTCATGAATCACCCTGCTCTTCTGGCATGGTACATATCAGATGAACCGAACGGCTATAAGATCCCTCCGGAAATTCTTGAGAAAATATACAATACAGTAAAAGAGCTCGATCCCTGGCACCCTGTAACAATGGTTTTCATGGCACCTTTCATGGCATCGAGGCAGTACGCTTCTGCCTTTGACATTGTTATGGCCGATCCCTACCCTGTTCCGCGCACTCCTGTAAACATGGTAAGTGACCTCGGAAAACAGCTCAGAGATGAATTTTACGGGAAACAGCCCCAATGGATGGTGATTCAGCAGTTCGGAGGAGGAGAATGGTGGGAAAGGGAGCCTACAATACAGGAAAGCAGGTCGATGACCTGGCAGGCAATAATAAACGGGGCTACAGGCATTCAGTACTTTGTCCGCTGGGGGCCGAATTTCTTCCCTAAATCAACAGCAGTATGGAATGAATGCGGACGTATGTCGCTTGAAGTGGCGGAAATGTCACCCTGGCTTCTTTCTGATGAAGAAGCAAATCATGTTACTTCATCATCATCTGATATTGATGTAACCTCGAGGCTTCACAATGGAAAACTGGCCATTTTTGCCGTGAACAAAGTGAATAAACCCCTTTCGCTTAATGTCAGCATCTCAGGCATATACGGAGGAACCGCAGATGTGATTTTCGAAAACAGGAAGATATCCTTAAATGCTAACACAATAAATGACCACCTGGCTGCTTATGGTTCTCAGGTTTATCTGATTGACCTCAGAAAGGCAGCTGAAGAATCTGTCTCTGACAAAAAAAATCTTATAACTGATCCCGGATTTGAAACAATCTCAACACCCGGAATCCCTACCGCATCTTATGCCCGTGCCGGAACAGACAAGGGATCAACATATTTTACCGACACGAGGGAATATTTCAGTGGAAGTCATTCCCTGAGGCTGCAGACACCAAGGGAAGGCCAGGGAGTTACTCTGAGGTTGTTCCCGTGCAGGGTGTCGGCCGGCAAATCATACATAATTTCCTTATGGGCCAGGTCGGAACCAGAACAAAGGTTTGTTGCAGTATATGACACTATAAATCAATGCTATACAAACCCTCAGCTTAAACCTCAATATGCAGAGATCTCATTCGGAGAGTTTCATACTGCACGTTTTGTGCCTGAAGAAAGGTGGAAGCAATTTGTAACATTTGTTACAATTCCATCCGACACCACTGCAACTGTCCGGACAAATCTGAGTCTCAGCATGCCTGGTCAGGGTGTAGCATGGTTTGATGAGATCAGGGTGATTGAGGAGAAATAATTTGCAATTGTTAATGCAGGGTTAATGCAGCGATTTTGCTTTTTCTGCTGTCTTTATTAATGTAACTTGAACCCAATTACCCACAATAAATTGCTCCATGTTAAAAAACCTTTTAAAAACCGCATTCAGACATATACTGAAACACTATGGATACAGCATCTTAAACATACTCGGACTTACAATAGGCATTACCAGTGCCCTCTTCCTTATTATATATGTATCAGATGAAGTAAGCTATGATCGTTACAACAAAAATGCAGACCGCATTTACCGGGTATCATCTAAGATAACCGAGCCTGATGACCAGTTTACCTGGATAGTTGCTCAGATTCCTTTCGGGCCACAGGTGGCTAAAGATTATCCCGAGGTTCAGTCTTTTGTCAGGTTTATACCAATGAACAGGACACTTGTCAAATATGAAGACAAGGAGTTCAACGAGGAAGAATTTTTCTATGTTGATTCCACCCTTTTCGATATTTTCACATATAAGGTTAAAAAGGGAGAAGTTAAAACTGCATTAGTCGATCCGAAAAAAATAATTATAACTGAAAAAATTGCAGCAAGGTATTTTGGAAATGCCGACCCTATAGGTAAGACACTCACAGCAGGAACAAATACATTTGAAGTAACCGGTGTCATTGAGGATGTTCCGGAAAACTCTCATTTCAGCTTTGATGCTGTTGCGGCAAGGAATAACCTTCCAAAACAGTTAGGATCCTGGGGTAATTTTGGGGTTTTTACCTATCTTCTTTTTCCTGAAAATTTTGATATAAAACCATTCGAAACAAAAATTCAGGCAATGTACGATGCCTATATGAAGACAATTTTTGAATCGATGAAGATCACGATAGAATATGAACTTGTGCCACTTACAAAGATTCATCTGTATTCCACAAACGCAGGAGAGCCAAAGCCGACAGGGAGTATAACTTATGTATATATCTTTGCAATTGTTGCACTTTTCCTCGTGCTGATTGCAGCAATGAACTACATGAACCTGGCAACAGCAAGGTCAACACAAAGAGCAAGGGAAGTTGGCTTAAGAAAGGTGGTAGGGTCCCGCAGAGGGCCTCTGATTATCCAGTTCATCTCTGAATCAGTAGCATTTACTCTTATTGCGCTTATCTTGAGTATTATAATCCTTATCATACTTATTCCCAGTTTCAATATGCTTGCAGGTAAAGCATTTGACCTGCATATCATACATAGCCCGGTTGTGTTGCTCACACTCCTGGCAGTTGTACTGGTTGTCGGTATTTTTGGTGGCAGTTATCCTGCATTTTTCCTTTCAAGATTCAGCCCTGTAGTAGTTCTTAAAGGAGAAATAACCCAGGGATCGGCTGGCAGTATTTTCCGTAAAATACTGGTTGTGATCCAATTTGCAGTCTCAGTGATTATGATTATCTGTACTCTTGTAGTTTTCAAACAGATTAATTTCCTGAAAAACAAGGACCAGGGTTTTGATCAGACGAATGTCATAAACCTTCAGATGAACGACAGAAATACAATCAGAAAATATCCACTCCTGAAGGAAAGTCTGCTTGAAAATCAGAATATCAAATATGTCACTTCAACAAATAGTCCAATAGGTGAAGGGTCCGGGAAGGTAATATTTAATGTGGAAACCGATCAGGGAATGACTCAGAAGGGAGTTAATTTCGCAGTAGTTGATCATGACTTTATAGATGCTCTTGGAATAGAAATGGCTCAGGGACGTGAATTTCAGCTGGACATGCCATCCGATACTCTTACAGGTGTTGTGGTTAATGAGACATTTGTAAATCGCATGGGATGGAAAGATCCCATAGGCAAGAAAGTTGAGTTAGGAGATGCCAATACTATACGTGCAAGGGTAATTGGCGTAATGAAAGATTACCATCAGACAGGAATGTATAACGGCATCGAATCACTGCTTCTTGTTTACAGGCCGCTCAATAATATTATCTATATTAAACTCACAGGCAATGAGATACAACCAACCATTACATTTATTGAGAACAAATGGAAAGAAATCTTTCCCGATCAGCCGTTTGCTTATACATTCCTGTCGGAAAGGTTCAACCGGCAATTTGAAGCCGATGAAA
The DNA here is from genome assembly GCA_964516485.1 of uncultured Rikenellaceae bacterium. Lineage (GTDB taxonomy): Bacteria > Bacteroidota > Bacteroidia > Bacteroidales > VadinHA17 > LD21. The sequence continues at coordinate 46,937 of CAZEYY010000007.1, forward strand.
AAAGGGGTCTGATATTTACATTATTTACAATCCTGGCAATACTTATTGCCAGCCTTGGCCTCTTTGGACTTGCATCCTATATGGTTGAACAGAGAACAAAAGAGATCGGGATCAGAAAAGTATTTGGTGCCAATGAGGTCATTATACTCAGATTAGTTGCCAGGGATTTTCTGATACTGGTTTCAATAGGTATTGCAATTGCAATTCCTGTAGCATATTATTTCATGAACAACTGGCTCCAGAACTACATCTACAGGACAAGCGTCGGCATTCCACTGCTCCTGACAGCAGCAGCAATTACCATTGCAATAACCTTTATCACAATAGCTTATAAGACATACCAGGCAGCTGTACTGAATCCGGCAGAATCGATAAAAACAGAATAGACACCCGGCCTTCCGGTATCCTGTACTTATATTATTACCTGTAATCGGCTGCAATAAGACTTCCTTGTTTAAAAGTTTCTTACTTTTACGGAGTTCCCGAAAAAGTATTTAAACAATGAAGAAGATATATTTCCTGCTTGCAGCTCTCCTTATAATTTCTGTTTTCAGTTGCTCAAAGCAAAAGGGCAATGTTAACTACAGGAACAATCCTGAACCATTGAAAACAAATGCATATATAAAGCTGCCTCTTGGCACCGTTAAACCCGCAGGATGGCTTAAATCGCAACTTGAAGTTCAGGCAGAGGGACTTACAGGCCACCTTGATGAATTCTGGCCCGATCTGGTAAATTCTTCATGGCTGGGAGGAGAAGGTGAAGGTTGGGAAAGAGGTCCGTATTATCTTGACGGTCTTGTACCTCTTGCATATATCCTTGATGACAACAGACTCAGGGAAAAGGTTCAGAAATGGATTAAGCCCATGATTGAAAGTGCCAGGGATACAGGATGGTACGGACCCGTTAAAAACAAGGACCGCTGGCCACTTGCTGTTTCAAACAAGGTACTTATGCAATATTTTGAGGCAACTGGTGATAGTTCTGCCTTAAAAGTTCTGCTTGGATATTTCAGGTATCTGCATACGGCACCGCCCGACTGGCCTGCTATCGACTGGAGGGGAGTAAGGGCAATGGAAAATGCAGTTACCGCTTACTGGTTATACAGGCAGACCGGGGAAGAATGGATAATCGAGACTATAAAAACAATTCAGGAAACAAGCGCTGACTGGACCAGCTATTATGAAAAATTTCCCTGGGATTCAGCCGGAGCAGCCAACAAAACCATACCGCACAATGGAACGGTTGAGGACAAGACCGCTCATGGCGTGAACAATGCAATGGCAATCAAATATCCGGGACTCTGGTATCAGCAGTCAGGTGATGTGAGGTATAAGAATGCCGTATATGATGGCATAAGAAAATATGATCTTAACCACGGACAGGTTACAGGAAGATTTTCGTGCGATGAACACCTTTCAGGTAAAGGCCCTAACCAGGGAACAGAACTCTGTTCGGTTGTTGAATATATGTTTTCACTGGAAAGGCTGTTCGAGATTTTCGGAGACAGCAAATTCTCTGATAGGCTTGAAATGCTGACGTACAATGCATTACCAGGAACCACTACTCCCGATTTCTGGGCACACCAGTATGATCAGCAGGCTAACCAGGTCCTTGTTTCGGCAGCAAAAAGAGACTGGAGCTCAAATGGCGACTATTCAAATATTTACGGACTGATGCCTAATTTCGCATGCTGCCTTGCCAATATGCACCAGGGCTGGCCCAAGTTCGTCGAAAGCATGTGGATGGCAACTAACGACAACGGTCTTGCAGCTGTTGTGTATGGTCCGTCTGTTGTAAAAGCTAAAGTATCAAAGGGAAAAGAAGTAACGATAAGGGAAGAGACAGATTACCCCTTCAGCGGACTTATCACCTTTATTATCGGAACTGACAAACCTGTAAGGTTCCCGATCGAACTGAGGATACCGGCTTGGGCTGATTCTGTTACTGTTGAATACAGGGGAAAATCATTTGTCCGCAAGGGAGAGGACCGGATCAGACTGAATGAGAAATGGAAGGACGGAGACAGGATAAGCCTTAATATACCGATGAAAATCAGGAACGAAAGAAGATATAATAACTCAGTTGCGCTGATGCGTGGTCCTCTGTACTTCTCTCTGAGGATTGCAGGTGAATATAAAAGCGTTAAGATAAATTATGATAACTTCGGATACAAGGGAAGTGCTGACTGGGAAATTCTGCCTAAAAGCCCCTGGAATTACGGCCTTCTGCTTGATGAAAGAAATCCGATGCGCGGCATAACTGTTACTGAAAATCCTGTTGGCCGCTTCGCATTTGCAGATAAGTACGACATGGTGTGGTCGGAGGATTCTTCGAAATATGTTCTGTACCAGAATGATGCACCTATTGTAATCAAGACCAGGGGAATCAGAATCCCGGAATGGACAATGAAAAACAATTC
>CAZEYY010000007.1:49456-51328 GCA_964516485.1 uncultured Rikenellaceae bacterium
TTGTAATCAAGACCAGGGGAATCAGAATCCCGGAATGGACAATGAAAAACAATTCAGCCGACGTTCCTCCGGTGAGTCCTGTTGCACCACAGGGCGACCCCGAGGTAATAGAGCTTGTACCTTACGGTTGCACAAGACTGAGGATAACAGAATTCCCGGTTATGGATGTAACCCTAATGGAGGAGGTTATAAAATAAGAACCTAAATAGGTTCACACTTTTCCTGTAGCCATAATTTCTCCTCCTGCTCAAGGAAAGGGCTCAGCTTGCTGTAAACTTCTGAATGATAATTATCAAGCCACTTTATTTCATTTTCATCGAGCAGAGACTTATCAACAAGTTTTTTCTCGATATGGCACAATGACAAGGTTTCAAATCTGAGAAACCTGTCTGATTCGCTCTCCTCATCTTCATAGGAAAGGACCATGTTTTCAGTCCTGATTCCGTATTCACCTTCATGGTACACAGCAGGTTCATTTGAAAAAAACATTCCTGGTTCAATGCCATTTGCCGAATCAGGATTTGATCCGGAACTGATACTGACTGGTCCTTCATGAACATTCAGACAATAACCTATACCATGTCCTGTTCCATGTCCATAATTCAATCCTTCCTTCCAGAGCGGCTGACGTGCAAGTATGTCAAGCTGTATTCCTCTTGTAAAAACCGGAAATTTCGCTGCTGACAAGGCAATCATACCCTTAAGCACAAGAGTGAAATCCTTCTTTTGCTTTTCCGATGGTCTTCCAACAGCTATCGTCCTTGTTATATCAGTGGTACCGTCTTTATACTGTCCTCCGGAATCAATAAGAATGATTCCATTCCCCTTTATTTCATAATCAGTTCCGGCAGAAGGAACATAATGAGGAAGAGCAGAATGATCATTAAATGCTGCTATTGTGGCGAAGCTTGGTCCCAGGTAGTTCTCAGCCCGTGACCTGAATTCACCAAGTTTAGCTGCAAGCGACATTTCAGTCATTTTCGTACCGGCATTACTTTCAAACCAACGCAGGAACCTGATGAGAGCGGTTCCCTCCCTTAGCATCACCCGTTCAATTCCTTCTATTTCTGTCCTGTTTTTAACTGCCTTCAATCTGGCAGGAAATGACAGACCTTCCTTAATTACTACATGTCTTGCTATTGAATTAAAAATAGATACAGACGTCAGAAGTGGACTCAGCAATAAGACAGAATCAGGAGACAGGTCAGAAAGAACCTCGGCTATTCCATCGTATGGAAGGATTACTACATCAGATTTGTCAAATGAAGCAGCAAGCTTAAAAGGTATCTTTCTCTCATCTATAAACAGAATTAGCTGGTCCTCTCCCACCAGGGCAAATGATAAAAGGACCGGAGAAAAATCTATATCTCCTCCTCGTATATTGAGCAGCCACATGATCTCATCAGGAGAGGTAAGGAGATTATAATTAATCCCTGATCTTTTCATCATATCCCGTACCCTGGCTATCTTCTCCTCACGTGATATCCCGCAAAACCGCAACTCATGTTCAAAAGCTTCTGAAAATGGCAAATCAGGCCTGTTATCCCACACAGGTGAAACAAGATCTTTTCTCAGGTTTATCCTTATACCTTTTCCTTTAAGAATTTTTTCAAGCTTTCTGTATTTTGCAAGCTGAAAGATCCTGCCATCAAGGACTGCCGTTTCTCCCTGTTTACAGTTTTCTCCTATCCAGTCAGTATAATCACCTGCACTTCTACCCGGATTCATAAGGCACACCCCGCTCCCACTGAGCTCAGCCTCGGCCTGAAGATGGTACCTCGAGTCGGTCCATAAACCGGCGAACTTTTCTGTCACCACAACTGTTGCGGCTGATCCTGTAAAGCCTGTAAGCCAGCGTATTATTTTCCAGTG
>CAZEYY010000007.1:51428-57397 GCA_964516485.1 uncultured Rikenellaceae bacterium
GCCTTGATTATTGGCATCCCGTAAATAGGACTTGAAGGATCGTCTTCGGCAGCAGGGTTTACCACGTCATTTGCGCCTATAACAACCAGAACATCAGTATTGGGAAGATCAGGATTAATCTCATTGCTTTCTATCAGCTTTTCATAAGGCACATCGGCTTCAGCAAGCAGAACATTCATGTGCCCGGGCATCCTTCCGGCTACCGGATGAATAGCGTATTTCACCTCAACACCCTTTTCCTCAAGCAGTTCATCAAGCTCGTGGCATATATGCTGTGCCTGAGCAACAGCAAGACCGTATCCTGGTACAATGACAACCTTTTTTGAATAACTCAGAAGCACTGCAGAATCGCTCAATGAGATCTCCTTTATCGATCCGCCTGTAGCAAGGTTTGATTCGCCTCCTCCTCCAAATACGCCGACAATTACATTCAGCAATGACCTGTTCATAGCCTTGCACATAAGGACTGTCAGGATAGTACCGGCAGATCCTACAAGAATACCGCCTGTGAGCATGGCCTGGTTATTGTACAGGAAGCCTCCCATTGCAGCAGCCACACCTGTAAAAGAATTAAGAAGCGATATAACAACCGGCATGTCTGCTCCCCCGATAGGCATCACGAATAACACACCGTAAACTATTGCAATTGAGAATATTATGTAAATAAAATGTGTCAATTCCTTTGTCGACTGAACATCCCGGGTCATAACAAAAGCTATCAGACCAATAAGTGTTGCCATAATGGCAAGGTTGACCCATTTCATCGATTTTATTCTCAGGTCTCCTATCCACCCGTCAAGCTTGCCATAGGCTATCATACTGCCTGCCCAGGATATTGTACCTATCAGCAAACCTAGAAGGATTGCAAGCACTTCTCCGTTGGCCATTCCGGATTTCTCTATAAGCGCAGGATCAACATGAGGGAACTCCATCATTGAAATCAGAGCTGCAGCTGCACCACCCATACCATTAAAGAAAGAAACAAGTTGCGGCATGGCTGTCATTTTTACCTTTTTTGCAATTACCCAGCCAAAAGCAGTACCTACTGCAATAGCAGCGAGTATCAGAGGTATGTTCTTTATCGGTTCACCGTCTTTTCTGTGGAAAATGATTGTTGCTATTATCGCAAGACCCATCCCGAATGCTGCAAGTATATTGCCACGTCTCGCGGAAAGCGGATGACTTAACATCTTCAGTCCTAAAATAAAAAACACTGAGGCGATCACGTATGTGACTTCAAGTATTGTGATTCCCGCTGTAAACTGTGTCAGATTGTTCATTCTGCCTTATTTATTTGAGACTCCTTATTCTTTCACTTTTTCTTTCTGAACATCTCGAGCATCCTGTCTGTCACAACAAAGCCTCCCACCACATTGAGAGTTCCCAGGATAACTGCAAGGAAGCCAAGTATCATTGAGACTGTTGTGTCAGCATGACCAAGGACTATTATTGCACCTATTATCACAACTCCATGGATTGCATTTGCTCCTGACATAAGTGGTGTATGCAGAATTGCAGGCACATTGCTAATCACTTCTATACCAAGGAATACTGAGAGAATCACAATAAAAATTGCTTCTCTGTGCTGCAGGAAAAAAACAGAAATACTCTCCATCGTTGTTATAATTATATTATTGACACAAAGGTTTCTTCACTAAAGATTCAATATCTGCTTAATTCTGTCACTTACATATTCTCCTGAATGAACAGCTGTTGTTCCGTTAACAATATCATCCGCCAGGTTGATTTTGACAGTTGCATCCTTGTCGGTCATAATCTTAACCAGGTTTATAATATTATTGCCGAACATTTTACTTGAATCGGAGGGCATATCTGACGGAAAATCTGATTTACCGATAATTGTTACACCATTAACGGAAATTGTTTTTCCGTTTTCAGTAAGTTCACAATTTCCTCCGCCTGATGCTGCAAGGTCAACAATTACAGAGCCCGGTTTCATCTTCATTACAGTATCCTTCATTATCAGGATGGGCGCTTTCTTTCCCGGTATCTGGGCTGTTGAAATAACTACATCTGACAGAATGGCTCTCTGCTGAATAAGCTCCTGTTGTTTTCTTTTGTACTCTTCACTTTGTTCTACAGCATATCCTCCTGCACCTGAATCTTCAGTCGATCCTTCCACCTCAATGAATTTTCCACCAAGGCTTTTTACTTCTTCCTTTACTGCATAGCGCACATCAAAAACCTCAACAACAGCTCCAAGCTTCCTTGAAACCGCCAGGGCCTGAAGACCGGCAACCCCTGCCCCGAGAACAAGAACCTTTGCAGGTTTTATAGTACCAGCGGCAGTCATAAACATTGGAAAAAACTTCGGAAGCCTCGATGCAGCCTCAAGCACAGCTTTATAGCCAGCCACTGAGGCCATTGATGACAGAATATCCATTGACTGTGCCCTTGAAGTCCGGGGTACCATATCCAGGGCAAGAACTGTAAGACCTTTTGACCTTGCACTTTCAAGCCACGCGCTGTTCTCAACCGGATTCAGGATGGAGCAGATAATTTGTCCTGACCTGAATTCAACCGTATCGTTTACCGGCGCCGCAATAGAAATAAGCATAGCCGATCCGGCAATTACTTCTTTTCGTGAAACTACAACAGCCCCGGCATCAGCATAAGCTGCATCGGCAGCAAATGCTCTTTCGCCTGCACCGGTCTCAACAAAAATACCGAATCCCATTTTCTTTAGCACAGCTGCTTCTCCCGGCAGCATGGCCACTCGCTGTTCTGATACAGGCTCCTTTAGAATTCCAATTACCATAGACTAAATAATTTCTCTTACAAGCCAGTAAGGCAATAAATTAACGAGACCAATATAATAAACATTAGTCTGAAAATATTATGCAGTTTTAACTAATTAAAGCAGAAAGGATGATAAATACAAACCTTTCCGGCATTTTCTGCTATTTACCGAAGAAATTCCTCATCCAGAATTTGTTGGCTTCATTCCTCAGATGCATCGCTTTCATTCCGCCCCAGCCATGCCTGCCACCAGGATACAGCATGAATTCAAAGCTCTTGCCTTCATCCTGAAGTCTGGATATCAGATATATAGAATTTTGCATGTGAACATTGTCATCCATATCTCCATGCGTGATCAGCAGTCTGCCTTTGTAATTCTTAGCCCAGGTAAGCGCTGATCCATCCTTGTATCCTTCCGGATTATCAGCCGGAGTGTCCATAAAACGCTCTGTATAGATGTTATCGTAAAGCCTGTAATCTGTAACTGAATAATTGGCTATCCCATGAGTCCAGAAATCAGCTCCTTTTGTGAGTGCAAGGCAGGTCATGTAACCTCCGTAGGAACCTCCTGTCATACCCATCTTTGTTTCATCAGCCCATGGTTTTTCCCGAAGCCACTTAACAGCGTCCTCATAATCAAGCACTTCCCATTTACCAAGACAGCGATACAAGTAATCAAGTCCCTTCTTTCCAAACTGACCTGAACCGCGGTGATCAACAGTAAACTGAACAATCCCATTCTGAGCATACCATGAAGGACTTGTTCCCTGCCACCTGTTATAAACATTTTTTGAATCCGGCCCGCCATAAATTGTAAAAACAACCGGGTATTTCTTTGAAGGATCAAAATTCAGAGGATAGGTGATTATTGCCGGCATATTAAACAGCCCGTCGGATGTAGGTATTTTCACAAATTCGATTTTTGAATGTTTTGCCTGATCGAACTGAGGCTGTTCAAATTTATAAATCTCCTTAAGCTGCCTGCCCTTCCTGTCATAGGCAATAATGGATCCTGCACTTGAAAGGCTGTTCCAGGTATCAATAAAATATGAACCTTTCGGTGAAATGCTGAGAGAATGAGTACCCTCTCCCTTTGTAATCTGTATGAGGTTCTTTCCATCAAGGCCCACCCTGTACCCATGCATATCAGTTGACTCAGTTCCTGTTGCCGAGAAGTAAACAAGCCTTGCATCTTCATCTACCCTGTCAATGCTGTTTACACGGAATCTGAAGTCTGTGAGCTGGCAGATAAGCTTTCCATCCCATCCGTAGTAATAAAGGTTCTCCCAGTCATTCCTGAAACTTCTGATTATGTATCCTGAACCATTTTTCATCACATATATATCTTCCCTGAATTCCACCCAGGTTTTGCGTGATTCATTATATATATCTGAATAGTCTCCGCTTGAAGGATCTGCAAGTATTATTTTCAGTTCATTCTGATCGCGGTTCACTATCTGAACAGCAAGTTTTTTGCTGTCAGGAGTCCAAAAAGGCCATGCAATATACTGATCAACAGAATAATCCGTCTTTACCCATGTTGTCTTTGCACTTGCAATATCTGCAATTCCCATCTTAACCTTTGGATTTGGATCACCTGCCTTGGGATAGGGAACAGCTTCAATTTTCCCATGAATACCATCAGCTTCATCAAGGCGGTTAAGTGTGAATATCGGAACATCAGAATCGTCGCTCCTCAGATAGGCAATTTTATTTCCGTCAGGTGACCACCAGAAGGCCGCATATCTGCTCGGACGGCCAAGTATCTCCTCATAATAAACCCATGAAGCATAGCCATTATAAATCTTATCCGTGGCATCGGATGTAAGCCTTATCTCCTTCCCTGCTGCTATGTCGTAAACATAAAGGTCCCTGTTCTTTGTATAAGCCAGTTTAGAGCCCTCAGGCGAAAATCTTGCGTTGACCTCAGGCTCCCTGTCGTTTGTCAGCCTCTTTAATTCTTTGGTAGCAAGCGTAAAAAGATAAAGATCATTATCCTTCACCATAACTGTACTTTTTGAATCAGGGCTTATGGGATCAGTCATGCCCAATGTGTAACCGGCAGGAAGAACCTGTGAGATCAACTCCCGGGGCGTTTTCTCTGCCGACACTGTAACTGCCTTACCAGTCTTTATATCAACACTCTGTACAACAGGCATCTTGTTCTCATCCAATGTTTTGAAGAGATAGTGTGTATCATCAACCCATCCGGTCACTGCATACTGGTTCATGTTGCGGAAAGGCATCTGCGAAATTGCATCTGATAATGAGGCAAATACAAGTACTGTAAGCAGTAATAATGCTTTTAAGCTGTTTATAAGTTTCATTGTATAAATTTTAATATCACATACTTTCAGAGAAGGACAAAAATATAGAAATTTATCTAATAGAATCAGGCAACATTCAATGATAAGTTTGTTAAGGTTATCAGAATGAATTCTCAATAAGCAGGAATCCAATAATAGTATATTTAATAATGAGCATAGATTCCTGTTACTCAATAAATAATTTATCTTTAACACCCACAGAAAATCTATGCAGAATATGAAAAGATTATTTACAACAGCCTACGCTATATGTTTTCTCATTTTACCTTTCGCATTTATTTCCTGTGGTGACAGGGATCTGAAAAGAGGTGAAAGAAGTATCAGCGCGGGTGACCTGGCAGAATACGTAAAAGCACTTGGATCTGATGATTTCATGGGAAGAAAGCCCTTCACCAGGGGTGAGGAAATCACAACAGTATACCTTGCAGAACAGTTGAAAAGAATAGGTTTTGAACCTGCCTTTGGTGATTCATATTTTCAAAAGGTTCCTGCAGTTGAAATTACTTCACAAATAGATGATCAGGTTGTTGTAAAAAACGGAAGCAGAATCATTAAGATGTCTGCTCCTGATGACATTGCAGTGATTTCCCCCAGACTGACTGAACACGTCAGCGTAAAGGAATCTGAACTTGTTTTTGCAGGATTCGGCATCAATGCACCGGAGGCAGGCTGGAACGATTTTGAAGGCCTGGATGTCAGGGGCAAGACAATTGTTGTACTTATAAATGATCCGGGACTCTACACAGGCGATTCTGCCCTTTTCAAAGGAAGGGAAATGACCTACTATGGCCGCTGGACCTATAAATATGAAGAAGCTGCGCGCCAGGGTGCAAAGGGGGTGCTTATAATACATGAAACAGAAGGGGCAGGCTACCAATACAC
>CAZEYY010000008.1:0-53240 GCA_964516485.1 uncultured Rikenellaceae bacterium
AGCACTATGCAATTATGCATTCTAAATGTATAATTATTATTGTTAATAAAATACAATATGTGTTAATATTTATGATAGTCGGATGGTACAATATATTAGCAGATTACTTATTTTCGTCCAAAATAATTTATAAAAACCAATATTAATTAAAAAGAAAAATTTAAAAGAAAAAGGTGAAATTACTCATCTTGTATTATGAACGCTAACAATAATGAGGTATCGACTCTCCGTGGTGAGAGCCACCTCGTGGGTTGCTCTTCAGAAGAAGAGCCTGGCGCGGAAACCACGATTTTTTCGCAAAACGAAATCCCAATTCAGTTAGTTAGCAACCGAAGCACAGACTTCATGCAGAGGTTCTTCCCCCTAACAACTATCGACTCCTGGAATGACTGGAAATGGCAACTCAGGAATGCGATTACAACTATTGATGATCTGAAGAAGATCATGAAGCTTTCCGAAAAGGAAGTTATGGCTATCAGTAATCTGAAGGGCCGTCTTCCACTGCGGATTACTCCTTATTTTGCATCACTGATCTATAACACAAGGTTTTCAGATCCGATGAGAAGGAATGTAATTCCTGTTGTTGAGGAATTGCTTACACATGCCACTGAACAATCTGATCCGCTGCATGAGAAATCATTTTCTCCTGTGAAGGGAATTGTACACAGGTATCCTGACAGGGTATTATTTACAGTTACCCAGGTATGTTCCAACTATTGCAGGTATTGCACTCGTTCACACTCTGTTGGAAAACTTGACAAACTGGGAAGACAGGATTTTGAAAAAGCGTTCAGTTATATTGCAGCACATAAGGAAGTTCGCGATGTGCTTATCAGCGGCGGAGACCCTCTTACATTGAATGATGAGACGCTTGATTACATTCTTTCCAATATAAGAAAAATAGAACACGTAGAGATTATAAGAATAGGAACAAGGATTCCCGTTGTACTCCCGCAGAGAATAACAGATAACCTTATTTCTGTTCTGAGAAAATATCATCCGCTTTTCATAAGCCTGCATTTTTCACATCCTGATGAAATTACAGAGGAGTGTGCAAAAGCATGCAACAAACTTGCTGACGGAGGTTTTCCTCTTGGCAGCCAGACTGTTCTGCTCAAAGGAATAAATGACAATGTTCCTGTAATGAAGGAGTTGATGCATAAGCTTCTTAAAATAAGGGTACGTCCTTATTACCTGTATCAGTGTGACCTTATCCCCGGCTCCGGGCATTTCAGGACTACTGTCAGGAAAGGACTGGAAATAATCAAAGGCCTGAGAGGTTTTACAAGCGGTTATGCTGTACCTACTTTTGTTGTTGATGCCCCCGGCGGCGGTGGAAAAATTCCTCTCCTGCCAAACTATGTTGTGGAGCACAACGATGAAAAAATAGTGATGCGTAACTATAAGGGTGTTTTGTGCGAATATCCTGAAAAATAGGATCTGACATGAAGATTGGTTTGACATTTGACCTCCGGTCATGGTACCTTGACCGCGGGTATTCTATGGAGGAAACCGCCGAATTTGACAAGGAAGAGACGGTGGAGGCTTTGGCTGCTGCGCTAAGTAAAATGGGGCATCAGACCGAACTAATCGGAAATGCTTTTCAGCTCATAGAAGCTCTTGCAGCCGGAAAACGATGGGACATGGTTTTCAATATAGCTGAAGGTTTGTACGGTGACGGCCGTGAATCGGTTGTACCCGCAATACTTGATCAGTACAGGATTCCATATGTCTTCAGCGGACCTGTCATAATGGGCATTTCTCTTAATAAACACCTGGCAAAACTTGTTGTTGAATCAGCAGGTGTGCCGGTGAGCAAAGGTTTTCTTGTAAATGACATCAATGAGATTTCTGAACGTGAACTTGAATTTCCTCTTTTTGTAAAACCGGTTTCGGAAGGAACAGGAAAGGGTATAACTGATAAAAGTTTAGTAAAGAATATATCCGAGCTAAAATCTATTGTTGAATGGATTCTGAAGGAATTCAATCAGCCTGCCCTTGTTGAAGAGTATTTACCGGGAAGGGAATTTACTGTAGGCGTCATTGGACACGGTGACCAGGCTTATGCTATTGGTGGCATGGAAGTAATTACTGCAGATAATCTCCCCTATTCTGTTCATGTCAAGGAAAATTATCATGACTATTGCAAGTACCTTCCTCTTTCGGATGACATAGCTGAGGAATGTAAGTCAGTCGCAGTAAATGCATGGAAAGCGCTGGATGCTGTTGACGGTGGACGAGTTGATGTGAAAGCTGACAGGAATGGAAGGATATGTTTCATTGAAGCAAATCCGCTTGCAGGCCTTAATCCTGTGCATTCCGATCTTCCAATACTTGCCCGGATGTATAATATTGATTATCAGAAACTGCTGGAGATGATAATGTCTGCTGCCTTAAAACGAATCTCAGGATAATGAAAAAATGCTGCATCATTTACAATGAACCTCTTCCCGGTGCCCTCGAGGATGAACTTGATGTTATTGACCAGGTTGACCATGTGGAAAAGGGATTAAGGGAACTTGGAATAGAAGTTTACCGTAAAGGTTTCAGTGAAAAATTCATGGATGAAGTTGCAGCTTTAATTAATGAAAAACCGGATTTTGTCTACAATCTTGTAGAATCAATAAATAATAAAGGTGAACTGAATTATTTCGTCCCAGCCCTTCTTGGCCTGAATGGTATTCCTTATGCGGGAAATTCACACGAAGCCATTTTTCTTACTACAAGCAAAGTTCTTTCAAGTAAAATGATGAAAATGGCAGGCATACCTAATCCGGGTTGCTTCTTCCCGTCACAGATGAAAGAACTAACCCCCGGTAAAAAATATATTCTTAAGCCTATCTGGGAAGACGGATCACTTGGGATAACTGCTGATAATGTATTTATCTGTTCCCCCGGATATGAAGACAAATTGCGGGGATTGAGCGATTCACACTGGTTCATTGAAGAATTCATTGACGGACGTGAGTTTAACATGAGTGTCTTTTCCGGTCCCGATGGTCCGGAGGTGTTGCCAGTTGCAGAGATTGTATTCAAGGATTGGGACGACTCGAAACCAAGGATTATTGATTATAATGCCAAATGGGTTGACGGATCATTCGAATTTGATAATACTGTGCGCGATTTTCCAGGAGACAAACTTGATAAAGGCGTAACCGATAAACTGAGGCAGGTTGCCACTGATTGCTGGAAGCTGTTCAACTTACGCGGATACGCAAGAGTTGATGCCAGGGTTGATGCTGATAATAATGTATTTGTTATCGAAATAAACGCCAATCCCTGTATTCAGCCAAATGGTGGTTTTATTGCCGCAACACGCGCAGGGGGTTATCAGTTCTCTGAAGTTATGCAACGCATTATAAATGACCTTAATGTCTGATTAAACAGAATTGAGAAAGGCATGAAAGGATTATTAACTGTATTACTGCTTGTTTTGTCGAATACATTCATGACTCTTGCCTGGTATGGGCATCTGAAACTGAAAACGATGTCAGGGTTTGAGAGCATGAGCCTTTTTGCTGTAATTTTACTTAGCTGGGGAATTGCATTTTTTGAATATACCCTGCAGGTTCCTGCAAACAGAATTGGGTATTCAGGGACGGGAGGACCATTTTCACTCGTTGAACTAAAAGTGATCCAGGAAGTAATTTCAATTATGGTATTTACAATATTTGCTCTCATTGTCTTTAAAAATGAACAGTTCCGGCTCAATCACCTTATAGGATTCATCTTCCTGATCCTAGCTGTCTACTTCATTTTTAAGAAATAAATCAGATTTCCCATAAAATATTAGCTTTATTTTGGCTTTTTATTTACATTTGAAACTGTCCTGCCGTAGAATACTTAATTTGTTAAATCTGAATAATTTAAGGTGAAGCGGAAAGAAATAGTTTTAGGTTGTGGGGTAGGCATGGATTAAGGGCTGGCAAGTTTATGTCAGCCCGTTTTTTTCAGGAAGTTTAAATTACCTAAATTAGCAGACAGGATAACTCAGCAAGGATAAAATAATGAATGTTACAATTGAATCTTCCTGGAAACAGGTTCTTCAGGAGGAGTTTGAAAAGGAGTATTTCAGGAATCTTACAGAATTCGTCAGGTCGGAATATAAAGCTGCTACTGTTTATCCTCCGGCAGGATTGATCTTCAATGCTTTCAATCTGTGTTCCTTTGAAAATCTGAAAGTGGTTCTGATCGGGCAGGATCCTTATCATGGACCTGGTCAGGCGCATGGACTCTGCTTCTCTGTAAAGGATGGTGTGGATTTTCCTCCAAGTCTGATAAATATTTTCAAAGAAATTGAACTTGACCTTGGTTTATCACGTCCTGCATCAGGTAATCTTGAACGCTGGGCAAAGCAGGGCGTTCTGCTGCTGAATGCTACTCTCACTGTAAGGGCCCATCTTGCAGGTTCACATCAGAAAAAGGGATGGGAATTGTTTACCGATTCGGTTATAACAATTATCAACCGTGAAAAATCAGGAATAGTATTTATGCTCTGGGGTGCCTATGCCCAGAAAAAGGGAGAAAACATTGACAGAACAAAACACCTTGTGCTTGAATCTGTTCATCCTTCTCCCCTTTCTGCTTCCCGCGGCTTTTTCGGGAATCACCATTTCAGCAAATGCAATTCGTACCTTTCAGGAAAAGGTGTGAATCCGGTAGACTGGAGATAAGCATTGATACTTTTACAGTTTCTTAAGGGCTGATGAGATAATATTTTCAAGCCCCTGATACTCTTCAAAACCAACAGATAATCTTATCATTCCCGGTTCAGGATACTTAGCTCCCCAAACGGCTTCAACAGGCATAAGTATTGTATCCGGATCTCCAAGTGTTGGAATCAGTTTTATAGATTCCGACACCTCACTTATAAACATGTCACGCTTCACAGCCTTTTCAGTTTTGCTCCTGCCTTTCAGATCGAATGTTATCATTGCCCCGAATCCTTTTGAATTAAATAATTTTCTGGCAACTTCGTATGTTCCGTGGCTGACAAGACCGGGATACCACACCCGTTCAATCTTTTTATTTTCAGATAAATACGCTGCAAGTCTGAAAGCATTATCGCACTGACGCCGAAATCTGAGACTGAAAGTTTTCATCTGGGTTTCAAGCCGGTAGGCATCATCGGGTGACATCATGTGCCCGACAAATTTTCTGTATTCAATAGCGTTCTTTAATAGTTGTTCATCATTTCCGCAGACGACTCCCGCTGAAATATTTCCATGTCCTGAAAGATATTTTGTGACACTATGTATTACAAGATCGACTCCGCATTCAAGAGGTCTGAAAAGATATGGAGTCGCAAAAGTATTATCCAGTATTACCCTGCAGTCAGCTTTTTTTGCAATTTTTACAAGAGCCGGAATATCTGCAACAATAAGCATGGGGTTGGAAACCGACTCAACGTAAACCAGCTCAGGTTTCAATATTCTGAGAGTTTTCTCAAAATCTTTCAGAATATACGATTCTCCAGAGGGATTGAAATAGTGTGCATCAATACCTCTGCGTTGCTTAAGAACAGATTCAACAAATGAAATGGAACCACCATATATCTCAGAGAAGAAGAGCCAGGGCCTTGTATTTTTCCCCTTCTGGAAAACTGAAAGCGCTGTATCTATAGCAGACATTCCCGATTGTGTGAGAAGCGCCCAATTGCAGTTTTCAAGTTTAATAACTTCATTTTCTGCAGATACCACAGTTGGATTGCGGTAGCGGGAGTAAATATAGTTTTCGGGTTCTCTTTTATTCTCTGTTTCCTGCCTGAATGTTTCAGCTGTAAGTTTTGAATTTATGAGCTCAAAACCGGAATCCCTGTAAACAGGCATTCTTGCACTGTTAATTTTCTTGCGGTTCATAAATTGTAATTAATTAAGTATTGTTTATGGAAGCTTTTATGCTGCGTGGATAAAAATCAATATAGAAAATAATCCTGTCAAGAAGTTCACCCGTAAGGAAGATCAAGAATACAGGTAACCCGGGATAAGATATCCCTGTTAAAAAACTCGCAGATGAAATTACAAGCGCTGCAAGCCTGAAGAAGAAAATCGTCTCAGTTCCTGTATTCCTGTAAGCTGTCAGTCCTCTGACAGACAATGAAAGCTTAATAATTACCATAAAAATAAAAGGCCAGAGTTCTCCGGTGAAAAATGAAGCAATAAGCAAAGCGCTTATAAATGTCTGTCCGCTGTGAAGGAAAGTCCTGATTTTTCCGGTTGAATAGTAATATACTGAATCAATTGAGATTAGCAGGATCAATCCGGTAAATACACTGAATAGCCTGAAGATCGGAAAATTAAAGAAAAGCATAAGAAAATTCGCTGTAACAAATGAAAGGTAACAGGCAATCTCACGGCTTAACGGTGAGTATCTGATATTTGCAGTCGCCCGCCATGCTCTTAATGGTTTTCCCAGATGAAAAAGCGATATTATTCCGGGAACAAGTGAAAGAAGTGAGATTTTCAGTGGCCCAGGTCCTTTGTCAGAGAAAAAACTTAAAATTGTAAGTGCTGCAGCAATTGTAGCTGAAAAACTGAAAAGTACAAGACTCCAGTCTGCTTTTGAATTTGCGTTTCCTTTTCCGGCATCAGATAATTTTCCGGGATTATCCGGAGGAATAATTTCAAGAGGGATAACTTTTACTGGCTCACTGAACCTTAATGCAGGTTCAATTCCGAAATCTTCAGTTAATAGAGGTATTGCAACAGAGTCAAGTCTTTCAAATCTGTCATACTTCAGTGCTCCTGTAGGGCAAGCCTGTGCGCATGCAGGAAGGCTGCCATCAGTAACAAGAGTATAGCAAAGATGGCATTTCCCGATAATCCTCTTCCGGGGATCATATTTTGGTGCATCATAAGGGCAATTCCAGGTGCAGTAATTACATCCAAGGCACTTTTCCTGATCAATTATTACAGCATCTGTAGCTGCATCTCTTATATATGCTTCTGAAGGGCAACCGTTCATACAGAGAGGTATACCACAATGATTGCAGGCTATTGAAAGGTGGCTGACAGCTCTTTCATGTTGCCTGTTTTCATTGAAGGTCACCACTGTCCTGACAGGCAAGGTGAATTTATTTTCCAGACCGCAGGCTGCAATACATGCCTTGCAGTTTACACATAGTGCCTGGTTGAATATAAATCCTTTACCTGTCATAACAATGCCAGTTCAGCTTCTACCCTGTTATCATGAAATGCTGCTCCAAAGCCCATATCAGTCATTCTCCCTTCAATCAGGAAGTTTCCCCCTCCTCCTTCATTGAGCCAGATCCCATTATACAGAACCACTGTGCCTTCAGGTATTCTTTCAGAGATTCTTGCTGTAGAAAATATTTCACCCCTGTCATTAAAAAGCCTTATTCTGCAGCCATCATATATCTTCCTTCTGGTGGCATCTGAAGTCGAAAACATTACAGCAGGTTTATCGGAGTTCTCCTTAATTACTTCAAGGTTGCCGAATTGAGAGTGTATTCTGTTTCCGGCATTCGGAGTAAGCAGAACAAGTGGATATTTCTCTGAATCAGAGCCGTAAACGATGGGAACATACTCCGGAAGGGCTGAAACTTTCCATTTTTCTTCTGCCTCTTCTGAAAACAATTCAATTTTGCCGGAACGTGTTTTAAAATTTAAATCAGAAAAAGCTATCTCCTGCAGTCCGGGGGCAAGTACAGGTCCATTCCTCAGGTCATCAAGCCTGAGTTGAGTATAACCGTATATTCGCCTTTCAAGCCAGTGTTCGATGTTTTCGTTTCCCGGCACAGGAATTAGTTCAGCAGGGATTTTAAGTCCAAGCCGCTCAGAAAGCTCATAATAAATCTCTGATTCCGGAATAACATTCTCAGGAGACTCAAGGACTTTTGGTTTGAACTGCACATAAGGAGACCAGTAAGATCCGACAATATCCGATTGTTCAAACATGTTTTTTGAAGGAAGTATAATATCAGCTGTCTCTGCTGTGTCAGTCATGAACTGATCAATTACAACCTTGAACTCAAGATTTCTGAATGCCTGTTTCACCAGTGCTGAATCGGGTGACTGCAAGAGTGGATTGCCTCTTTCAACAAAGGCTCCTTTCAGTTCAGGGTCTTTTGTTTTGAGCATGTCTTTACCCAGACCTGCCATCGAAAGAGAACGTCTGAAAGGTTTATCAGTTACATTATCAGGATAATATGATTCAGGCTCTTTTATTGTATCGAAGACGTAGCTCTGGAGATTGGCATAGTTAAATCCTGCACCGGGTTTGCCTATATTGCCTGTTATAACAGCCAGGGCTAAAATACAGCGAATTGTCTGTCCTCCGTTAAGATGTCTCTGAAGCCCGTATCCGGGCAGAAAGGTAACAGGTGCTCCGGTCCCAATTATTTGAGCCAGTCTGATGATATCATATTCTGGAATACCGGTTATATTCCCTGCTTCTCCAGGAGTAATTGTAAGAGAATGCCGGAATTGCTCAAATCCCTTGACGTATTTTTCAATAAAAGACTTGTCGATCAGGTTGTTGTCAATAAGTATCCTGGATATTGCCAGAGCCAGTGCAGCATCTGTCCCTGGTTTTATCCTGTAAAGAATATCGCTTTTATCAGCAGTAGGCGTTCTCAGGGGATCAATTGACACTATCCGGGCACCGGATCTTCTGGCTTCTGCAATAAAGGGTCCTTCCTGGATATTAGTCTCTGCAGGATTCTTTCCCCAGATAATTATTGTCCGGGCATTCGGAAGATCCCACGGTACATTGTGCTTAACAGTTCCAAGTGTGAGCCTTACAGCTTCCAGTCCAGCAGGCCAGCAGAGATTACCATAAGTAGTTGTAGCTCCTCCAAAAACTTTCCAGAATGCAGAACCAATTTCATTTGTAAGTCCCGACATGCCACTGCCCCTGTACCACAGAATGCTGTGAGGACCATATTTTTCTTTCAGTGAAATCAGTTTGCTGCTTACAATATCCAGGGCTTCCGCTTTTGGTATTTTTTCATAAGTTCCCCTGTTTGTTCTGATAAGAGGATTTATAATTCTTGAAGGTGAAGATGATCGTTCAATATATGACAAGCCCTTTATGCATGGGCCTTCTGGTGTTGCTCTGTTCCCGCTATATGGTAAAATACGCCTGATTGTGTTGTTTTCAACCTGAACTTTGAATGTACAGGTGCTGTAACAGTTTCTAGGACATACAGTTATAAATTCATCCATTTGCCGGGTGTATATGACAAATGTATCAATTTAATGAAAATATTATCAGCAGAAAACTGAGGAAGGCAAATTATTCGAGAATCAGAGGCTCGTCAGGGACAACATTTACCTGGAATACATTCTGATCAGCCTGAGGAACAAATATTTCATAAGTGATCTTCATCTGCCCCATATATTGCATATAGGTGTAATCGAATTTTTCGGTTGAGTAAGTTGTAAGCGTTCCACCTTTGTTTATTTTGGCAGAGATAGTTGCCTTAGGATAGGCTTTCTTGAACCGGATATAGGCTGATGTTGATTGTGCATCGAGGTCTCCATAGTTTGCAACGCTGTCAATATCGACAGTCAGGTCATATAAGGCATAAGTTGTCAGGTTTCTTATTCTGACATCAGTAGGCCCTTCAGGATCAAACTCGGTTTTTTTGCAGGCAACAGCTGCAGAAAGAAAAAGCGCAAGTAAAATGTATTTCTTCATAAGGCTCTAATCTCGAACTTTGATAATCAGACAATAAAGTTACAAAATAAGTTGCATCCGAACTAGATAATGCTGAGACTATTTGCTGTTATCCATCCTTTATTCCCGTCCGACAGTCTAATTTCGTACCAGTCACCGACTTCATCCTCAATTGTGACCTTAGTACCTTCATGGAGAACAAATAAATCAGTTCCGCTTGCATCAGGTGAGCTTTTTCCGCTCACTGCAGGACTGAATATTATTGCCTTTCCGCTATTGTGCACCTGATTCCGGTTGCTGATGCTCAATGATACAGAAGTTATTGAGAACAACAAGAAAAAAACACCTGCCCAGAATCCTGCCACCTTCGATGTATACCGGCCTGAATATATGTAAAGCGAGACTGATGCAAGGCAGAGAAGGAAGGCAATTATGCCAAGTATTGCCCAGGTATCGGATGATAACATAAGTGCGACAAAATCATACCATTTAATGAAGAATAATTCCGGTATCTCCTGAAACCTGTCGACAGTTAATGACCTCGCTATCTGTAAATTGTAGTTAATATCCTCATTAGCAGGATCAAGCAGTAAAGCCCGTTCGAAGAACAAAATAGCTGCAGGTATATTCTGTATTTTGAAATATGCATTTCCAAGGTTATAGTTAAGTTCAGCTGACCTGTAGCCGGTATTATAAAGATCATTCCATACTGTCAGAGCTCCCTGATAATCACCAGCAGAATAAAGACTTACACCCTTTCCGAATTTATCAGCAACCTGTTCCTGCGACAGGATATTTATCACAGGTATGAACAATAAAAATATCAATATAAGCAGCCTGTTAACTTTTCTCATTTTCATGATATTGAATTTTCAACTTTTCCAATAAACCCTGATGCTCCCTCATAGAGAGAGGCTGCCTGGGTTTCTGAAGATGTTGGAGCGAAACGTGCAAATTCACAGGTATCAAGTATCTGGTTCAGCTCAGCAATTGTTTGTTCATCAATCCCTTTTTCTGAAAGTGACATAACAATCCTGCTCCTTGTCATTTCTGCCACAGGGATATTCAATTTGTCGCTAAGGTAACCCCATAATGCCTTCAGTATTTCTTCATAGAACCTGTCTATCTGGTTATTTTTAAGGCAAACGGATGCCTCCCTGAGTCTTTTTGAGGCAACCTTTCCTGCTTTTCTGTTGCGTACTTTTGACAGATCAGCATTCCTCCGTACATGTTCTCGTCTGATGAAAAGAACTATCAGGAAGATAAACAGGGCGGCGATGAAACTGCTGTAATAAATTCTCTTTGAAACAAGCAGTGTCTGAACTTTACTGAGCTTACCTGATTTTGATTTTATAAACCTTATATCTTTGCCGAGATACTTAACATCCTCTTTTGAAACTCCTCCATACACGGTAATACCATCAGAATTGTCGGTACCAGTTCCTTTTCTTGCATAAAAACTATACGTAGGTGTTTTCAGTTCCTCGTACCTTCCTGTTGAAGAATTGAAATATGCATAAGTAACAGGAGGTATAGTAAATTCCCCATAATGCCTTGGAATGAGAAGGAATTCAAATGTTTTGGTCCCTGTTGTCCCGTTTAGTCCGTTCTTTATATCCTCAGATGTCTTGGGATCATATACTTCAATATCCGGAGACAATTTCAATTCAGGGACTGCTGCTACTTTTAGATTACCGGATCCTGAAATTGTTATTTTAAAGTTTACCGCATCATTTACATTGACGCTATCCTTATTTATTGAAGATTTAATATCAAGCTTTCCTACGATGCCTGAATAATTTTCAGGCTGGTTGCCCGGCAGGGAATTCACTTTAATCTTAACAGGCTGGCTTGCAACCATCCTGGGTACATTCTGGTAAGTGGAAAAGAAGTCACCAAAGAAAGGATCTGACTGACCTGATTTTTGCTGTATGAGTACTGTAAGCTGCACAGGGTCGATAATAATTTCACCTGTTTTCTGTGGGTACAGAAGAAATTGCTGAACCACACCGGTTCCGTAAATTGTTCCATTTAAATTCTCCTGGTTCAGTGATGTAAGTGGCGGAGTATTAAGATCTGACTTCAGGAATCCGGTAAACTGGGGGAATTTTATTTCATTTAATCCTGAGATATTAATACGTGTATAAATTTTTACTGTGGCAGTTACCGGTTCCCCCAGGTATACTTCCTTTCTGCTGACAAGCAGGTTCACGAAGATATCCTTCCCTCCGGTTTCGACATCCTGTTCACCTTTACTGTTTCCTGTAGAAGCCTGCTTCCGTGAGCCATCGCTTATTACCTCAATATGCAATGAATCAGAGTAATATGTCTTATTTTTGAGTGTGAAAGCAGCTGGACCCAGAGTGAATTTTCCCTCATTTACAGCCTGGATATAATATATATATGTATATGTTGTAGAATGTGACATCTTCCCATTAATTATCTGTGTACTTGAATTATAGGAAGTCTGGGGACCCATAAGCTTATAAAATGGTGAAAATGACGGGGCTTCAAATTCACCACCACCCGAATTTACAGTCCAGATTATGCTGAACTGCTGGCCTGTGGTCACAACTGAAGGATACTGAACCTTAACAGTTACATCCTGTGCATTTATTGTTACAGTAAAGGCCAGAAAAATTATTACCTGGTATATATATTTTTTCATCATATTCCTTATTACCAGTTTTTTACAGTCTGCTTTCTTTCACGGGCAGCTTTTGCAAGTTTTACTTTTTCCTGAACATTCTTTTCATCATTTGCCAGAGCATTCAGAAGGCGTTGTGCATCTTCCTTTGAAATAGACTGATCCTGCTGTTTCTGTTGTTGTTGTTGCTGCTGTTGTTCTTTATTATCCTTCTGATCCTGGTTCTTATCATCATTCTGCTTATTCTGATCATTCTTTTTGTCTTCATTCTCCTTATTCTGTTCCTGCTGCTCCTGCTGTTTCTGTTCTTCCTGCTTTTTTAAAAGGTCCTGTGCATAAGCAAGATTATACTTGGCAGCAATATTATCCGGTTTAAGCTTCAATGAGTTTTTGTAAGCGTCAATGCTTTCCTTTACCTTATTAGCCTGCAGAAGTGAGTTTCCCAGATTGTACATTCCGGCAGCCTTCCTTTCAGCATCATCATTCATGCTGATATTTTCGTTGAAATGCTTTGCAGCTTCTTCATACTTCTGCTGTTTATACAGGGCATCACCTATATTGAATACTGCATCAGGAGATCGCCTGTTATTGTCAACTGCCTTTCTGTATGAAACCTCTGATTCACTGAATTTATCCTTGTTATACTCCCTGTTCCCCTTTCGTATAAATTTTTTATCTGGCTGGGAAAATACAGGTAATGAAAGTGTAAAAAGGACTAAAAGCATCAGAACTGACCTGCCGGAAGAGATTTTCATATTTGACAATACAGTCTTCATCATAGAAATTCACTTAGACTTTAAATCTGAATAACCTTATATCAGCCAGTTTGCGGTTTTTTCTATCCATAATTACAAATTCAATTATCAACAGAAATAAAAACACTCCGGCAAATATCTGAAATTGATCGTTATATTCTGTATACATTGAGCTTTCAAGCTCCTGCTTTTTCATCTTTTTTATTTCATTATAAATCTCATCAAGGCCAATATTTGAATTATTTGCCCTGACGTAGCTTCCGCTGGCTGCAATAGCTGTTTTTTTCAGGATTTCTTCATCAAGTTTTGTAATTACAGTATTTCCTTCAATATCTTTCAGGAAATCCTTTTTTCCTCCGGATAAAACCGGAACAGGAACGCCCTGTTCTGATCCGATCCCAATAGTATGGATTATAATTCCAGCTTTTGAGGCTTCATCTGCGGCAGCCACCGGATCGTCCTCGTGGTTTTCTCCATCAGTGATAATAATCATAGCCTTACTCTTATCCTCTCCGGGTGTGAACGACCTGATACCCAATGAAATTGCAGCACCTATGGAAGTCCCTTGCTTCGGAACCATTTCAGGGCTGATTGATGAAAGAAACATTTTTGCCGAAACATAGTCAGTTGTGACAGGAATCTGGGTATAGGCATCACCGGCAAAAACTATGAGTCCTATTTTGTCATTATCAAGGTCATCAACAAGTCTTGAGATTGCCTGTTTGGCCCGCGTAAGCCTGTTCGGCTGTATGTCTTCAGCCAGCATTGAATTACTTACATCAAGGGCAATAATAACTTCAACACCCTGTTTTTTAACATCTTCTATCTTTGATCCGAACTGTGGCCGTGCAAGCATAATTGTACCAAAGACAATACCTGTCAGAAGGAGAATTATTTTTATTAAAGGCCTGATTCCGGAATATTCCGGCAAAAGTCTTGTTATGAGAACCTTATCGCCAAATCTTTTTAAACTGCTCTTTCTCCTGTAGTCATGGTAGATATACATTGACAACAATATCGGCAGTAGAAGCAGCAGATAAAGGAATCCGGGATTGGCAAATCTGAATAGTTGCATAACAGCCAGTATATTAAGTCAGATTTCTCATTAAAGTATTTCTCAGGCTTACTTCCAGAACGACCAGTATGAAGGCAATAAGCGCAGGCAGAATGTAGCGTTCTTCCTTTTTGCTGAACTGTCTAACATCAATTTTCGATTTCTCAAGCTTGTCTATTTCCCTGTAAACCTGAATAAGCTTATCATTGTCAGTTGCCCTGAAATACATTCCTCCAGTTAACTGAGAGATCTCTTTAAGGATGTCTTCATCAATTTCAACAGGCATATTCTGATATTGCAGTCCAAAAGGTGTTTGTACGGGATAAGGAGCGAGTCCTTTTGTTCCGACTCCGATAGTATAGACCCTTATACCATAAGTCTTTGCTATCTCTGCTGCAGTTGCCGGAGCTATATCTCCCCTGTTGTTTACACCATCAGTTAGAAGAATAATAACGCGGCTTTTCGCATCAGAGTCCTTTATACGGTTTACTGCTGTTGCAAGCCCGTTGCCAATAGCTGTACCATCTTCTATCATTCCGCTTTCTATATCGCGAAGAAGGTTTATCAGGACTGCATGATCTGTTGTAAGCGGGCATTGTGTAAAGCTTTCACCGCTGAACACGACAAGGCCTATTCTGTCGTAAGGCCTGCCTGTGATAAATTCTGTAGCTACGTTTTTTGAAGCTTCCAGCCTGTCAGGTTTAAAATCGCGTGCAAGCATGCTGCCTGATATATCCATTGTCAGAACAATATCGATACCTTCAGTTGATACATCCTGAAAGCTGTTCGTGGCCTGTGGCCTTGCAAGCACAATTATGAGCAGTCCAATTGCTATAATCCTGAAAGCAAACAGAATATGTCTTAAATAATGTCTGAATGTAGGTTGCAATGATTCAAAAGGAGTCAGTCCCGGAAAGCGAAGTGAAGCATTTGCCTTGTGCTGTTTGAAAATATAAAAGGCAACTGCAGCAGGTACAATCAGCAACAGCCACAGGAATAATGGTTCGGCAAAGGTTATTCCTCTCATGAATCCCCTCCTTTCTCATCAGGTGATTTGGCAGCTTCCGGCTCCTCCTCCATTTTTGTCTCAATAATAAAATCCCAGGCTGTCTGATAATATGCTTCATTCTCAGTAGGTTCCGGATTATACTTTGCAAACTTCACCATATCCGCACCTGAAAGAACAGTTTTCAGGTCCTCATAACTTTTGTCCTTTCTGAATCCTGTTTTCAGCAAAGCGTAAAGGGTTTCAGAAGTTGTAAGTTCAAGAGAAAATACACAGAATCTGTTTTCGAGATATTTCCTCAGAATCTCAGTAAGGCTTGAATAGTATTGCTTAACCTCACCTTTTTGCCATAACCTGAGCTCCTTTAACTGCTCAAGTTCCCTTAATGCAATTACATGAGCGGGATCTTTAAGCACTATTATTTCAGTTTCTGATGGCTCTTTCCTTAGTTTCTTAATGTATTTTATTGCAAAATAAGCAATTACTATTGCAGCGATTAGTCCGAGAATCCAGGGAAGTATTTCCCCGATAGTAACCGGAGCCCTGTAAGGAGAAATAATGTCATATATTTTTAAAGTAGTATCAGCAGGCGCTATATCAGGGCGCAGTACTTCAAGGTAAGAGTAATCGGAATAAAATCGTTTTATTCCATCTGATCCTTTCAGTTCTGCAAATACCGGCCTGACTTGATATCTTCCTGAATCAAAAGATGTTATAAGATATCCCTGTTTTATTATAAGCATTCCATTTTCATTCTTAACGGTATCGGTAACAGGACCGGAAATGACTTCAATATTTTTTACCAGTGTGTCTTTGATTACTGGAAGGTTAAGTGTTACATTATCTGGTTGTTCAATAGAAAGTGAGTATTTTAGCTGGTCTCCGATAAAGATCCTGGAAGTGTCAAACGATGCAGATACCCTTATGTCTTGCCCGGTTGAAGAGCTGTAAAAACCTATCAGAAAAAGTATATAAACTATCATCCTCTTCATCCTGTCTATCTTTTTTTGAATAGTTTTATCAATGGCTTAACATAGTCAAGGTCAGTTCTGAGTTCGGTATAGTCAACCCCGCATTTTATGAAGGTATTCCTGATACTTTCAACATGATTGTTCCACCATGAATTATAAGCAGACCTGGCTTTGGCAGAGGAAGTGTCAATCCACTTTTCTGCGCCCGACTCAGCATCTTCAACTTTTACCATTCCCAGATCAGGCAATTCATTCTCTACCTTATCAAAGACCTTTAAAGCAACAATATCATGTTTGTTTGAAGCTATTTTAAGCGACTCTTCAAAGTCAGGAGCAATGAAATCAGAAATAATAAAGGCAGTACATCTTTTCTTAATAATATTTGTAAGGTATCTCAAAGGTTCATTAAGATTTGTATTCCTGCTACCTGAACGAAAATCAAGGAGTTCGCGGATTATTCTGAGGATATGTTTTCTGCCTTTTTTCGGGTGAATTGTTTTTTCAATCCTGTCAGAGAAAAATATTACCCCTATCTTATCATTGTTAAATATTGCAGAGAATGAAAGAACAGCGGCAATTTCTGTCATCAGTTCACGCTTGAAAGATCCTCTGGTTCCAAAATCGCCTGATCCGCTCACATCAATAAGAAGCATGACAGTAAGCTCCCTTTCCTCCTCGAAAATCTTTACATAAGGCTGATTGAACCTGGCTGTAACATTCCAGTCAATATTCCTGATGTCATCACCGTACTGATATGCCCTTACTTCGCTGAAAGCAATACCCCTGCCCTTAAAAGCGCTGTGGTACTCACCGGCAAAAATATGCCGGCTCAATCCCCTGGTTTTGATTTCAATCCTGCGGACTTTCTTTAATAATTCTGTAGCTTCCACAATTCTGCAGATTATTTTTCAGGTTCGATTGTGACTGAGAAAGAGTAATCGTCTTCCGACAGTTTTACAATATAGTTTTTACCCTTTTGCATATCTCTCCATGCATTCTCCCCTGTTCTGGAATACATGGAATCAAGTTCCCTGATTTTTGAACTTTTAATGCTGTTGTTGCATACTATCCTTACGCTTCTGCAAACTGAATCCGGATTAAGGAAAAACAATACTGTCTCTGTATCGTATTTGTCAGAGTATTTAAGATATCTGAAAGTACTGTTTGTGACATTTTCACGGTTCATATCAATCTTCTTTGCTTTCATATATGCAACTATTTCCCCGGAAGTGTATCCGACAAGATTCTGACTGGCAGCTCCAAAAACAATCAGATAAAATATAACAGAGAAAGCGAAGGATTTCATATTTGCTATTTACGGAACTTCAACCGCATTAAGAATTTCTGAAATTATGTGATCCTGGGTAATATCTTCGGCTTCAGCCTCATAGGTCAGACCGATCCTGTGCCTCATTACATCAGGGCAAATAACTCTTACATCCTCGGGAATAACATAACCTCTTCTCTTTATAAAGGCAAGGGCCTTTGCAGCAAGAGCCAGGTTTATAGATGCTCTGGGAGATGCACCATAAGCTATCATGTTCTTATATGAAGTCAGTCCGTATGATTCAGGTTTTCTGCTTGCAAAAACTATATTAAGAATATAATTCTCAATTTTCTCATCCATATAGACTTCCCTGACAACATTTCTTGCCCTGATAATGTCATCTGTTTTCAGGACTGTGTTTGGTTTTGGGAATTCCTTTGATAGGTTTTCGCGAACAATTAGCTTTTCCTCGTCTAAAGTGGGATAATCAATAAGCACTTTCATAAGGAATCTGTCGACCTGTGCTTCAGGCAAAGGATATGTTCCTTCCTGCTCAATGGGATTCTGGGTTGCAAGAACAAGGAAGGGTTCATCGAGCTTAAATGTTGATTCCCCGATTGTTACCTGTCTCTCCTGCATTGCTTCAAGGAGAGCGCTCTGCACTTTTGCAGGTGACCTGTTTATTTCATCGGCAAGGATGAAATTGGCAAATACAGGTCCCTTCTTAACAATGAATTCTTCCTTTTTCTGACTGTAAATCATTGTGCCGATAAGGTCTGCCGGCAAAAGATCAGGAGTAAATTGAATCCTGCTGAACTTAGCATCAATAATTGATGCGAGCGACTTAATAGCAAGTGTTTTAGCCAGGCCGGGAACACCTTCAAGAAGAATGTGGCCGTTCGCAAGAAGACCTATCATAAGGCTGTCTGTCAGATGCTTCTGACCAACAATTACCTTGTTCATTTCCATCCTTATCAGATCGACAAATGAACTTTCCCTTTCTATTTTTTCATTCAGCAATCTGATATCTGCGGTTTGCTCCATCTGTTTCAAATTTAGAAATTTCAAATATAAATAAACGTTGATGATTTATACAATATTAATTAATTTGACTATCAGGAATGTTTAATAAAGAATAAAAAGATGCTTGAAAATCAATTGTTTTACCCCATCCCCAGGGGGAGTCAATTGATTTTTTTCGCTCCCCCTGGGGCCGGGGTAAACGAAGCAAATCAATGAGTTTATTTGCATCATTCCTGATAGTCATTTAAATTAACTTACAAAACCAGATACAAAAAAAATACAGATATAACTAAGGTCTTGTTAATCAGTGTTAAATTTTAGTTAAATGAATCGGTTTCATTTCAGTGTAAAAGGATTCCACGAAAATGCCGACCGGGCTGAGCTCCTGTAGGCAATTATCAGATTCAGGGGAAGAACGCCAGGATTGAAGTCCTGTGGCAGAAGGAAATGAATCACAAGGAAAATGACTGAAATGAAGAAAACAATCCTGAACCAGATAATTCCGGGCCTCTTGATTATCAGCTGAATAAGGCAAATTATAAGAATCGGATTAAGCCATAAGATATTCAGATTTAGCTTCATTTGCTGGTGTCCGGTAAAAATGGATAAGAATATTATTAAAACAGCCAGAACTGAT
The DNA here is from genome assembly GCA_964516485.1 of uncultured Rikenellaceae bacterium. Classification (GTDB taxonomy): domain Bacteria; phylum Bacteroidota; class Bacteroidia; order Bacteroidales; family VadinHA17; genus LD21. The sequence goes on from CAZEYY010000008.1 coordinate 19,000, forward strand.
GCTATCAGAAATACTCCAATATCAATGCCATTGACAATTCTCCTGTTCTTTAAAAGAGGTATTATAATAATAAGTGCAATAAGAACAGCAGAAAAAACATTTTCAGGGGCCAACAGGCGACTTCCTTTAACTTCAGGCAGCTCAAAATCTAAAAGTATTTCTGGATTTGAAAGCAGAGGCACCATCTTGCCTTCCCGTTTTACAAGTGTTTCTGACAGACCGTTCTGCATATCAACAGGAAGAAACATCATTTCCCTGAATGAGGCAGTTTTATCACCGGGCAAGCCCATAAGCAGATCAATACCGAACCTCAGCCATGGATACTGTGCCTGATATTTTCCTGTGAGTTCCCGGAAAGTAAAATGTTCAATAGTTTCTTCAGGGGGATATAATAGTTTATTTCCAAGTGACTTTTCAATCAGATCACGGATCCTTGTAGAGCAGTCGTCATAGAAAAAATCGTACCTGTATCTCACATTTTCAGGCCGGAGGTTTATCGATACCAGAGTCATAAGAGACCTTATCTCATCAGGTTGAAGGTTTATTCTCTGTGAATAAACTGCTCTCCTTTCATATAAGTAAGTCCTCAGGAAATCATCAATCTGTTCAGTGATGAGCATATAGTCGAGTCTCCCCTGCGTAAATTTCCATGCAAAATTCGGGGTGTTAAAATCAAATACTCCCCAGTTGTATACCTGATCGGTTTTATTAACATTATCGATAATCCTCAGAGCGCTGTGACCATATATCGAGTAGGTCTCAGTACCCGGATTACAGGTAATAAGGTAGACAACAGTATCATTTGTGGCTTGTGCGGAAACAGTACCTGAACCAAACAAAACTATTGCCGCGATAATTGCCAATGTTCTTTTTATCAGACTCATTTTATCCAGCTTTTATTCAAATTAAGATCTTAAAGAAAGCATTTATTGGTTTATACGCCAAAGGTACCTCAATTCTGCAAAATTACTGCCCTGTATTTTTAGTATCTTGCAGTTCAAAAAATAAAAAATGAAAGAGACACTTGTCATGGCCCTCAGGGAAGCAGGAAATGAACTGCTAAAAGCTTTCGGTACGCAGATTGAGTCGAAGCAGAAAGAATCACAGAGCAGTATAGTCACTCAGGTTGACCTTAAGAATGACAGGCTGATTACCGGAATTATTTCCGGAAGATATCCTGATCACAATATCCTGTCGGAAGAAGGTGGATTTATTGATAAAGGATCAGAATTCACATGGGTCATCGATCCTCTTGACGGAACTTCAAACTTTGCGTCTGCCATTCCATGGTTCGGTGTGCTGATTGCACTTTTTAAAGGAAATTCACCGGTACTGGGAGGAGCATATCTTCCCATAACAGACCAGCTGTTCATTGCTGAACGGGGAAAAGGTGTAACAAGAAACGGCGCAGTGTTCGAACTTGACAAAACCAAAACGCTAAGGAATTCACTTATAGCCTTTGCAGTGGATTACACAGACGATGAGCAGGAACTTGAGAAAAGTCTTTCAGTTTACAAAAACCTTGTTCTCTCGGCAAGAAATATAAGGGCCACTAACTGTCTTTTTGATTTCCTTAACGTGGCTGAAGGAAAGTTCGGAGCCTGCATCAATCTCTTTACCCGTATATGGGATATCGCACCTCTGGGGCTGATCATCTCGGAGGCTGGAGGAACTATGAAAGATATAAGCGGAAAAGATGTTGAATACTTCTTCAGCTCAGATACTCCTGAGCACAATTTCCCTGTAATGGCTGGCCCTGAAGGAATAATTGCAGAATTGAAATCAAAAGTCTTAAAACTATGAAACAATTCAAGTCTCTGAATCACACGATTATATTAACTGTTCTGTTTGTTTTTTCTTTTTTTTGCTCCTGTAATTCACCGGAAAGCAGTTTGCTTATATATGAAAAGGATAATAATGAGAAAGCCAGGGTAAAAAATAAAAATGACCTTGAATTAAAACGGAGCCAGATTCTTGACAGCATGCAGGCTGTTATGGGAGCAATTCCGGACAGGATCAAAAATTGTTCTTACCTGGTGCTTGATGATACAATTTACACTGGTGTAAAAAGGATAAAGATCACTTATTCAACCCAGGACAGGGATACAGTCCCTGCCTACCTTTTTATACCTGAGAATCTGGGAAAAAAAGTGCCCGGGATTCTTTGCCTGCATCAGACAACTCCGATTGGAAAAGGCGAACCTGCAGGTTTGGGAGGCAGTGAAAACCTGCGTTATGCATATGAACTCGCCCTGAAAGGTTATGTAACTATAGCTCCTGATTATCCTAATTTCGGAGAATATAAATTTGATCCTTATTCTGCAGGTTATCAGAGTGCTACAATGAAAGGAATAGTCAATCACATGCAGGCTGTTGACATACTGCAATCTATTGATCAGGTAGATCCTGAAAGGATAGGATGCATAGGACATTCACTTGGCGGCCATAATTCCTTGTTTGTTGCAGCCTTTGACACAAGGATAAGTGCAGTAGTTACAAGCTGTGGTTTCACATCATTCAGAAAATATTACAAGGGCGACCTCACAGGATGGAGCCACAAGGGTTACATGCCGAAGATAGCCACAATTTATTCAAAGGATCCTTCAAAAATGCCATTTGATTTTCCGGAAGTTCTGGCTGCAATAGCTCCCAGGGCAGTTTTTATAAATGCCCCGGTTAATGACAGTAATTTTGATAATTCAGGAGTAAAAGACTGTGTGAAGGAAGCAGGATTAATTTATAAGCTTGCAGGAAAATCAAACGACCTGGTACTTATGACGCCTGATTCGCAGCATGATTTTCCACGTGAGATAAGGATAGAAGCCTATAAATTTCTTGATTCAAGACTCAGAAGGGAAAAGGATTAGTATTATTGCACATGGAAAATTTTGATCTTATAAGAATACTTAAGTTTCTGCCCGGTATAATAATCGGTTTGACTGTGCATGAATTTTGTCATGCCTGGGTGGCCCACAGATGCGGTGATTCAACATCAAAGGAACAGGGCCGGGTTACGCTGAATCCGTTGAAACATATAGATTTTCTTGGGTTCCTGATGCTTATTGTGGCAGGATTCGGATGGGCTAAGCCTGTTCAGTTTAATGAAGAAAAGCTGAGGAATCCAAAATATGACGTCATGAAAATTGCTGTTGCAGGGCCTCTTTCAAATGCCATTACAGCAATGATATTGTCTGTCATTTTTGTCATGTTTTTCTCCGGCGTCAGCGGATACAGCAATTCCGTCACAATTTTCATATCTGAAATGTTCCTGTATGGAATTTACATAAACTGGGGTTTATTCATCTTCAATCTCATACCTTTACCACCGCTTGATGGTTCACATCTTCTGCTTAATCAGTTAAGGCGATTCCCCGTGTTCTATGATAATCTTTATAAATACGGATCTTACCTTTTTCTTGCACTCATACTGGCTACAGTAATAACAAAGATCAATTTTTTACCGATCTGGCCGGCTATCAGGTTCCTGGGTGAAGGATTTCTGTCGCTTCTGGGTTACAGCTAAACAAAAAGGGAGTCCTTTTGAGACATCCCTTTCGTGATTCCGGAGCGATTCGAACGCTCGACCCACAGCTTAGAAGGCTGTTGCTCTATCCAGCTGAGCTACGGAACCATTTTACGGCTGCAAAAATACATCTTTTTTCAATTAATGCAATTTGAATTATTATTTGCTTTAAAAACAAGATGCACTTAGCATGTCTAAGTCTTTTTAAGAAAGTTCACAAGGCCTTTGTTATCTATGATCTGTTTTAGTTTTTCGGGAAGAGGTTCAAAACTAAAAATCTTTGAATCAATTGATATGCAGCTTTTTGAGAGATCAACTGAAACTGTTGCTCCTCTCCTGTACTCTTCCACGGCTTCCGGGCAAACAAGAAGCAACAAGCCCTGGTTAATTGATGACCTGAAAAAGATCCTGTTAACAGATTTTACTATTACTGCCTGAATTCCTGCATGAACAAGCCCCACAGCCGGATGTTCACGTGAGCTGCCGCAACCGAAGTTTTCCCCGGCAATTATAAGGTCACCATGTCTTGCGTTTTTCCTGAATAAAGGATCAAAATCCTCAAAAAGATGTTCCATTATGCCGGCACTGTCAGTACTTAATATATTATATGTATGTTTCCCTGCAAACATAAGATCAGTATTGAGATTATCAACATCAGAATAGTCCCATACTGAGTTTATTTGTCTTGGCTCCTCAGGATTGATCCTGAAAACTTCAGAGATTGATTCTTTATGGATGAATTTTTCTGATCCGGTGTGAATCCTGGGATCTGTGATCTCTCCATGTAAAGCTGAAGTTGCAACAGTTGCTGGCGAGGCAAGATAGATTGATGCATTTTTATTTCCCATCCTGCCAGCAAAATTCCGGTTAGCTGTAGAAATTACCGTATGCCCGTCGGCAGGTATCCCCTGACCGGTACCCAGACAGGGACCACATGAAGGTGTAAGGATATTTGTTCCTGCAGTAATAAGGTCTGATATAATTCCTTCGTCAATTGCCTGGAGAAATATTTTCCTTGATGCAGGAATTACATTGAGCTGGAATCCGGGAAAAATCTTCCTGCCTCTGAGAACTGAAGCGGCAATACGCAAGTCCTCAATCCTTCCGTTAGTGCAGGTACCGATAAGTCCTTCCTGAACTTTCACTCCCTTCCCGTCAGCAACAGATACAATATTGTCAACATGATGCGGAGCAGCAAGAACAGGAAATACCTCTTTCATATCAACCTCAATTTCAGCTATATAATGAGCGCCTTTATCTGCCCACAGTCCTTCAGTCTCTTTGCCGTAAAATGCAGACAGCACACTGTCAGGAGGAAAAACTGCATTTTTAGCTCCCATTTCCGATGCCATATTGGCAAGTACCATCCTGTCGGAAATACCCAGATTTTCAAGACCTTCACCATGGAACTCAACAGACAGATAGTTCGCTCCGTCAGAACCAATTATGCCTATTATCCATAATGCCAGATCTTTTGAAGAAACCATTTGCGGAAGTGTTCCTTTCAGATTTATTTTCATTGAAAGCGGCACTCTGAACCATGTTTCTCCTTTTTTCCAGATACCTGCAGCTTCAGTTCTGTCTATACCTGCAGCAAAGGCATTAAACGCGCCTGCTGTTGTTGTATGGCTGTCGCTGCCAACTATAAGCATCCCCGGCCGTGCATGTTCAGCCATAAGCTGATGGCAAATTCCGTTTCCTGCATCATGAAATCTTGAAATCTTCTGCATTGCAACGAAATCACGTATTTCCTGATATTGTGTTGATAATTTTGAGTCAGCAGGTGGTGCGTTATGATCAAGAACAACAAGCAGCTGATCAGCAGAGAATACCTTTTCTCCTCCCATCTTGCTGAAAGTTTTGCTGATGCTGGCTGTATTGTCGTGAGTAAGAATAAGATCAGGTCTGGCAAAGACTATTGTCCCGGCAGCAGCCCCGAAAATTTTCTCTGCAAAGGTCATTTTTCTTCCTGTGCTCATCTTATCAGCATTAAAAGATTATTAAACGTTGCATTTTTCTAAAGTAGCCCGCCCCGGCAATAAATTTCATACTGGACATCCGAGAAAGGTTCAGCAAAAAATTCTTTACCTGAATTACTTAAAGTTATTCTGCCTGAAATAAAATCGACAGTAACCATGTCTCCGTTTTCAATACCTGACAAGTCATTTGTATTTGTCACAAGAACAGGCAGAGCTGCATTTATGGCATTGCGCTCATAAATGGCCCCGAATGATCCGGCAATTATTGCCTGAATTCCAAGGGCCAGGAAACAATCAACTGCCTGCTGCCTGGAACTTCCGCATCCAAAGTTCCTGCCGGTCAGTATTATGTCACCTTTTCTGACTTTTCGTGCAAAATCCTCGTAGCCAGCAAGGTTGTCAAATGTGTACTGGCCCATTTCTGAAGCATTTGTAATAGTAAGATACCTGTTATGAAAGATCATGTCGGTATCAATATTATCAACAGGAATCACCCAGATCCTTCCCTTAATTGCGGTTTCCTTTTTCACCAGTGTCTGTACCTTCTCCTTAACAGAAGATGATATTTTGTTTTTATTCTTACTAATGAATAGCCGTGGACTATCAGGTATTTTATCGGCAGTAGTAATATAGCCTGCAAGAGCTGAAGCAGCAACTATCTGTGGAGAAGCAAGATATACACTTCCCCTGCCCTGCTTTCCGGAAAAGTTCCTGTTGCCTGTACTTACAGTAATTTCTCCGGGACCGTTTTGCCCCACCTGTCCTGCAGCACATCCGGCGCAACCGGCATTTGATACCAGGGCTCCTGCTTTCTTAAATACTTCCAAAATACCATCATGCAGGCATTGCCGCCATATAGCATCAGTGGCAGGCACGATTTTAAGAATAACTCCAGGTGCGATTTTTCTCCCGTTCAATATCTCTGCAACGGCTATCATATCCGACATTCGTCCGTTTGTACAGCTTCCGATGAATGCGGAGTCGATCTTAATACCCCCAAGTTCACCGGCGGGCACAGTATCATGAGGTTTTCCCGGCCTTGATATCATTTGCCTGAACTGACTTACATCGACCTGAAAGAATTTTTCATAAGCTGCATCCTGGTCGGGATACAGCTTGCTGACTGTCTTTCCGCTTTTCCGGCTGCAATAGTTTATAATGTGCTGATCAGGCTGAAACAATATAATAATCGCTCCCATTTCTGTTGCCATCGAAGCAATTGTGATTCTGTCATCAAGTGTCATTTTTTCAGCAGCTTTGCCAAAAATCTCAACAGAATAACCAAGCAGCATATCCGGACCAAAGATATTCAGGAAGTTGAGAACCACGTCCTTTGGTGAGATATCTTGCGGTAAGATCCCTTCAAGATGCAGCCTTGCAGTATGCGGTACCTTAAACCATACCTTACCCTTATTCCAGGCTGCAGCTATATCGAGGTCCCCCATTCCCTGTCCGAAGGCACCCAATGCTCCAAGTATGTTGGCATGTGAATCAGTTGAAACTGCAGTTGATCCCGGTAGCACAAGTCCATTATCTATCATAAGGTGAGTGCCAATTCCCTCATTAATATCAAACACCTTTATATTATTCTCCCTTGCAAACTGCCGGCAGGCATGCTGGTTTGCGGCATATTTCTGATCTGAACCGGTCGGGTTGCAGTCGAATGTAAAGAAGGTCTTTGACGGATCGTCTATTTTCAGGTTTTTGTCAGTCAGGGCATTAATCACATTAGCACCTCCGAAATCACGTGCTGTCCGGCAATCAATTTGAATATCAACAATATCGCCGGGATGCAATGTTTCCCCGTTTGAATGAACTGAAAGGATTTTTTCAAGCAGAGTCATTCCCATAACCTGAAGAATTAATTTTGGAACTGAGATTCAGAAATATGATCTTCAATATGTTATTTGAACTGAGATCTGTAGTCCCTGGGAGAAAGACCTTCAGTTTTTCTGAATTGCTTGTTGAAATTCGAAACAGAACCGAAACCGCATTCGAGTGCGATATCCTGTACCTGGTAATCAGTTTCCCTTAGCAGATAACCGGCTTTTGTTGTTCTGACCCTGTTCAGGTACTCAACAAAACAAGCGCCACTGTTCTTTTTGAAATACCGGCTGAATGAAAATGGAGACATTCTGGCAATTTTGGCTACCTTTTCAAGGGATATAGGTTTAAAATAATTCTCCCTTATGAAAGAGTACACATCCGACATCCTCTTATTTCCATTATCATCACTTGCACGTCTGTAATTTTCGGAGCAGAGCATTGTTTTCTTCTCAGATCTGATAAGAATATTGAGCAGGCTGAAGAAATCAATAACCTTATCAAATCCCTTATTATCAATCATCTGAATAAGGTATTTCTCAGCTTTTTTTGCATCTTCTACTGAAAAGAGAAGTCCTCTTTCAGCATCTGACAACAATTTGTTAAGTGAGCTTAATTCATGTTGTGCAAGGAAGGCATCCCCAAGTGATGATTTTCTGAAATGAAGCATAATTCCATGCTTGTCGGGAAGTATGTCGTTTGGCTTATAGTAGTTCCATGAATGCGGAATATCACCTGCAAGAAGTACCATGTCGTAATGGTCGAAAAGTTCAACACTGTCGCCGATTATTCTGGTACCATTCCCTTTAATATTAAGAACAAGTTCAAATTCCGGATGTAAATGCCATATTCCTCCCGAATCGTTAATGTAGGAAGACCGGAATCCACCGCCGTCACCATAAGTTATATTTTCAAGCTCAGCTGCCATTATTTTCACCGAAAGTGATGGTTTCCATCAAATTTAGTAATTAATTTCTCATAATTCCACATACGTTAGTCATAATATCTGTACACAAATTTTTGTTTTATTGAATTATTATGTATTTTTGTTATTAGGCGTATGCCTAAAGATATTAAGAGGAGCTTGGTAAGGGTAGAAGTGAAATCAACAGGATTGTATTGCAGACATTGACTTTCACATCAGAAACCTGAGGTAATGCGCCAGCTTACTATGGTTTCATCCTTTTATCAGACAGTAGACACGGGTCTTATCTCACTAATAGGGCTCGTTCCCAGATTATCACTACTACCCTGCCTCCTCTTATTTTTTTTGTCTGCTTTTTCACCTTCATTCATAATAATTTAATATGAGTATCGGGAATTAATAATAAAATGTCTATTAGATATTTCTTTTCGGCCTCACCCTCTCTTATCCCCCCTCTCCCAAGGAAGATGGGAAGGACAAATGCATTGTTAAACAAATCACAATCTGGTTTTAAAGTCCCTCTCTCCTGGGAGAGGGATTTAGGGTGAGGCCATGAATGCAAAAGTTACCATAATTTATACTGAAAACCGATAGTTATATAATTTCAAAATAGTTTTATCTTTGATTTATACAAAGGGTAATATTCTAAGGGTATAATTAAGTCTATGAAGACTTACATAAGAAGAAGGGAACAAAACAAGCATCTTATTGTTTTTTTTGGAGGATGGGGCAATGACGAAAATATGTTTGTCCCCTTGTGTTCAGATGAGTTTGATTTCATACTGTTTTACAATTATTCTGCCGATGAAGCTCTTGTGCTTCCGGAAACAAAAAAGTATGCAAAGATTACACTTATTGGATGGTCACTTGGAGTCTGGGCTGCAGAGTACCTTATTTCGAAAACAGGCATAGTACCTGATGTCACAATTGCTGTTAACGGCACTCCCGTTCCTGCAGATGATACATTGGGAATTCCAGTCAATGTATTTGAAGGCACCCTGAATAATATTACAGATGAAAATATTGAGAAGTTTTATCTCAGGGTATTTGGCGATAAAAAGACATACCTTTTTAATACAGAAAGGGTTCCCCACCGCACTATAAAGTCTCTTCATGATGAACTCCGCTGGCTGTATAACAGGATAATGGAACAAAGGGAGCCTGGCCTAAAATGGACTTATGCGGTAATGAGTGATTCCGACAGGGTATTCCCTGCAAAAAACCTGCAGAACTACTGGACAAAGGCTGAGGGGACAAAGCTAATCACAGTACCGTGGCCACACTATTTCTTTCATGAGTGGAACTCCTACTCAGAGTTCGTTGATTTTGTTCTGAAGGACGAAATACAAAAATCTTCAAAACAAAAGGGCAAAGTATCCTTATAAGTCTTTTATCAGCACGTTCGAATCGGATTTATGTATCATCCTGTCGAATTTGTCAAGCATTGAAACAACCTTTTCATATTCTTTTGAACGATGAATTGAAAAATGTTCATTGCCAAACCTGTCGATCTTCGACAGAACATAGCTGACTGAAAGCTTGCTGATATCAAGTGCAGGCTGGTAAAGGCGTTCCTTCCTTTCGTTTTCATGGACAACAGAAACAAGGTTAACATCTCTCAGATCCTGAAGCAGATCCCTGACAATTCTTACAGGCACCTTCAGATTAACAGCAATATTTTCGGCGCTGATTGGTTTTTCACCTACTTCAAATTTCTTAACTATTATATTCATTATCATCATAGTAAGCGCCCTTTTTTGATAGTAGCTTATGTTAAGCGATCCTGACTCAAATTCATAATTGGCAATATTCTGATTGGCAAAGGACAACTCAGCACCCAGCAGGATTATAAGCCATGTATACTGCAACCACAGGATAAAAAGAGGAACAGCGGCGAAGCTTCCATAAATTGCACTCAGTTTTGTAATTCCAAACTGAAGGTCGATATAAACATATTGTAAAAGCTGAACTGCAGTTCCGGCAATTATCCCTGATATGAGAGCCGGTACGAATTTAACCTTTGTATTTGGCATTATCATGAACAATACCGTAAGGACAAACCATGTAAGGAAATATGGTGTAAACTTAAATGTAAATGATACAAGTGGTTTAAAATAATCGAGAATTGGAGCTCTTTCCATGAACTCCGTAAGGTAGGTTGAGATGAAAACCGTCATACTGCTTGAAAGAATGATAAACACCGGAGCAATAAGCATAATAGTCAGATAATCTGTAAATTTCCTGTACCACGGTCTTGCGGACCTTATCTGCCAGATATGGTTGAAGGAGTTCTCAATATGATCGAGCAGTGACATAACAGACCAGAAAAGAATGACCATACCTACACCGGCAAGATAGCCTCCCCTTGTTTCCTCAAGAGCGCTCCTGGCACTGGAAAGAAGCCAGTTGAGAATTTCCTGGTGTGAAGAAAACTCTTTTGTTATCAGATCTTCGAGATTCTTGTCAAGGCCAAAACCTTTAGCTATTGCAAAAGCTATTGCGGCAACAGGGATAACAGATAAGAGAGAATAAAATGTAAGAGCTGATGCCCTGAGCTGAACCTTGTCAGCTGAGAATCCTCTTGCCGCAATAACGATTATTCTGACCTGCCTGATAAGGAAAGTTTTTCCTTTTGAGATTTCTGAAATCGGTGTGTGCCAGATAGCATCGTTAATTCTTTTAATCTGGGCAAGTACCCATGTAACAAGATTTCCCATGACAGATAGATTATACCCAAATATACTAAATTGTACTAATTTTGCTCCTCAGAATAAGTATAAATGAAGATTGAGATAAGTGAATTTGTTGAAGGTGCTGGCAGAGCCGAAGGCCTTGCAGTTATAATAGATGTATTCAGGGCATTTTCTGTTGAATGCTATGCTGCCGATGCAGGAGCCTCACAGATTATTGCTACTTCAGCTGTTGAAGAGGCATTCAGACTCAGGGAAAGATATCCCGGAGCACTGCTTGTCGGAGAAAGGGAGGAGAAGAAAGTACCGGGATTCGATTTTGGCAATAGTCCCACTGAAATACTTAAGGGAAATATTGAAGGAAGAACAATTATACACACAACTACTGCAGGCACACAGGGCTTAATAAATGCAGTTAAGGCTGAACATGTAATTACTGGAAGCTTTGTAAATGCTGCAGCGATTGTCCGCTACATAAAACATATTAATCCGGAAAAGGTCTTTCTTGTTGCAATGGGTTACAGGGCAGAAGAATCAGCTGAAGAGGATCTTCTATGCGCCAGGCTGATTGCCTCACGACTTGAAGGAACAACTCCTGTTAGCACCAGGGAAATTATGGATTTGCGGAATACATCAGGGAAAAGATTCTTTAACAGGCAAAATATTGACTTCTCACCTCCCACTGATTTTTTTCTGTGCACTATGACTGACAGGTTTGATTTTATCCTGAAAGCAGTTAAGCGAACTGACGGAAATATGACTATGATAAAAACTGAAATATAAAAATTTGTTTCAGATAACTTGCGAATGACAATAACAATTTATTTAAATTTGCCTATTCGCATTATTAAACCACACAGAATAAGCATTTTAGAAAATTGCAATTATATTTTTTCTTCTGTGTATTTCCCTATAGGTACAGAACATACACATGCGGTAGAAAACAAAGAAGTAATTAGATTTATTACCAGATTCCAGTGCGATTTCCATGCGCTCCCTGTACCTTATGAAGATACCTGCCAGTAGAAGAGACAATCTTAAAAATCCAAGGGTCCTGTATGATCTTAGCATTGTAAGTGTACTGCAGAAACTGCTTTTATCAGTCACCTTATCTAAGAGCATACTCAGGTTCTCAATGCTGAGTTTAACCTTTTCGAGATATTCCCTGTTTGATTCGAGGCCTTCATGTATAAGACAATTGTCAATATGAAGAATCTTTATCCCGGCATTTTTCAGCTGGAAACTCAGCAGGGTATCCTCATGACCGTATTGTTTGAGTTCCTCATAGAACCGGATCCTTGAAAACACTGATTTGGCGATAAGAACATTGAATGTTGAAAAGTCAGAATAAGGACGTTTGTTCCTTTCTGAGGCTTTTCTCTGCTCCCTCCACTTTCCATATTTCCAGCGTAAAAGTTTGTCGGGATCACCGGGAGCATTATCGGAATAATTAATTCCGCCGCAAAGAACATCGGCTTTGCCAAGGAAACTTATATATTTCAGCAGGTAAGTTTCGGCAGTGCCTGACAAACGCATATCGGCATCAATGAAGAGCAGATAATTTCCTGAAGCTTCAAGCGCAAGCTTATTTCTTGTCGCAGCCCTGCCAATATTCTTTTCAGATGATATTACTCTTACCCCGTTGCCTGCAAGTGAATTATACATTGCCCTGAACTCAGGAGTCGATGCATCATCGCCGATAAGGATCTCCGTAAATTCAGGAACAACACCCATGGCACTTTTCATGCCTGCAACCAGGACTGCTATATCATAATTATAAACTGGTATAAGCAGAGAGATCTTAATGTTTTCCGGATTGTTCATATCTCAAAAATACAATATATTTATTAATATTAAATCCATTCATTTTGGCAGAGAAATTGCATTGACTAATTTTGCAATTGATTTTTAATAAGCAGATTATGTTAAAAAAGTCCCTTCTGTTTGTCTTATTGACCTGCTCTTCAATCCTGATATTCAGCCAGTTAAAAACAGGTTATGAAATAGGTGTTACCATAAACGGGCTAAAGGATTCAACAATTTACCTGGCGTATCATCTTGGTGACAAACAGTACATTCAGGACACAACTAAGCTTGATAATTACGGCAAAGCAGTAATAAAAGGGAACCAGGCTCTTCCACAGGGAATATATATGATAGTATTGCCCGGCAGAACATATTTTGAGATACTGATGCCTGAAGATCAGGTATTCAGTATAAGCTGCAACTACAAGGATTACATCAACACACTGAAATTCACAGGATCAGACGAAAATTCAGCTTTTGTATCTTACCAGAAGAACTGGGGCAGGATGCAGGAAAACATGTCAAACCTGGTGAAGAGGGCTCAGAACAGCAAAGACAATAAAGATTCTACCAGCCTGCTTACACTTGCTCAGAATGATCAGGAAAAGCAGATGAAGGAGTACCTTAATAATGTAATTTCAGAAAACAAAGGAAATATGCTTGCAACTCTTGTCAGGGCAATACTACCTCCAGAAATCCCTGATTTTTCTGTGCCTGCAGGTGTCAGAAACCCTGATTCGCTGAAATGGGTGATGAATTATAATTACAATAAAGATCATTTCTTTGACAATATCAGTTTCACCGATGAACGACTCATACGTACACCAATTCTTCATGCAAAGCTCAATACCTTTTTTGCAAATGTCGTTATTCAGGCTCCCGACTCAATTAATAAGGAAATAGACCGGATAATTGCAAAGTGCAAAGACAACTACAAGATGTTTCAGTTTGTATCAGTTTTCCTGTTCAACCATTTCAGAACAAGCGAAATAATGGGACATGATGCTGTTATGGTTAAACTTGCTGACGATATCTACCTTACAGGAAAGGCTGACTGGGTGACAAAAGAATTCAAGGATGATTTACGCAAGCAGATTGAACTCATACGACCAAATCTTATTGGTAAAAAAGCCCAAAACCTTGTAATGGATTCTTACAAGGGGATTTTTGTTTCTTTATATGATGTGGAAAAGGAGTTTACAATCCTTTATTTCTGGGAACCTGATTGCGGACATTGCAAAGAGGCAACACCAAAGCTAAGGGACTGGTACGAAAAGGCCAAAAGTGATGATATAGAGATATTTGCCGTATGCACAACTGCTGAAAAAGAAAAATGGTCGAAATATATCGAGGAAAACAAGCTTACCTGGATAAACGGATGGGATCCAACAAGAGCCAGTCATTTTGACTATTATTTTAACGTTCAGTCAACTCCAATGGTTTACATACTTGACAGGAATAAAAAAATAATTGCAAAAAAGCTCGCAGTTGAGAACATTGGATCATTTATTGAGAATTACAGAAAATATTTCAGGCAGTAGTCTTAAGAAATCTGAGCAACTCGTAGATGGAATTGAATTCATCAGTTCTGGTGCCTGAAATTAGTTTCCACTGAGTATTTTTTGCTGAAGGGACAATAATAAATTCTTCAGTCCGGTCATATGAAATTGTATATCCGGCCCTTATCAGGGCTTTTTCTGTCCATCCCCGCATGACTCCCTCCCCTTCAATATAAATACTTCCTCCTGATTTATCTGAAAATGTGAAAGTTCCCTGTTCAGCATCGTATTTCACTGATGATGAATCAAATATGTGATCAAACTCTCCCTGAAGCATAAGGTCTTCAGGTGCTCCTTCAACAAGTCCTGAGTTCTTTAACAACCAAATCTTATCAGCATGATTCATTGCAAGATGAAGGTCATGAGTGGAGAAAATTATTGTTCTGTTGCCATATCTGGCAAGATCATGAAGGAGTTGAGTAATTTCAAATTTGCTGCCTATATCAAGGAAAGCAGTAGGTTCATCCATAATCATCAACCTGGTTTCCTGAGCCATAACCCTAGCAATCATTGCTCGTTGCCGTTCACCGTCAGATAATTCTCCGACCGGGACAGAAATCAATTCCTTCATTCCTGTCTTTTCAATTGCAGAGAGAATTGCCTGGTGATTTGCCTGATCGATCCGGCCTGTCCAGTCTGTATAGGGAAATCGTCCCAGTGACACCAGTTCGTAAACATTCATATTCGCCACACGTACAGGTTCTGTTGAAATGTAGCTTACCTTTTTTGCAAGCTCCATTTTACTGTAACTGACTGTGTCCGATCCATCAAGTATTATTCTGCCTGACAGTGCTTCCTGAAGTCCGGTTATTGTTCTGAGCAGGGTGCTTTTACCGGATCCGTTTTTCCCAATTACAGCAATAAGCTGACACTGTGTGACTGAGGTACTGAAATCATTCAGAAGCACTCGTGAAGCCCTTCCTGATCTGAAACCAGTTTTCAGTGCATCAATTGTCAATATATTATCCGACAATCTATTCATCAGTAAATTCCGGTGTATTTTCTATTATTCATTATTACCCATATCACAACCGGAATTCCAATAAGCGAAGTAACGGCATTAAGCGGGAGAACCTTTTCAGAACCCGGTAATTGAGCTACTATGTCACTGAAAAGCAGTACACTGCCACCAATCAGCAGTGTTCCCGGAATAAGTACCTTATGGTCAGATGTTCTGAACAGAATTCTGGCAATATGAGGAACAGCAATTCCTATGAAACCAATGGGACCGCAAAAGGCAGTAACGCTTCCTGCAAGTATGCTTGTGCAAAGGAAGACAATAATCCTTGCAAATTTCACATTCAGGCCGATACTGCCTGCATAGCTTTCTCCCAATAGCAAGGCATTCAGCATCTTTGAAGAAAAGAGGCTAAGTACTATGCCTGCTGAAACAGATATGGCAAGAACAAGCAACTGTCCGGAGGTCAGGTTGCCCAGGCTTCCCATAGTCCAGATAACATAGGATTTCAGAAGAGATTCGCTGCTGAAATACTGCAGAAGAATCACTATTGCTGAGATCCCGCTCGACAGCATAATTCCGAGAATAAGAATTGTCATGATATCCTTAATGCGTGTTGCAAGAACAAGTATAAGCATCATTACCAATCCTGCACCGGCCCAGGCTGCTGCAACAAGAATCCAGTTTCCCAGACCACTGATGCTAAGTGCAGGCATAGCAAATGAAAAGCCAAGGATAACAAAGGCCACACCCAGGCTGGCTCCGGAAGTTATACCCAAGACGTCAGGTCCGGCAAGAGGATTTCTGAAGACTGTCTGCATCTGCAGGCCACTGAGCGAAAGTCCGGCTCCCACAAGGAGCGCCGTCATTGCTTTTGGAAGTCTGAACTTAAGAAGTATTAATTGTGAATAGCTTTCTGATTCAGAAAACAGTGCCTTTATTACCTCCCCGGGCCTTAGATAAACAGAGCCAAGGAACAGATCAAGCGAAAACAGTATAAATAAAAGTGAAAAAAGAAGCAGAAAAATCAAGAAAAGCCTCTTTCGTGGGAATAACATACCAGTTTCCGTTCTGCTGTCAGGTGACTTCATATTGTTTTATTCAATCTTCTGATAATATACCGGCTTATAATCAGGAAAGATCTCAGGGTGCAGAACAGATGCAATATCCATCAGAACAATGTCAGGATTGACGGCACCGCTTTCCCAGTAGTCGTTACCTCCTGCTGCAGATACACGCTTATTATTATTGTACAGATTTCCATTGACATAACATCTGAGATCCCTTAGACGCTCATCAACTAGAGATATCTCAGATTTGCTTTTTACAGTTCCTATATTCATCCAATAATCTGCATTTATGGCCTGAGCATAAACATTTTCAAGACCATAAGGCATTGATGTCTCAGAGACAGTATTCTTCCAGATATACCTTCCTCCGGCATCTTCTATAAGCCTGCTTACAAATGAGTTACCGGGTGATATGAACCAGGTGTCCTTAAAGGGAAGTCCAAGCAGTACAGTGGGTCTTTCAGTTGATTTAGCAGATACTATTGCTTTAGTCCTGTTATAGTTTTCAGCAACCGAGTTAAAGATGCTGTCAGCCTTTTCCTCTCTGCAATACAGTGCACCAAATAACTTAATCCACTCTGCTTTGGCTAAAGGATCAGTTTCGAGATAATCTCCGTTAAGCATAATTTTAAAGCCAAGTTCCTGCATCTTGTTAATATGGCTGGCTGACTCTCCTGCTATTCCGTACATCATAAGAAGATCAGGTGAGATCTTAATAATTATTTCATGGTTGATATTTGTTTCATAGCCAACCTCTGAAATTTCACCATTTATAAAGCTGTCTTTCAGAGAGGAGGAATACAGAAAATCAGCGCCAGATATTCCCTTGATGCTTTTTTCCTCTCCAATCGCGCTTATCATTCCAACATGAGTTGTCGACATGCAAACCATTTTTCTGACAGGTACAATGATCACACTCTCCGGAGGAGTATTTTCCGGGATGTATTTTTTATCTCTTACAAGAATATATTTCATTGTAACATTGCTTGCCCCCTGCCAGGGATTCCGG
Source organism: uncultured Rikenellaceae bacterium (assembly GCA_964516485.1). GTDB lineage: Bacteria > Bacteroidota > Bacteroidia > Bacteroidales > VadinHA17 > LD21. The sequence continues at coordinate 36,343 of CAZEYY010000008.1, forward strand.
ATTAATACTTCAGAAAAGTCTTTAAGCTTAATTATTTCAAGTCCCCGGGCTACTTTTACGATTTCTTCTGTCTCTGCGTTATTTTCAATCCTTTTATTATTTGGTCCGGTGCAGGTTGAAAATATAAGAGCAGCTGAGATAAAAGCAATTGTATGAACAATTCTTTCAAAATAAAAGTATTTCAGATAGCACCTCATTATTTTGAGAAATCATCATTTAGCCTGAATATCATCATTCCCGGGATTATTTCAGTTTTAGCACTTACACTAAATTCCCCGTTGTTCTTATAAATCAGCAACTGACCATTTTGCTGAAAATCAGCAGCGTCAGTTGTTACAATATCACCATTTACAGGATTTATGCCAAGCTTGTAAAAATACCTTCCACTCTGTGGAATAAAAGGAGTAAGCGGGATTGCGGAAGCATCAGTTTTAAGTTTGAATATTCCTGAACTCAGGAAGTAAAGTGTTGAACCACTGCCATCAATCTGAAGGCATGAAGGCGAAGAGTTCCTGTCAGGAAATACAATCCTTTTTGCAATCTCATTAGTTGATGTATTTACCGATATCAGTTCTGCAAAGTATTCGCGTTTCCAGCCTCCGTTGCACAGTACCCACAGGTTTTTGTCTTTATCAATTACAAGGCTTTCCGGCTCCATTGCAACTTCAACAGAATCAATTACCTTGTTATTGTCGGTATCCAAAACAAATATTTTATTCCCTCCAACCCAGTTTGAAACATAGGCCCTGTTCCTGATAACGGCAATTGCCTCAGAGGTCTTTTTGATGTTAATATAACCTGAAACTGAATTATTTGTAAGATCCAGAATAGTGATTGAATCGGAATACAGACTGGTAACATAAGCCTTTGAACTACTTATAACACCAATATTTCTGGGAGCTTTCAGTTTTGAAATTGTTGCAACAGATTCAAGATTATTTTTATCAATAACTTCAATCTTGCCTGAGTTATTAACGACAACATAGATTCTCTCACCGGTCATTGCAAGTGAGTTTGGAACATCGCCGAGAGGGCGGCCGTTTGTGACGGCAAACAGGTCATTGTAGATTTTGAGTGAATCGTATGAATAGAATGAAACAGAACCATTTCCTCCCATGAAATTGCCTTCGTTCAGAAGGAAGATACCATTACCAGAGAGAAAGGTATCATTTTCGTTATCAGGATCTTTTGTACATGAGATCAATAAAAAAAGTACGAGGGTTAATAGCAGAGAATTCTTCATCTTCAAAGTTTAAATTGTATATTAATTTTAAGTGCGAACGAGCGGCCAGGTTGTGGGTACCAGGCAACAGATTCATAAGCAGTATTTAAAAAATTGTCAGCCAGAAATCCGATGTTATATTTATTCTGATTCTTTACAACCTCATAACCAACTGTAATAGAATTAATAAGATAATCAGGCAGATATGATGAATTATCAGCAACAGTGTACCTTTTGCCGGTATAAACAGAAGAAAGGACAGAGTAAAATTTATTATAGCGTACATGAAGGGAGCTGTTTGCAGAATGTACTGGAATGTAGATAAGTTGTTTGCCAATAAGGTCATCACCACTGCTTAATGAAGCTGTTTTTGAAGCTTTTGTCAGGGAATAGTTGAAATCAATCTTTGCAAACAGTCCTCCAGATGAATATTCAGCAGAAAAAGCTGACTCTGCTCCCATTGTACTAACCTTTCCGGCATTTTCGGCAGTCCAGTAAGTAAAAGGTCCGGGAACCCATTGTATCAGGTTGCTAATTAAGTTACTGAACAGTGTTGCATTGAATTTAAGGCTGACAGATCCTGATATTTTCTGCACCATATCGAGTGTCAGTTCAGTACTATTTGAGATTTCATTTTTCAGATCAGAATTTCCACCAGGAATCCAGTAAAGGTCATTCATGGTAGGCACTTTTGTGCTCCGTGAATAACTGCCTTTAATATAATAATTCTGTGATTCTGAAAGTCTGTACTGCAATCCTCCTGAAAAATCAGGAACAAGCAGTTTTTTTTGATCCATCATCCCCTTAAGAACAAGACTGCCATCAATACGGCCCAGAGATCTTGTCTCGGCAATCATTGTCAGGGAAAAAAGATTTCTACTCATCAGATCGTCAGAATAGTTAACTGAACTTACCCATGAATTTTCATCCTCAAATATTGTTCTTGCCTGAATTAGATTGTTCAGCCTGTGCTGAAAGCCAGCCTTAAATACAAGTGATCCGCTTTTGTTGTCAGAATAGATTGAAGCAAGTTTATTAGTATAATTAAGGTTGGCAAGGTTATAAGATGCAGTAAGAAAATACTCAGACCAGCCTTTGTTTCCTTCGTAATTAAGAACCGTTCGCAGTGATTCATCAAACTGGGTTTCATTAGCAGACGCTGTGCCGGTTAGTATTGAAGCCGGAAGATTCCTGTCAGAATTCTGATACCACATACGAGCGCTTAAAGAGTTCCTGTTACGCCGGAAATACAATTCCTGAACAAGTCCCCTGCCAAGAGACTCACTGTTTGTCATTCTTTCCTTAACGGGTGTTGAACTAAGCGCCCTGTTGATGTATGTAAAATCGTTTTTGCCGTATTGCAGATAGGCTCGAGTAACAGATTGAAAATGTGAATTTCCTGTTTTAACCTTTGCAAGCCCGGTATATCTGCCGAAACTGCCTGCCACAGGATTTAGCACAATAAATGTTCCTTCGCTCCATGATGGCTTATTCATGACATTTATTGTTCCTCCGATTCCACCATTTCCTGTTATCATGGATGCTCCACCGCTCAGAATTTCGACTTCATCAAACAAGCCCGCAGGGATAAGGGAAATATCTGACTGGCCGAGCATCGGATTATTGATTGCAATATTGTTCCACTGTATTAATGTATGGCTTGCACCTGTTCCCCTGAAAGAAGGTGTTGACAGGCCACTCAGTCCGTAACTTTTTACCGAAATGCCAGTATTCCGTGCAAGAACGGATGAAAGTGATTCATGACTGTTCTCATTCAGCAAAGCAGTATCAAACCTGATGATTTTATAACCCGAAGGAAACCTGTTAACCTTGTGGCTTGTGATTATAACCTCATTTATCTTAACGGTGTCGTCAAGAAATGCATCCTGTGCAGAAAGTAATAAAGAAAAGAACACTGTGAATGAACCCAGCATGCTCATTTTTCTTGTAATCCCACAGAATTTGTTATTCATCTGAACAATAGTTACCAAAACCAATTACCACGTTAACCTTTGGTTGTCCTTTATTCAGAGTTTATGGAAATTGAAGCCGGAATCAGATTTGATTCGCGCTTTTATTCCCGAAAGCTTTGAACATCGGAGTATCTGGCAGGTCTTCTGACTTATCCCGGTTTCATGAAGCCTTCCCATCCGCCAGCCGGCGGACAGTGGCAGGTAATTCATAAAACCATCATCGTTAGAACGATCGGGTTTCACAGCAGCGGGTACTGTTGCGGATTCTGACCGCATTCCCTTTTCATTGCAATGATTTTATTTCAATGCAACACCAATACAGAAGCAAATATATCAGAATTATATTACAGCAACAAAAATATGCTTGAATGGATATGAACAGTTTTCAACAAGTTCAAAAAGCAGTATATCAGATAAATTTATCTTATATTCTTAAGAATCTGTTCTCCAATGCCAATCCTGTATCCCTGTGACTTGTAAAGAAAATTTCCCCTCCCATCGATCATAAGAACATAAGGTAATTTTTCATCGGGAAGCGAAGACTTATCTATTGCAGAGCCCAGGAGCTCCAGATTATTGTCAGTTCCGAAAATCGAATTTTCAGGCATGCCCTTCAGTGATGCCTGATAACCGACGGCATTTGATTGTGCTTTTTCAGTCAGGAAAATAAAAGAGGCACCCCACTTGTCAAATTCAGTTTTTAGTACGGGAAGATCATTAAAAATGTGTTTCGTTGGTTCTTTTTCAGTGTCGATCCATAGAATCACAGCACCTTTTTCACTAATGCTTTTACGGATTTTGTCCGAGGCCGGCAAAACATTAAAAAGGTTTGTAAGATCAAGCTTGCCTGAAATATTGGGTGTTACAATTTCACGTCTGAGCTTGATTTCAAGAGTTTTCTTCTCGTCAGGTTGTAATTCAAAAAAATCAAGTGTTGAAAGAATCTTACTGTCAGAGATCCTGTTCCCTGTTACAAGCATGTATTTTCCGGGCGGAAGAGCCAGGAAAGTTTTGAAGTCAGTTACCTTCCTGTTAAAATCATATTCAAGGGTAACATACCTTCCGTTGTCAAAACGTGCAAGAGTGAAATGTATGTAATACTCGGGAACCGGTCTTGCTTCTTTCGACACAAATCTTACATAGCTTCTTTCATCAGCAGGGGGAGTCTGATCGCTGAAATATACATCATGCCATTCATTCTCAGCAAAATACTGTGGCACAAGCCGACCTTCCTCCAGTCGTGAAGGAATGCCAAGGCTTCTGAACATTGAAACAAGGCAGATTGTGCGTGACCATGCATCAGAAACCTTTAATTCATTAACACCTATTGGAGTAAGTGGAGTTTTGTAATAATTCTCCTCCCCTTCTATTCGTATTTCCCTGTTAAGATAATCAACCAGAGCTAAAGGATTTTTGATTGCTTCATTTATTGTTGCCTCAGTAAGAGCAGACTGAAAATAACTTCGCCAGGGAGCCAGATTTTCATTGCTCACCCTTGGATTCAGAACATATTTAACAAAAAACTCATTTATGCCTGATACAGGTAAGGACACTGATTTTCTGCAATATATAAGGTGATCGTAAAGAACAGAAGCCTTTGTATCCCTTAGATCCTTATCTGCAAGAACATCCAGCATATCGAGGGCCCGATCAATAAGGGAATCAGGTACGATCGAAAGGAATGTGTAAATGTCCTTATAATTTCCCATGCTTCTCGAAAATATGCTCATCAGCCGTGTTGTATCAATTGATCTATCAGTTCCAAACTGTATGACTTCAGAAGGCTTGATCCATGAATCAGTATATTCCTGTCGGATAAGGTTTTCTTCATTAAGCCTCATATCATTCAATTTTACAAGCTCAGCAGATAATCCGGGAAGAGGAGACCTTTCAAGAGGCACTCCAAGGTCGAGGTCAATATGCGGTACAATATCGGCAGATGTCCCCAGAACAAGATTTAAAGTATCAGTCATTTCGACTGTAATTTTCCTAAAATCATAAAGTCCATCCTTTGATGCCCAGATAAGCAGATCGCCAAGACCTGTTTCAAGGCTGCTAATACCGTTTTCATCAGCAGGAACATTTGCAAGTGTGTAAAATTCAGCATAATTATAAAGCTTGTATTCAACACTTGCATCCTTAACAGGATTCCCTTCAGAGTCTCTGACAGAGACTATGATCCGCTTCGTTACAGCATATTTTGCAAGATTATTAACTTCAGAATAGTTATTGCAGCTTTTTATTGCATTTTCATGACCGTATGCCGCTCCGAATGATTTAGTATGTATAAGCATGGCACGGCGTGCAGGTTCAGTGAACCATCCACGGTCGAGCACTGGTTCCGGTTCGCATGCGCCAAGGTAAAACCATTCACCGTTGTCCCATATTTCTACCCAGGCATGGTTATCATCGTTATGAGCCCATCGCGGTGTATATACCTGTCGAGCAGGTATACCTGCAGTGCGGAGGGCTGCGACAGTAAAAGTTGATTCTTCTCCGCAACGTCCTCTTGCCGAAAGAATTGTAGCCATTGGAGCTGAAGTCCTTATATCAGCAGGCTGATAAGCAACCTTCTCATGGCACCAGTGGTTTATCTCAAGTGCTGCCTCACGCAATTGCAGGGAATTTATCCTTGAATGTATTTCATCATAGTATGCAATGCGGAACGAATCAAGGTTCTCATTATTAACACGAGGCGGTAATACATAATGCAGGAAAATATAATCAGGGATACTTTTACCCCAACTGACCTCATTTCTTGCTTCAAGGGCAAGATTCACATTTGAAAGGAAGAATTCACCATCATAATCAGCCAGATCGCTGATAGGCATAAAGGCATAAAGGAATTTAAGCGCTTCAACCTGGTGAATATTAAGTTCTTTATCAAATACTGAGAACAAATCTTCATTCCTGTTGGCGGCCAGCACTCTTTTATCGTTAAACCTGGCATCAACAAGATCCCGGTATTCACTGTTGATTATCAGATGGTCCTCAGAGCAACCAATAAGGAGGATCAGCAATACTGCCGGAAAGAATGCAGTTCTTCTCATATTTTTTGATTTTAGTTTTCATTTTGAGCCGCATGAGTTACGGATAATGAATTCAGGAGCCAGCACAACCTGCCTTTTATATTTACCTTTCCCCGAATTCTTGACTTCGCTCCAGATCATGTTAGCTGCCTTAACTGCCATTCCGGGAATCTGTTTTCTGATAGCAGTAACCGGCGAATACAAAAGATCAAAACCAATATTATCCTCCATAGATATCAGGGCGATATCCTTAGGGATCTTAATGTCTTTCTTTCGCAGCAGCATCATTATCGGATAAACAAGGCCTGCATTCATAACTATCATTGCATCGGCCCTGTATGGAGGGCGAAGCAGGTACTCAAATTTACTAAAATCTATATCATTTCCTGTTAAAGTAGGATCAAGTTCAATAAGGACAGGTTTGTTAAGGGCAGGAAACATGCTTATTGTATCAGTTATCTCCTTTATTTCCGTGGTAAAGGATTGCTGACTGCTTCTTGCATAAAATACAATAATATTCTTATACCCTAATTTTGCAATATGATTAACAACAAGCCTTGCACCTGCATTATAATCAGTTGAAACCGTGTTTAATCTAAGACTTCTGAACTCCTTTTCAAGTACAATAAAAGGATAATCGGCATTTCTGAGCGCTCTTACTGTATTGTCATCTGCAGTGTCTCCATAGAGTATCAGTCCGCTGTAGAATTTTTTGAAGGACCCGATCAACCTGTCATATCTCTGATCATCAACGTCTTTTGTTATAACAGAGAAACCAACACCTATGCTTGCAAAGGCTTTCTGCAGATATGGTGCAATCTGCATTACAAAGGGATCATTTAGTGCCGGGACTATCATCCCAAGAACGCCCGGCTTATCTTCTACCGGATATGAATTTTCATTCTCGCCTGATGATTTGCCAAAAAAGCCCATCTGGCGGGCCATTGTGAGTACTTTTTCCTGAGTTTCCTTTTTTATTCCCTGTTCATCCGCTTTATTGTTCAAAACAAGCGAAACCAGAGTACCAGACACGCCCAACCGGGCAGCTAAATCTTTATTCTTAAACTTTTTCCCCATTTTCCCGCATGTATTTGACTAAAATATGATATTTTTCTTAATACAAACGGGATTTTAGCATTTTTAACAATATATAAGCATTAAGATCATATTCAATATAAAGCTGATTTAGAAAAAAAAGAGGGTGTCTCATAATGACGCCCTCTCTTTTTTAATGATCAGCTATTTATAACTGTTATTTTTTTGGAGGATTAATCCCTCTTCTACGTGCAGCCTCTTCAAGAGTCTGCTGCCATTTTGATTTTTTCACTGGTTTCTTCTTATTCTCCTCGAGAGTTGCCAGAACTGCATCGGCATTTATAAATCTCTTTGAAAGCACATTCTGGAAGTAGGTCAGAACGTTAGCCAGGAAATAATAGTATGTAAGGCCAGATGAGAAGTTGTTAAGAATAAACATAAACATTATCGGCATCATGTACATCATCAGCTTCATACCGGGTTGATCCGAACCAGGCGATGATCCCTGCATCTTCATTGTCAGAAGTGTTGAAACAGTCATGAGAATTGTGAATAAGCTCACATGACTTCCATAGAGAGGTATCGTAAACGGCAGGTTCAGTATTGAATCATAGGTTGACAAGTCCGTTGCCCACAGGAAAGGTTCCTGGCGCAATTCAATCGATACAGGAAAGAATCGGAACATGGCAAAAAGGATAGGCATTTGAAGCAACATCGGGAGACAGCCCCCCATAGGATTTACTCCTGCCCTTTTGTAAAGATCCATAGTGGCCTGCTGCTTTTTCAATGCATCCTCCTGTTTTGGAAATTTCTTGCTAAGCTCATCCACAAGAGGCTTAAGTACCTGCATTTTTGCTGTTGACTGGTACGACTTGAAAGTAAGCGGGAACAGTACTATTTTGATAAGGATAGTCAGTATAAGTATAATAAGACCATAACTTCCAACATATTTTTCAAGCCAGTTAAATATTGGAATTATCATAAACCTGTTGATCCACTCGATAATATTCCTGCCCAGGAACACGATTTTTTCAAGGTCATTTCCTTCCTTACGCAGAACCGTTATTGAGTTTGGTCCGTAATACAGCTTCATGCTCAGAGTATTAGCAGCAGCAGGATTATACGGGACACCCAATTCTGCAGTATAGTACTTAATGTATTTCACTGAAGATTCGGTACGAGCAGAAGATACAGAACCGTTGAGAAAAAACTCATTACTCATTATAACAGCAGAGAAGAACTGATCCTGAAAAGCAACCCAGCTTAACTTCGTTGGGATATCAGCCTGTTCAACATCTTTTTTTGAGTTCAGTTTCAACTGGGCAACTTCATCCTGATAATATTTATATTTGATTGTCGCATAATTTTCCTCATTCTGCCTCCCCTTTTCTTTCTGGGGTATATACATTTTCCAGTCGAAGGTTAGGCTGTTCTGATTTGATGCAATTACGCCATCCATTGACTTGAAGTTCACATCAAAATCAACCATGTACTTATCAGGAGCAAGTGTATATTTATATTCAATATACCTGTCATTGTCTGCCTCAAGCCTGAGTATAACACTTTTTGCTTCACCTGTTGCATCATAAAGAGTCTGTGAACTCTGAGTTTTAAAATACAGGTTATTTGTTTGAACAGCCCTGTTATCGTTTGTAAAGAAATTAAAGCCGAATACTGTGGAATCACCTGAAAAAAGGATCAGCGGCAGGGAATCATGTGTAACATAATCCTTTACTCTTGCTGAATACACACGCCCACCCTTTAGTGCTATTTTAAGTTCTATCTTATTGTTTTCGAGTGTTATGAATTCATTTTCCCCTGTGGCAGCCGAAGTGAAAATCCCGTAATCGGAAGTCACAGCAGGTACAGCACCGGCTGGCTGTGCTTCAGCCTGATTCTTCTGCTCAGTTGTTGATGCAGAATCCTGGACTGCAACAGAAAGACCAAGTTTCTGATTAAGGTCATTGATCTTTGCAACTGCATCAGGCTGATTGGCTTTATACCGGAGGGCATTAATATATTCAGCACGGGCATTTTCAAGCTGACCTTTTGCATAGAAACTGTCAGCAACAGCTATTGCGTGTTCATAGCCCTTATTTAGCCTGCTGTTATTGTATAAGCTGAAACCTATGAAAATCAGGAATATAAGTACTATTCCTGTAATTGTGTTACGATCCATTCTGTGTTTTAATTTGTTAAACTTAGTTTCCTTTACTTTTTAATCTTTCTCCCTTCCGCTACTATCCTATACAAGCTTTAACAAAACTAAGAAACAGAGGATGAGGATTAACGACAGTGCTGCTGTATTCCGGGTGGAACTGCACACCAATAAACCACCTGTGCCCCTTAAGTTCGATTATTTCTACGAGATTTGAATCGGGATTTATACCAACGGGTATCATACCATGGCTTTTAAAATCTTCAAGATATTTATCATTGAATTCATACCTATGCCGGTGCCTTTCAACTATTTCAGTTTTCCCATAAGCCTCGAAGGCTCTTGATTCCTTTGAAATATTGCATTTATATCCGCCAAGCCGCATTGTTCCGCCTTTGTCAATTATGCTTTTCTGTTCTTCCATAAGATCGATAACAGGATATCTGGTCTTATGGTTTATCTCTGTTGAATGAGCGCCTTCGAGCCCAAGTACATTTCTGGCAAATTCTACAACTGCACATTGCATGCCAAGACAGATACCAAAATAAGGAAGGTTGTTTTCCCTTGCATACTTTGCAGTAAGTATCTTCCCTTCAATTCCCCTGGCACCGAAACCCGGTGCCACGAGAACTCCATTTAGGCCGCTCAGCTGGTCAGACAGATTATTCTCATTAATATCCTCTGAATGAATATATTCAATCTCTATTTCACATTCATTCATTGCACCGCTGTGCACAAATGACTCAGCAATTGATTTATAAGCGTCGGGCAGTTCAACATATTTTCCTACTATTCCAATCTTAACAGTGTGTTTCGGATTCTTGAGTTTTGTCAGGAACTCATTCCACTCAGCAAGTTTGGGTTCAATTTCAGTTGAAAGATTCAGTTTGCGAAGAACTGTTCTGTCGAGCCCCTGCTCGTGCATTTTAACCGGCACTTCATAGATTGTTGACACATCCACTGATTCAATTACGGCAGTTTCTTCGACGTTGCAGAAGAGGGCAACCTTGCGTTTGATATCAGCATTCAGGTGACGGTCAGTCCTGAGTACAAGTATATCAGGCTGAATCCCTGTCTCAAGCAGTTCCTTTACCGAGTGCTGTGTAGGTTTTGTTTTTGATTCGCCGGTTGATGACAGATATGGAACAAGTGTAAGATGGATAACAAGACAATTCTGAGCTCCAAGTTCCCATTTAAGCTGTCTGACTGATTCAATGTAAGGCAGTGATTCTATATCGCCTACAGTGCCTCCAATCTCGGTAAGTACAATATCAAATTTATTGCCTGATCCGACAAGTTTTATTCTTCTTTTGATTTCATCAGTAATATGAGGTATAACCTGAACGGTTTTACCGAGGTAGTCGCCCTTCCTTTCCTTATTTATTACTGACTGGTATATTCTTCCTGTAGTTACATTGTTTGCCTGGCTTGTAGGCACGTTCAGAAAGCGCTCATAATGACCAAGATCGAGGTCGGTTTCAGCTCCGTCAAGAGTTACATAGCACTCCCCGTGTTCATAGGGATTAAGAGTACCCGGATCGACATTTATGTAAGGATCAAGCTTTTGAATTGTGACTGAATAGCCTCTTGCCTGCAGTAGCTTAGCCAGTGATGCCGATATAATTCCTTTTCCCAGGGACGAGGTAACCCCTCCTGTCACAAATACATATTTAACTTCTGCCACGGCTTATCTATTATATTAATTGTATTAATCATCAAGTCCGGACTGATCAATCATACGGACTTTTTCCTCAAGTGTTTTTATCAGCTTCCGTGCATTTTCTATTTTGTCCCTGACTTCACGTATCATGGTATCAGCATTCGATGACTTTGCAAAGAAGCCAATATTGTTTTCCCACAACACTATATCACTCTCAAGCTGCTTGATTTTTGTAAAGAATTTATCGCGCTCATTCCTGACCTTACGGGAAGCTTTTGGATTTGTTCTGAGGTTATCGAGTTTGTTACGGTACTTAAGAATGCTCTTGTCATCATCACCAATCTTAAGCCTGTCGAACTGGCTGTTAAGTGCATTTCTGTACCTGTTGGCAACTTCATCTTTCTTTTCAAAGGGAACAAAGCCAATTTCAGTCCATTTCCTCTGGATCTCCTTCAGTCTATCAAAAGCGACCTGAACTTCAGTGCCGGGACTGAAGTTTTCAAGTTCTTCTACGAGAGCCATCTTGGCTTTAAGATTATCCTCATAAGATGTATCAAGCTCAGTAAAGAACTCTGTTTTCCTGTTAAAGAAGTGGTCACAGGCTTTTCTGAAGCGTTTCCAGCATTTCTCCGATTGTTTTCTTGGCACAGGGCCAACTTCCTTCCATTCCTTCTGAAGCCTTATAAGAGAATCGGATGTTGATTTCCAGTCTGTACTTTCCTGGAGGGCTTCAGCCTGGATGCACAGATCTATTTTCTTCTGAAGGTTATTCATCTGAATTTCCTTGTTATCAGAATAGAATGATCTCTTCTTTTCAAAGAATGCGTCACAGGCTTCCCTGAAGCGCTGGTATACCTTATTGTTCTGTTTCTTTGGAGCAAAACCTATAGTTCTCCATATCTTCTGAAGCTCTACAACTTTTTCTGCTTTTTCATCAAAATCCCTGAAGCTTTTCAGATCAGCTTTGCTTATTGCTTCAACTTCCTCACATAAGGCAATTTTAGCATCAAGATTCTTCTTCTGGACATCTTTCTGATTTTCAAAAAACTCATGATGCCTTTTATTAATCTGAGCTGTGGCTTCCCTGAATCTATCCCAGATATCATTTTTTGATTCCTGAGGTACAGGACCAATCTCTCTCCACTGATCATGGTACTCCTGAAGGGCCCGGAATGCGTTTACGGCTGAAGGCTCGAGAAGCAGTGCTTCAGCTTTTTCACAAAGAAGAACCTTTGATTCCAGGTTTTTCTTCAGGTCAAGATCCCTTAATTCTTTATTGATTTTTATATAATCATAGAAAACTTCGACAGTATGATGATAATTTTCCCAGAGATCTTTCAGTGATGACTGAGGAACAACGCCTGTTGCATGCCATTCATTCTGAAGGGCTCTGAAATCATGAAAAGTTTTATTTATTGATTCTTCCCTGTTTACAAGCTCCTTGATCTTATCAATTATCTCGTATTTCTTTTTCAGGTTTTCATATTTCTCAGCTTCCTGAACCTTACTGTAATCTGTCTTCTTTTCCCTGTATTTTTCAAGGAGGTGTTTTACCCTTGCATCATCGGGATCGACCCATGGACGGTATTCCTCAGGTTTTCCTCCTTCTTCCAGGAATTTATTCTTTCTTTCCTCCGACTCATGCTTAAGCTTCTTGTAAAACAGGCTTTTTATCCTGTCTACATCATTTTTGATTTCGGCAGGAGCCCTGTTGTCTATAAGCAGAACCAGAGTCTCAATAAGTTCAGATTTAGTGTAACCGCTGTAGTCAACAGGAGGAAGTTCATCAGCTGTTGACTCTGAATCGTTTTCAGAATCTTCAAAAACAGCTTCCTCTTTTACAGCACGTTTTCTCTTTTTAGGTTTTTCCGGTATACTGACAGTCTCATTTTCAGTATCTTTCACAGCATCTGCTGAATTATTCTCCTCTGTTGAAGAATTTTCAGGCTGCTCAGGGGCGGTATCTCCTATTCCGGCAACACCATCAGGTGTTCCGGACTGTTCATCAAGAACAGAATCATCCGGATTCTTTTTTGTCATATTCAATCCTTTAAGGTTCAGCACATTTTAAAACTCCCACAGTTAAACATAACCGGGAAATTTAAGAGTACGAAAATATTGAAATATTTAATAATACTCAAAGTTTTAGCATAATTTAATAAATTGACTGAGCGGGCTATTGAGCATTTTAGAGAAAAGTGAATGTATACATTTGCAGGGAATAGTTAACTTTGCAGAAAATATATGTTATAAAACATATTTTGTAAAATGGAAACAAAAGAAATAATATTTCTGACCGCAGTGCTTGCATTCGCATCATTCAGATTATACCAGAAATACATTAAAAATAAGACAAACCAGTCTGACAATAAATCAGATAAGGCAAGAAAAGAAGGATCATTCACTAAAGATGATGATTACGAACCCTACTCGGGCAGGTGATTTCTATCTTTTATTTTTGCTTAGAAGGTATCTTAAGGGATTAATCATTTTCTGCAGAAGGCGCAGGTCTTCTGTAATGATTTCAGCTGTACCATCCATATTCTGGGTAAATTCAAGCTTTTTCCCATACAGGGTTGTCAGCCCATCGGGAAGTTCAATCTCAATTATATATGCATCCTTTGAAGGAACCATTGACTTTGTCCGGATGATTCCCCTCAGCATTCCATATTCAAGATAGGGATAGCTGCTCAGTTTAATATTAACGAGCTGACCTGGTTTCACCTTTCCTGAGCGCAACATTTTAAGGTTCATTCTTCCAAGGTAATTTCCGGCTTTATGCGGAATTACGCTTAACACTGGCTCATCCCTTACAACTATTTGATTTTCTGTCCAGTATCTTGTAAAAGTGACAATACCATCTACTGGTGATTTAAGCAGATATGTGTTTTCCCAGATATTCAGTTCTGCCTTTAAAATCATAAAAGACTCCCTAAGGTCGGAAACAATTTTATCTCTTTCTGTCAGGCGACTTATAGAATAGTCTTTAACAAGTTGTCTCTTTTGTGCCAGCTCAATAGATTTTTCAGAATGATCAAGCCTTACCTGCTGGAGTTCAATTTTCGTCCTGAGCAAGGCCTGGTGAGAAAGTTCCAGTTCGCTTTCAGGTATTACCTTATTAGAGAAAAGAATCGAATCACGCCTGTGTTTTCCAGATTCGAGGCTGAGGTTCTCTGAATACAGCTTTTCCTTTACAGACAGGCGTTTAAGATACTCTTCGGTAGCTGCAATCTCTTTATTAATTGACTCTATTTTATTTCCGTAATAATCATTTCTGAGAAAAGATTCAACTGTTGCAAGGTTTTTCATGAAAACAGCATAATATGACTGCAATTCACCAAGTCTGCTTAAGACAGGTATCGAATCAACATTTGCTTTTTCGGGTATCAGAAGTGAAGTTGTGAGTTTCCTCAGAGCAGCTATCTCTTCAACAGAGGCCGTTGTTTCCGTTACTGCCAGAAGCTGATTCCTTGTCACAGAATCCTTATTGTTAACGCATAGTTCCTTGATCCTTCCGGTTACCTTGGTTACAAGTGTGGCAGGGGGTATTTCTGTAGTGATTTCGACAGGTGCAGGTATGCGATCGGGATATTTTATGATCCAGGAAAAAAGCAGAAACAGCAGAAAAAGGACAAACAGCATGACATTTCCCCATCTGAGAATTGTTGCAGGAGGATTGCCCATTATCTCCCTCACAGGTTCTGAATACCGTATTTCAGCTTTGTTTTCCTTCATCAGATTCTTCAGTTTCCCAGTTCAAGCTGGTTTTTTACAAGGTTGAAGAACACACCTTTTTTTGCGATGAGCTCTTCATGAGTACCCGATTCCACTATCCTTCCACTGTCGAGAACAACTATCTTATCTGCATTTTTAACAGTGCTGAGCCTGTGGGCTACTATGATAACTGTCTTCCCCTTATAGAAATTTACAAGGTTATCGACTATAACTTTTTCATTATAAGCATCGAGTGAATTAGTTGCTTCATCGAAAATTACAATATCAGGGTTCTTGTATATCACTCTTGCTATGAGCAGCCTTTGTTTCTGTCCTTCACTTAAGCCGTGTCCGTTCGCTCCTACTTTTGTATTGTATCCGTTTGGAAGTGATTCAATGAATCCCCTGATATTTGCTATTTCCGCCGCGTGCACAAGCCGGTCAGCATCAATCTCATCAATACCCGGGGCAATGTTTGCAGCAATTGTATCAGGGAAGATAAATCCATCCTGCATTACCGCACCTGTTTTTTTTCTCCATAGCCTGAGATTAATATTTTTCAGATGGGTGTCGCCAACAAGAATTTCACCGGAAACAGGATTATAGAAACCAAGAATCATCTTAAGCAAGGTTGTTTTACCACTGCCGCTTGCACCAACAAGGGCTGTCTTTTTATCAGCTTCAATGAACAGGTCTATATCCTTCAATGCATAAGGGGAATGAGGGCCTTCATACTGATATGAAAGGTTATTAATATAAATATCCTTCTTATCAGGCAGTTTATTAAGCCGTGACTCAGGATCTGCATCTTCATTCTCCATGTTATGTATTTCAGCCAGCCTGTCGAGGCTTATTTTTGCATCCTGCGCCATCCGGAAGAAGCCCAGAAGCTGACTTACAGGAACATTCATCTGCCCTATTATGAACTGTACAGCCAGCATCATACCGAGTGTCATGTCACCTTTGAGTACCGTTGTGGCAGCAATTATTGTTATTGTGATATTTGATATCTCATTTATCAGAGTTGCACCGGCGGTTTGCAACTGGATTATTGACAATCCCCTGACTTTCAGGCTGAAAAGCGAAGCCTGGATTTTCTCCCAGTCCCACCTGTTGCTGAGTTCGCTGCGGGTAAGCTTTATCTCCTGCATTCCATTGACAATGTTGATAAGCTTGCTTCCTGATTCTGACATCTTCCTGAAACGCTGATGATCAACCATTGCCCGCGATCGCATGAAAAGGGAAATCCAGACAATATATAAAGTGACTCCTATGAGGAAGACAAGAAATATTTTAATGCTGTAAATGCATAAGACTAGTCCGAATATAACAAGGTTAAAAAAAGAAAACAGGATGCTCAGGCTTGCAGAAGTAAGAAATTCCTCGATTCTGTTATTATCCTCAATCCTCTGCAGGATATCTCCGGTAAGCTTTGTATCAAAGAATGAAGCAGGCAGAGACATCAGCTTCTGAAGGAAGTCGCTTATCACTGCAACATTCACTCTTGAACCTATGTGCAGCAAAAGCCAACTTCTGATAAACTCAACAGACATCCTGCCAAGTACAAGGGCCAGTTGAGCAAAGAGAATCAGATAAATGAAATCAATGTCGTTATTATTTATACCAATGTCAATGACCGATTGAGTAAGAAAGGGCAATACAAGCTGTATAAGACTTGCCAGAATGAGTCCCAGAATTATCTGAACCGAATATTTATTGTAGATTCTGAAATACCTGAGCAGAAAATGGAAGCCACCCCTGTTTTCCCTGCCTGCCTCCTTGTCATAAATGGCAGGTGTCGGTTCCACAATTAGCACCAGTCCTGCTTTTTCGCGCCCCCTGGCTGTTGAAGCCCAGTTTTCCTCAAATTCCTCCCGGTTATATTTAACATGACCTATTCCCGGGTCGGCAACCCATATTTTATCACCCTTAATTTTGTAAACAACAACAAAATGCTTCTGCTTCCAATGCACAATACAGGGCAGTGGAACTTTTTCATTGAGCAGGTCAAAGGGTATTTTCACACCTATTGTCCGGAAACCGATAGAATCTGCTGCCTCTGATAAACCAAGAAACGAAACTCCCTCACGTGTTATATAACATCTTT
>CAZEYY010000008.1:53340-56219 GCA_964516485.1 uncultured Rikenellaceae bacterium
GCTGCCTCTGATAAACCAAGAAACGAAACTCCCTCACGTGTTATATAACATCTTTTGCGCAACGACTCAAGTGAGTGATTTACTTTATAATAAGAAGCAATCATCTTAAGACATGCCGGTCCGCAATCCATGGCATCAGGTTGCTTGACAAAAGGAAAGCCCATATTCTGAACCCTGTTTTTTCAGTAAATATATTACTATTTAACATTTGCTGATTGCAGGTACACATATTTTAACGTCATGATACTGACCGGCAGGAAATGGTACCGGAAATATTATATTTGCGCCTGCAACTTCTTTTCATTCGTGTTGTTTAAAAGGTATTCTGATATTGAAATAATTGAAGGCATCCGAAAGCAGGATGACAGGATACTCAACTGGGTATATGACAACTGGTACGGGCTCGTTAAGGATCATGTATACAAAAACAGCGGTAATGAAGATGATGCTTCAGATGTGCTGCAGGACTCTGTAATCATACTTTTTGAACAGATACAGGAAGGATCTCTGACACTTACAACAGACCTTAAAGGTTATTTTTTCGGGGTAGCACGGAATGTATGGAATGGTCATCTGAGAAGGAAACAGAAGACGACAGAGCTAGTAACAGATCATCCCGATGATGACGGTACAGATGAAAGCAACAAGTTGCTTCTCGAGAAGCTTGTTGCAAGGGCTTTTGAAAAACTCAGACCCGACCAGCAACAGGTACTCAGGCTTTTTTCGGAAGGAGTTTCCTTTGAGGATATTGCAAGCATAATGAACCTGTCCGGAGAAGAATATGCGAGAAGAAAGAAATACATGAGCAAGGAAGCTCTTCTTGATCTTGTTAAGGAAGACCCTGAATATCAGGAATACCAGCGCCTTTTGCCATAAAAAGCTGCAGCCAGAACAAGTAGTATAATTCCGGCTATATAATATTTCCAGCTCTTACTGAATAGAGCCGAGTTATCTCCATACACAACAAGTGTTGACCAGAAATACGGGTGTGAACGCAGCTGATCAGCATTTTTAAGGAATTCTGTCCTGGCTTTTCTTAATGCCATGCTTTTTGAGAAACCTTTCTTCAGATAATCATAGTATAGTTTTACGATTTCAGTACCTGCCCTGTCCTCAATTTCCCACATAGACATCACAACAGCCTCACTGCCTGAATATATGAATCCCCGTGCCAGGCTTAAAATTCCTTCTCCGGAATATAAAATACCTGTTCCGGTGTTGCAGGAACTAAGAACCACCATCCTTGCTTTCAGGGGAATCCCGTAGATTTCATAAGTGCGAAGATAGCCGTCGTTTTTGCCTGTCGTATCTGAACTGAACACAAGCGTTGAATACATCGGATCGCGGTCATCAAGTATTGTATGCATCGCCAGGTGAATAATATCGTATTTACCTGCTTCTGATTTGAAGGCAGATTCACTTGCAGCAGAGTTGTCAAAAAGTTCTCCGCCAAGAAGTTTGCTGACATAAGCAGTTTCAGTGTGTGCAAACGGAATCTCATCAAGATAATCTCCCTCCTGCTGCCTGTGCTGAAGAATATTCTGAATATTGATATCTGAGGAATAATCGGGAGAAAATGCTATTGTTTTGCTGCTTTTCCTGTAATTCCTTTTTGTATTTTCTGATAGAAAAGTAGCTGAATAAGTGTATGATATATCAAAACTGTTCATAAGGAAATCAATATCCCTGTACGATAATTTCTCCAGTGGTAGTTCATTAACAGGTATAGTTTCAAATGGAAGATATGATACAATATTATCAGGTGAAATAATCAGCCTGTCTGAAGTCAGATAAGGAATTGCAGGTTCAATGAGAACAGAATACAGGTAATGGCCTGTTTTCCGGAATTCATTAAAATCATTGCGTGCATTTGAAAAATCAGGATTTGTAAGCAGTTTGCGGAATGCCTTCACTTTATTGAAAAATACTGAATCAGCATGCATTGAGAGCAGCTTATGATTATCTGAATTTATTATGCTCAGAAATATTACAGAATCAGAAATAACATAGCTCAGATAATTGGCCTGCGCACCTATCAAAGATGGTATTTCCTCCGGTTTTAGCACCCTAGTATTATATTTAATTGAATAATAATCAGGATATTCCCTTTCAAAAACTTTAACAAGTGAATCCCTTCTGAGCGTTACAGTGAAAAGGTTGTCTTTCCACATTCTGATTAGTGCATCACTTCTGTCTCCTGAATATGTTTTACCTGACAGCCGGTCATTCAGAATTGCAATCTCATTTTGAAGTTCTTTTTCAATCTCAGCCATATTTTCAGGAATATGGAACTCTGTAGCTTTAAGCTCTCTTGTAGAAGCCAGCAATCCTGCTATTTTGCTTTTCTCGGAATACTCAAAAGCCTTTATTAAGTATGACTGATCTCCAGTCAGTGTCAGGAGTCTGTTATAATCATCAATTATATTTACATAAGCATCCCGGAAGCGGTTGCCGAGCAGTAAGCGGCTTTCTTCTTCACTTATGTTGATTCTGATCCTGTCAAGGAGAGAAATTATGATCTCAGCGGTTCTGGCAGCAGCAACAAGCATTTCCTTGTCACCTGTTTTGCCGTACTGCTTCTTCAATATCTGATATTTTGTTTTGAGGAGATTAAGAAAGTAATTATTTGCATTTATTAAATCCGGATCAGGATTGGAGAAGGGATCATCTGTTTTTGTCCCAAAAAGGACAGATTGCAAGGTCAGCAGTGATTTTTCTATTTCGCCTGATTCTTCCAGAAGCAAAGCCTTTCCCATGGCAGCTTCAAACTTCAGAAACTGGTCACCATGTCTTTCAAAAAAACTTATGCTCCTTTCGTAACAGCTTAATGCTTCCTGATTCTCAATATCAGACTGCCTGAGGAATTCTGCATATAAAAC
>CAZEYY010000009.1:0-54958 GCA_964516485.1 uncultured Rikenellaceae bacterium
AAACAAATAATTATACAAAATATTTTGGTGATTAGATTATATAAGCTATTTTTGCACCCACAATGCGGGGTGGAGCAGTGGTAGCTCGTTGGGCTCATAACCCAAAGGTCGGAGGTTCGAATCCTTCCTCCGCTACAAAGAAAAATCCCTTGCTGCGAAAGCAGTGAGGGATTTTTGTTTTCAGACCGGACCAGGCTTGCCTGAGTGAGGGATGAAAACAAAAATCCCTCAGTCACGACGAAGGAGTGACAAGGGATTTTTCTTTGGGCTGTTACCCAAAACGGATCATAAAATAATCCTTCTTCCTCCATGAACTCACCCCCTCACGTTCGCTATGATTTTGCCTCACCCTAAATCCCTCTCCCGGGGGAGAGGGACTTGAAGAGCATTAAGGGAGAGGAGGCTTTTTATCAGAAATACACATTTTAAAATTTAAAGATCCCTATATTTATCCAGGTAATATTCTGATACTATAAACTTCAAATATTGTAAATACTTTACCTTACCATGAGAAATTCTATTTTAACAATTGCGGCAATAATATCAGTTGCTTCCTGTCCGGTTTTTTCACAGGAAGGTAAAACTGCAACCGTTGAATCCTCCAATCAAAATACTTCATATTATGATGTCCCCGATTTTCCACAGAAATTCTCCCGCAGGAAGCCGAAGAATGTGATTTTGATGATCGGCGACGGGATGGGTGTGGCCCAGGTCTATGCCGGAATGACAGCAAACCATGGAAACCTTTTCCTGAATAATTTCAGGCATGCCGGTTTCTCGAGAACCCCGTCAGCCAACCGTTACACCACGGATTCGGCAGCCGGCGGCACTGCTATAGCTACGGGAAATAAGACAAACAATTCTTCAATCGGCGTCGACAGAGATAATAAACCTGTCCCCTCAATAATGGAAATTGCAGCTGCTAATGGTCTCGGCACAGGGGTAGTTGTAACCACTAACGTGCTTGACGCAACTCCGGCCGCATTTGTGGCACATGTGCCGAACAGGAACATGATGTCTGAAATTGCCGTCGATTTTGCCGAAACTGGTCCGGACGTATTCATTGGCGGAGGAATTGAATACTTCAAGGACCGCAAGGATGGACGCAACCTCCTTTCTGAACTGTCCTCAAAAGGATACCAGGTATGCGATACCATAACCGAACTCGTTAAGGTCAGAAGCGGAAAGCTGGCGGCTCTCCTTCCCGAGAAAAGGGTCGCTGAGCGCGGCGACCAGCTTCAGGTAACCACAGAAGTGGCCATCGACATACTGGACGACCATAAAAAAGGATTCTTCCTCATGGTAGAAGGTTCGGAGATCGACGGAGGAGGCCATAGTAACGATATGGCCTATACAATAGAGGAAATGCTGGATTTTGACCGCGCAGTCGGAAAAGCACTCGAGTTTGCAGCCAGGAACCGCAGAACACTGGTAGTGGTCACTGCCGATCACGAAACAGGCGGATTGACACTTGTGAACGGAGATATCGGGAAGGGAATGGTCACCGGAAGGTTTTCAACGACAGGGCATACAGGGATTATGGTACCTGTCTTTGCCTACGGCCCGGGTGCAGAACAATTCGGCGGGATCGATGAAAATACTTCATTTTTTAATAAATTTATAAAACTCCTGAAGTTGAATAAATAAAAAGGTCACAATGAAAGAAGATCTACGTCGCAGAATTTCGTAGCTGATCTTGCCTCACCCTGAATCCCTCTCCCGAACTCATGAACTCACCCCCGGTTTCTCGATGATCTTACCTCACCCTGAATCCCTCTCCCGGGGGAGAGGGACTTGAAGAGCATTCAGGGATTTTTCTTTTGGCTGTTATTCGAAAAGGATCATTCAATAATCCTTCACTTATTGCAGTTCAGTATCAGCTGATAATAAAACCCTATGCCCCTGTTGTAATGCTCAATATTAATTCTTTCATCCAGACCATGCGTCCTTGCAAGATCCTCTGATGTAACAATTATTGGTGCGAAATTGTAAATGTTCCTGCAGATATCAAGGTATTTCCTGCTGTCGGATGCTGCTATCATCATAGTGGGTGCAACAAATGTTTCAGGATACACCTGCCTTATTGTCTTGTTAATTGTTTCAAATCCAGGCACATCAATTGGTGAAACCTGAGCCGGTTCTCTCTTCCCCTCCATTACAGTTAATTTAATCCTTTCGTCAGCAATTACTGAACTGAGATGTTCAAGCACATCAGCCGTTGTCTCTCCGGGAAGGATCCTGAAATTTACCACTGCCTCTGCACTTACAGGTATCACGTTATCCTTTACGCCGGCTTTCAGAATTGTGGGTGCTGAAGTAGTCCTTACCAGGGCATTTGATGTTACCCCGTTTGTATAAATTTTAAGTATCAGTCCTCTGAACAGCCATTTGTTTGCAAAGATTATCCTGGCATAAAATGGCATCTCGGGACCTACATACCTTATAAAATCATCTATTGACTCTGATATTTTCGGTTTCATTGGATTCATTATGACCTTATTAAGAGCCCTGTTTAAGATTATAATGGCAGACTCTTTTGCCGGGTAGGCAGAATGACCTCCGGCCATGGCAGCTGTAAGCACCACTGACAGATAGCCTTTTTCCGAAGTGCCTATTAGTGCAACCGGCTTATCAATCATCGGAACCATCTTTAGTGTTACAGCATAACCTTCATCAAGGAGGAATTCTGCCTCAACATTTCTCTTCTTCAGTTCTGCTGCAATTACTCCGGCTCCTCTTGTTCCGCTTATTTCTTCATCATGCCCGAATGCAAGGTATATCGTGCGTTCAGGTCTGTAATTTTCTGAAAGCAGCTTTTCAACTGCTTCAAGAATTGATATCACCGACACCTTATCATCGAGAGCTCCCCGGCCCCAGATAAAGGTTCCGTCATTTTCTCCCGAAAAGGGCTTCTTTGCCCATGAACTTGTATCGGCTGCAGGCACAACATCAAAATGTGCTGTCAGAATGACCGGTTTCAGATCAGGATTACTGCCTTCCCAGATATATAACAGGCTGAACGATGAAAACACTTCCTTCGCAAGGCTTTTATGAACCCGGGGGTATGCTTCAGAAAGAAATTTATGGAACCCAAGAAAGGAAGCTGTATCAACAGCCTGGTCAACTGCGTAGGAAATCGTAGGAAAAGTCAATGCCTGCGACAGATGAAGATTTACTGCATCACCGGGAACAAATGTATCAGCAGACCCTGCCTCAATCTGAACTGAGCGGAATGAAACAGCTTTAAATAATAAAACAGTAAGCAGAAGGCATAGTGATACCAGAAGAAACAAGAGTATTTTTTTCATTGTCAATGACTTAATTTATCAGAAAAATTATCGAATCAGACCTTTTTGAGCACCTTCTGCAGTTCCTGTATCTCGTTAGACAAGGTGCTGAGCAACTTATTGTTGTGATCAGCAAATCTGGCATTTACATATTGTATATAAAGATCCATGTTTTCCTCAACACTCTGAAATCCGGTATCCTTTATGAAGTCCTGCCTGAATTCATTAAACCTGTTGTATGCTCCCAATAGTGCCATATTATTTATTGATTTACTAATTGTCTGATCCAGATATCTTTATTTACTCGTTACTGTATTACAATAGCATTACAATTCAGCAATACCAATTTAGGAAAATAGTTTAAATGATTCTGAATAATGTTTAAGCATTTCACATTAAGTGTCTGCTTCTTCACTCCTTGGCGAAACCGATTTATCCCTTCTCAGTCAGGTAACGCCAGAATCTCCTGGGAAGCATCTGCCTGTGAAGCTTGTAATTGCTTCTTTGCTCGATTTTTATTGAATTGTAATATTTGCGCCACAACTCCTGGAAGCTTCTTTCTTCAGGATCATGGAATGATTCATACAGCTGCCCGTTAACAGGATTAACAGGAAGATCGGTAAATGAGATTCTTGAAGTTTCCTTCTTATCAGAGTAGAATCCGAAATTCCTTTTCAGGTCATAAATTATCCATTCCTGATCTGAGAATCTGTCAGTAAAATGGTTAATTACAAGTGGCAGAACATTGTACTGAGGAGAGAATGCGGCAAAATAACTTTTCTCAGCCGTTTTCTGAAAACGTGTGAACATTCTTATCCGGTCAGCTTCGCGTGCCACCTTTCTGTGAAGTTTATTTATTTCAAGAACAGGCCTGAGTGTAAAATCAGCTTCAATGTTATAGTTTCGTTCAGTCATCAGGCGTATGAATTCGTAGATAAGCATCCTGGATCCTGGTACTTCCGACATGAATACCCTGTAAATCCGATCGGCATTATCCTTTGAGGTTCTTTCGATGATTTTGTTCCAAACCCTGTCAGATTTTTCAGCTTCAGCAGGGATGAAAACCGGCCGGCTGAAAAGAAATAACTGTTCCTCGCTCTTCCCTATTATTTTGTCCGGGATAATCTTAAGCCTGTAACTTTCGAAGATCAGAGTGAGAAATCCGTCGAAGGTGTCGTCAAAACAAAGAAGCGTCATTTTAAATATTTATCATAAAGCTCTGCAGGCTGGTAAAGAGGTAGTTGTATTGCTCCTGAAGGCTTCTGTCCTGAAAGCATCAGATGCCTGACAAGTTCCGGATCAAGCCCTGTCACTTTTCTGAGGGGTCCAAGTTCATTACAGGTAATAAAATACTGCGCTCTTTTCATTACAACACCTATTTTCTTCAGGTGATCAGAATTAAGGCGGCTGTACCTGCGGGATGTAACTATCAGGTTAGCAGAATGCACACCAATTCCGGGCACTTTCAGAAGCATTTGATAATCAGCCCTGTTTACATCTACAGGAAATAATTCAGGATTGCGTAAAGCATAATTCATTTTAGGATCAAAAACAAGATCAAGGTCAGGATGCTGTTCATTGACTATCTCATCAACGCTGAAGCCATAGAACCTCAGAAGCCAGTCGGCCTGGTAAAGCCGGTGTTCTCTCTGCAGAGGTGGAGAACTAAGTACAGGCAACCTCCTGTCGTAATCATTTACCGGTATGTAGCCGGAGTAATAAACCCTCTTCAGTTTCCTGTGTGAATAAAGCTTTCCTGCAAGAGACAGTATTGTTCTGTCATTTTCAGGAGTTGCACCTATAATAAGCTGGGTGCTCTGCCCTGCAGGAGTAAATTTGTTTACCTTTCTGTATTTCCTTCTGTCTTCACGGTTCTCACTGATCCTGTCAGTAATCATCCTTATAGGTTTCAGTATACCCTCATAGTTTTTTTCCGGGGCAAGAAATTTCAGATTTTCTTCAGAAGCAATCTCCATATTTACACTCAGGCGATCAGCCCATGAACCTGCTTCGAATATAAGTTCCCTGCTGCAGCCCGGAATCACTTTCATGTGAATGTACCCGTTATATGAATGCCTCATCCTGAGATCCTTAACAGTTGATATCATCTGCTCCATTGTATAGTCCGGATTTCTGAGCACCCCTGAGCTGAGGAACAATCCTTCAATATAATTTCTCCGGTAAAATCCGATTGTCAGGTCGGAAACCTCCTGAGGTGTGAAAGTTGCACGCGGGTGATCATTGCTTCTTCTGTTTACACAATAAGCACAATCATAGATGCAGTTGTTGCTTTGCATTACTTTCATCAGCGATATGCATCGTCCATCCTCACTGAAGCTGTGACATATCCCCCAGGCAGAAGCATTGCCAACCATACCAGGCTTATTCGGTCGTTCAGTTCCGCTCGATGCGCATGAAACATCGTATTTTGCAGAATCAGCCAGTATTTTCAGTTTCTCAAATATCTTTTCCGTTATCATAGAATGGCTACCAAACAATGATTAGATTTTAATCAAATTGCTGATTAAAAAAATAACATAACTAAAAGAAAAAATCAAGGAATTATTGAAGAAAATTCAATAACACTCAGGAAAATTCTGAATCATAAGAAATTCCGGAAGATTTCTAATCAGGCAGCCTTCCGATATGAAGTTCTTTCTGGGTATCTGAAAGGTATTCGAAAAGCGGCATCTCCCGCAGCTTCTGAATATCCTTAACCTTGTTAACATTCACTATTACAACATCGCCCTGCCCTTTTCCGAATTCTCCCCTGAAGTCGTACATGGCAGCGATCACGGTAAGTTTACCTTCCACAATAAGGTCTTTGTATTTCTTATATGCTATATTTACCTGATAATCAAGGTTTTTTTCAATAATACGTGAATGCAGCTTGTCAAAATCCTTTATCTCCATCTCCTTAATAGTCGGCCTGAGGAAATCAAGTTCGTGCTTGATATTGTATATTTCGTCGTCAAAGCCTTTAAGATAGGCTTTTATGGCACCACAGTCGGAGTGACCCAGGAAAAGAAGAATAGGAGTTTTGAGGTGATAAATTCCATAGTCAACCGAACCCTCGGTTGAAAGTATCTGGTTACCTATATTCTGTATTGTAAAAACCTTGTTGGATGTATCCGGCATCAGCGAATTGAGTGGCACTCTCGAGTCTGCGCAGGTTACAAGTGTTATATATGGTTTCTGCTCATAACTGAAGATGTCAAAATACTCTTTGGGATGAGTTTGTGTAAAATAATTATTGCCCAGGACCAGCTGCGTAATGATCTCATCTGGAAGAAGCACTTTTGGTTTAACCGGAGCCTTCTTAATATCGGGTTCAATTTCTCCTACAGCGGCAATAACGGTTTCGTGAAGTGAATCACGACGGCTTACATGGCCAAGAAGGTGCTCAATTTCCTCCTTCCGGAGTATATCGCGCACGGAGGAATGAGCTTCACATATTTTAAACTCTATTCCATTTTTTGACAGATCCTCATGAAACCTTTTAATAAGCCGGGCTCCGCCTGAATCGATATATGCTGAAGTGCTCAGATCGAAGATAACTGTTTTGATCGGATGCTTTGACTCCCTGATCTTTTGTCTTACTACACGGTAGATATATGCAATATTAAAGTAGAACAGTGAAGCATGTACTCTGAAGATAAACACGCCGGGGATCAGCTCATTGTCAGGATGCCTCTGTATTCCTGTATACCTGTTTGTGCCCGGTATCCTACCCAGAAAAGCTATATGGGGACTCGATACCTCCCTGATTATGAGAATGAGTGAAAAGAGCGCTGCAATAAGTACACCTTTCAGAATGCCAAGTACGATAACTGCCACCAGCGCTGTCATTGCAATAACAAAGTCAAACCTGTTCACCCTGTACATTCTTTTCATCTCCTTAATATCGACAAGGCCCTTTATGGCAACGAGGACAATTGCTGCCAGTATTACCATTGGAAGGTTTTTAAGCAGTCCTGTCAGAAAAAGGAGGCAGACACCTATTGTAACTGAAGCAACAACAAGAGATAATGGTGTTTTTGCACCGGCTTTATCGTTAACAGCTGACTGGGATAAGCCACCGCTTACAGGATAACCCTGCCCAAGTGAAACAGCAAGGTTGGCAATACCAAGGGCAAGCAGTTCCTGACCGGCATCAATCTCGTAACTGTTCTTCTGTGCAAGTGTCTTTGCCGCTGAAACTGATTCGATATAGGCAAGCAGAAAACAGGCAAAGGCCAGGGGAACGATATTCATCATATCGCTTAACAGGCTGTCAGCTCCAAGGTCGGGAAGCCTGAACTCCGGCAGACCAGAGGGCAGGATACCTACTGTCTTAAAGCCCATGCCTGCAAGTGGGGTAAATGTAATTGAAACTATTGAAAGAATTACTACAACAATTGCCACAGGCTTACCGGGCAAGTACCTGTTTCCGGCAATTAGCAGGGTAATTGCCACTATACCGAATAACAATATTATTATATTGGTATCAGGTATCTGCTTCCCCAGAATAATAAGTCTGCTGAAAAAAGATTCGCCACCACCTGGAACACCGAATAGCTTCGGGAGCTGCGTAAGCCCGATAGTAATTGCAGCGCCGGCTTTAAAGCCTACAAGAACTGTCTCGCTGATGAAGTTTATTATACTGCTCAGCCTCAGCACATAAGCAAGAACAGCGATTCCGGCAAAAACAAAGGCTGAAAGGGACGCCAGGTCGACCCACCGTTGAATGTCTCCCTGTGCCAGATCGGCAAGAGTAACTCCAATCAGCATTGAGATTGCTGAAGTGGGCCCTATTGCAAGTTGTTTACCTGTTCCGAAGAAAGCATAGAAAAGTCCTCCGAGCAAATAACCGTAAACTCCGTATTGCGGAGGAAGTCCGGCAAGGGTTGCGTATGCAAGTGAGACCGGAATTGCATAAGCTGCAAGTGTAAAGCCTGCAACTGCATCACTTCCAAATATATTAAGGTTATATTCCGGCAACCAGCTGAATGCAGGAATAAACTTTTTCAAATGAGTTCTCAAAGATCCGGAAGCCTCCATAGGTTAGAGTTTTATATGTCTATAGTGCTAATTTATATTATTAAAGATACCAATTTAACAGTATTTGACAATTCCTCTGGGGTAACTTTCGTATTTTTGTGAATATAAAGATCTTGCAGAATGGTTACACTTATCATACCTACACTGAACGAAGAAAAAACAATACGCCAGGTTATTGAGCTTGCCGGCCGTTCACCGGTGGTAAATGAAGTTCTTGTAATCGATGATAAATCGTCCGATGATACCCTGAGAGCTGCAAAAGTTGAATCTGTAAAACTGTATACAAGTACGCGGCTCGGCAAAGGTGCATCAATGAGAGACGGCATGCTTCTGGCCAAAAATGAAGTAATCGTTTATCTCGATGCCGACATACTTACTTATCCGCCCGACGTGGTTGAAAGACTTGCTGATCCGATACTGAAGGATGAGGCTGATTTTGTGAAATCATGCTTTGACAGGCAGGCAGGAAGGGTAACAGAACTTGTCGCAAAGCCTTTGCTCAGCATTCTTTTCCCTGAACTGACCAGGTTTTCCCAGCCTCTCAGCGGAATGGTGGCAGGAAGGAAAAGTTTTCTTAAAAAAGTCGAACTTGAAAATGATTACGGTGTTGATATAGGTCTGCTTATAGATATACACCTCCTCGGGGCAAGAATAAAAGAGGTAAATATCGGTTATATCGAGAACAGGATGCAGAGCTGGGAAGCACTTGCAAGGATGTCAAGGGAGGTCTCGCTGTCAATAATAAAAAGGGCCAGGTCAATTGAAGGCTATAATCTGGAAACACTCCAGAACATGAGTCTTATCCGCACACAGATGGATTTTGCAATCCGTGACACCCTGATGGGCCTGAAGAAGATGGTTATCTTCGACATGGACAACACAATTATAGAAAACAGCTTCATTACTACAGCTGCTGAAGCCTTTGGATTCCAGAAAGAACTTATAAAGATTGTAACCTCAAACGACAATGCCTACCTGAGAACCAAGAATATAGCAAGGCTGTTAAAAGGAAAGTCAGTTGATGAGATTCTTAATGTTACAGACAGTATTCCTATTGTGCGTGATGCGGAGGTTGTCATTGCTGAGCTTAGAAATAGAGGTTATATCTGCGGTATTATTAGTGACAGCTATGATGTAGTCACAAATCATTTAAAGAATAAACTGGGTATGGATTTCTCCATTGGAAATGAGCTTGAATTCTCAAAAAGCATCGCCACCGGTGAGGTTAAGGTGCCATCCTCCTTCCTCAAAACTCCCAGGAGCACCTGCAATCATGATTTCTGCAAATCAAACGTTATGATACAGCTTGCAGAAGAGTACAGCATAGAGATAAAAGACATAATCACTGTCGGGGACAGCGAAAATGACATCTGCATGGTCAGGGACAGCGGAACCGGAGTTGCATTCATGTCAAACAGCAAATACCTTAACCTTGTGGCAGACGCAGAAATCAGGGAAAGAAGCTTCATGTCTCTGCTTGACATAGCCAGATAATTAAGTATATTTGGGAATAAACTGAGATCATGATTACAAATTATGTTATTCTGGCTCTTTGCATTATAGTAATACTGTCATACCTCTTCGATGTTTCTTTCAGGTACTCAAGGATCCCCGGGGTAGTTCTGCTTATAGCGCTCGGAATCATCCTGCAGCTTACAGTAAAATATACAGGGATCAGCATCCCCAACCTCAGACCGGTACTGCCAGTTCTTGGCACCCTGGGGCTTATACTTATTGTAATGGATGCAGCACTTGAGATAGAGCTTGAAAGAAACAAAAAAACAGTGCTCATAAAATCTATTGCTTCAGCTACAGTTATGCTTATTGTATTCACCGGGCTTCTTGCTGTAATCTTTATAAGAATATTTCATCTGCCTGAGGTAACTGCCCTGCTGAATGCCATTCCCCTTGGAATAATAAGCAGTGCTGTGGCAATTTCCTCCTCAGTGCTTCTTGAAAAAAACCAGCGGGAGTTCATTACTTTTGAAAGTGCTGTTTCAGACATTCTCGGGATACTTGCTTTCGATTTCATCCTCCTCAACCAGGGCACTGTTGGCACCGGAATAATAAACTTTGCATTTAAAGGACTGATTACAGTTGTAATTGCAGCCGTAATGACAGGCATACTGGCATTTCTCCTCCATAAGATTAAATACCATGTTAGCTATATCATAATTCTAACCTCAGTAGTGCTGATCTATGTACTTGCAAAACTGGTTCATCTTCCTGGATTATTTCTTGTTGTAATTTTTGGCCTTGCCCTGTCAAACAACCAGTTGATTGAACACACTGCAGTTAACCGTTATATTGATTTCGACAAATTCAGGGAGGATATCAGCTCATTTAAGAAGATCCTGGCCGAACTGACTTTCCTTGTCAGATCCTTCTTTTTTATAATGTTCGGTTATTATACAAGCCTTGCCGGATTCGCTGACATTGGAAACCTGCTGTTTGCCATGAGTATAACTTCCGGCATATTCATCCTCCGATGGATACTTCTGAGAATTTTAAACGGGAAAAACAGCGGCAAACTGGTATGGTTTGCTCCCCGGGGACTTATAACAATCCTTCTTTTCCTCAGCATACCTGAAACAAACAGAACAAGCCTGATCAGCGAGGAAGTGGTCACACTTGTAATTCTTCTTTCAATATTTGTAATGATGATAGGGAATATGCTTCCCGAGAAACAGTCTGAAAATCCACAAAAAAGTTCTGACTGATTATTGCCCGGTTCCGTAAAACTGAAATTCACTCTGGTCTGATAAGGCTACCTGAATGAAGTAATTTTTCCTGCCTGTCTTCTCAAGGCTGCCTTCAATATATTCCCTCATTACATAAGCATTGCGTACATTCTCCTTGATATGACTAATAAATATCCAGTGGTAAAATTCAGCTGTGGGACTTGTAGTAATAAATCCCGGATTATCCATCTTAACTGCCATACCCATGAAAAAGACTTTGTCCTTTCCACCGATATCAATTGAAATTACCATGCTGTCACGAACAGGAACAAAATGTACGTTAAGCCCTTTCTCAATCCATCCGCTGAGGTTCGTTGTTGAATCTCCCTCCGAATAGTATGCTTTTTGTATTTTATAATCTCCCAGCCTGACCTGTCCATTTACTGTTACAGGTAAAACACACAATATCAACAATATATATTTCAGAAATCTGTTTTGCATCAGTCCGTTTTTTAGGGAAGCAAGATAAATAAATTTAAAGTATCTGAGAATGGCTTTATTTTGTGTTTCCTGTTATCTGAATCAGATCCCCGATTTTGCACGAAACAGCCCGGATCAGATCATTGGGATTAATCTTCAACTGAAGTCCCCTTAATCCGGCACTTACAAAGATATTCTCATATAAAATACAGCTTTCATCGATGAATGACAGATAGAGCTTCTTCATGCCTATCGGGGAACATCCACCTCTTATATAACCTGTAAGGCTAAGGATATCATTAACAGGCACCATAACTGCGCTTTTATTCCCTGACTGTTGAGCAGCTTTTTTGAGGTCAAGCTCCTCAGCGCCGGGAATTATACAAACAAAAATACCTGTTTTGTCACCCTGCAGGACAAGCGTTTTGAATACCTGTTCAATATTCTGCTTCAGTTTCTCAGCAACTGCCATAGCACTCAGATCAGACTCATCCACTTCATAAGCAAGCAGTTCGTATTTTATGCCCATTGAATCAAGTATCCGTGCAGCATTAGTCTTCATCAGGGTGAAAGTTTTTTCAAATTTTATTATAAAGTTAATGCCGGGAAAGATTCATTAAACTTAATTTCTTGATTACTTTTATAAACTATCCTAAAATACAACATCTATGGTTTTCAGAAGGCCTGAAAAGAATATTATTGTATGCGGATGTTTTGTCCTGATTCTGCTTGCAGCACAGGCCTGCATGAAAAAGGAAATAGTCGCAACAGACAAACTGCTTTCGTCAAAGTATCCTGCAGACGGACCGGGTGCGGCAGTAGCTATTATTAAGGACGATCAGATTATTTTCAGAAAGGAATACGGGCTTGCCGATCTTGCTTCAAAAAATCCGGTTGCGGCCAGCACAAATTTCAATATATGCTCCCTAACAAAACAATTCACAGCCTATGCTATCCTTAAGCTTGAATATGAAAAAAAGATATCCCTTAATGATAAAATAGAAAAGTACTTCCCTGACTTTAATCCTGATGTGGCATCGGCGATCACAATCCGGCAGTTACTAAGTCACAGTTCAGGATTGATAGACCATTACGATTATGCTGACAGGAAATCAAAAACACAATTCAATGATTCAGATGCACTGAATGCTGTAAAATCGGTTGACTCTGTCTATTTCCCTGCAGGTAAGGGATACCGGTACAGCAATACTGCATTCTGTTTGCTTTCACAGATAATTGAAAAAGTATCAGGATTATCATATCCTCAGTATATCAGGGAAAATATCTTTAGACCACTTGGTATGGATAACAGTGATGTAATCCATACTGATCTTACAATACCTGAACGTGCCACAGGATATCAAATTGAAAATAATCAATTTATCAGATCAGATGCCAGTGAAAATTTTTTCTTTTCAACTATGGGAGATGGCGGCATATATACTTCTGCTGATGAATATCTTAAATGGATCAGGGCTATAATGAACAGCTCAGTTCTGAATCCTGAACTTATCTCTGATGCCCAGTCTCCGCATAAGCTGATTGACTCTGCAAAAAATCTTTCCTATGGCTATGGCTGGTTCATTATTGGTTCCGGAAAAAACAAAACAGTGTTCCATACCGGATCAAACGGAGGATTCAGAACAATCGTATTTATGATTCCTTCAATAAAATATGCAGTTATTATTTTCTCCAACCAGTCAGGAGTTGATCTTGAACAACTTGTAAATGAATTAAACAAAATATTTATTACTGATCCTGTAAATTATATCAGGCTTGATTCTCTGATTTCATAATTGCAGCAGGTCCCTAAAGACTATAAGCCCTATGAAAAACAACATTACCCTTTTTGCCTTCATCCTATCGTGCATTTTATTTCTTTCACCTGGCTGCCAGAGAAAAACCGACAAAACACCTGTAATTCTGATAAGCGATCTCTATCACCCGCACCAGGACGCTGATGATCATTTTGACCTGGCAGCTATGTATTCAGTTAAAGGATTTGATATCAAGGCTGTGATAATCGATTATGCAATGCCTGAAAAAAATCCCGGGATAATTCCTGTACGGCAGTTGAATCACATTTACAATATCAATGTCGGTGCTTACAGGGGTCTGAAGGAAAAACTGAAGTATCCTTCAGATAAGGCGCTTGACCAGAAGGAATTCCAGGACGGTTGCAAGAAGATATTAGATGTACTGCGGGAATCAGAGAAAAAGGTTCTTATCTTTTCAGTAGGCAGCCTGCGCGACCTGGCAGCTGCCTTCAACAGGGATTCTGCATTATTTGAAGCTAAGGTGAGCAAAGTTGTGATCTTTGCAGGAGAAGCAAGTGACAATACATTTACTGAATACAATGTAGGTCTTGACACAACAGCTTATGCCAGGGTAATAAATTCAATGCCAAACCTTTACTGGGTGCCATGCTTTGACGGCGGTCTGTGGAAGAACAATGGAAAAGGATCTTTCTGGCGCGGAAATCACAGAGAACTCCTTAAGAATGCCTCTTCACTTCAGATGAACTACTTCCTTTACTGTCTGACAAATAATCCTGATTCAACAAATTATATAAGCTTTCTTGAAGAACCTGTTAACCAGACAGATTATAAGAATTTCATAACAGGGGACAGTGTCCCTGAAAGGTCACTTTGGTCTTGTTCGGTTTTTCCATATTTTGACATGGAAAATTATGAAGCTTCAGGCTTCCCGTTTGCTTTTTTTGCGAATACACTGATATCAGATAAAAACGGGAACATCAGTAAAAATTCTGCCGGAAATGTCATAATGACTTTTAAGGTCACTGATCAGGAAAATTATGCAAAGCAGATGAACTCAATCTTCACTGAGCTAATCAGAATGAAATAATAATATACTAACCTGAACGTTAGTAATATATAACCGGGATTTATTACACCTTAAATGAGAAAGTATATATTTCTGACAATAATTGTAATATCCTTCCTGAATGTTACCTGCAGCAGGGATGAAGATATTCCTGAAGCTGGTCTCTCTGTCTCAGATTTTGAGAAACACCTGAAAGCTGAAATGACATATCCGGAGATTATCAAGCTCTTTGGTGAGCCGGATGAAGATATAGGAAGCGGCATCCACATCTACGTCTACAATCTGACTGATAACACCAGGGTATGGATCGGATACACTGACAGGATACTTTATGCAAGGCAGGTTGACGGAAGAGGTACCGAGTTGAAAAGACTAATTTGAAGAATTCTGAGTTCTTCATAAAAAAATCTGCGATCTTTGAGGTACCCAAGTTCAATTGCATGAAAAAGCTCATAGTTTTAACATTGCTCCACATTTTGTTTCTGTTTCCTGTATACAGCCAGGAAAAAACTAAAATCTCTGAAGATATTGAGCTTATAAAGCTAACTGCAAATACTTTTCTTTCTGTTTCTTACGGTGAGATCAGAGGCTATGGCAGGGTTGCATCAAATGAACTGATTTTTACAAACAATAAGGAAGCCATTCTTTTTAATACACCAATAAATGACTCGCTTACAAAAACTCTTCTTACCTGGCTTAGTGATAAAATGGGGCTAAAAGTAACTGCCTTTGTAGCGAACCACTGGCACGATGACTGTATTGGCGGATTAAATTATCTGCATGTAAGGAATATTAAATCTTATGCAAACAAGCTCACTATTGATATAGCCAGGGCACAAGGAAAAGCTGTCCCTCAGAACGGATTCAGCGATTCACTTAAGCTGAGGCTGGGTGACAAAGAGATCCTTTGCTATTACATGGGAGCTGCGCACTCAACCGATAATATAGTTGTATGGATACCTTCCGAAAAACTTCTTTTCCCGGGTTGCATGTGTAAAAGTATCGACTCGCAGAGCCTGGGCAACACAGCAGACGGCGATCTTAAGGAATATCCGAAAACAATTGAAAAAGTAATCAGTAAATTTGGTTCTGCAAAGATTATTGTCCCCGGACATGGTGCTCCCGGTGGATCTGAATTGCTCGGTCATACCCTGTCACTTGTCAAAAATTAAAAATACATGTCATGATCTGCAAATACCCCGAAAGCTTTGCCCGTTTTTATGATACTATCTATCATCAGGTGAGAGATTCCACCGATCACAGCTATTTCCTTGAAAAGATGACTCAGACAAAAGGAAAAGTACTTGAAGTGGGTGTTGGTACCGGCCGTCTGTTCACTGATGCGCTTAAACAGGGTGCAGATATTTACGGTCTGGATATAAGTGAATCGATGCTGAACGTACTGTATTCCAAACTGCCGCAAAAAGATCACAAGCGTCTGTCTCTTCAGAATATAACCGACTTCAGTTATGATTTTAAATTTGACCTCATTATGGCTCCATTCAGGGTCATTATGCATCTGCTTGAAAAAGAGGAACAGATAAAAGCCCTGAATAATGTTTACGAGCATCTTAATCCCGGCGGGATATTTGTATTCGACACATTTGTTCCTGACCTTAACCAGATTATAAACGGACTATCCAACAGGATGGACTTTGAAGGAGAATACGAACCCGGAAAAATTATCAGAAGATTTGTATCAACAACTCCCAGCCTTATTAAGCAGACAATCACTGTTCACTTTCATCTGGAATGGGACGAGGAGACAGGGCTGAAGACAGAAGACTGGACTCTTCCAATGAGGTTCTTTTTCCGGTATGAATTGGAACATATTATTGAGAGATCCCTGTTTAAAAACTACAGGATTGTGGGAGATTATCTGGAAAATGAACTTAATGATAACTCAAAGGAATTTATTGTAATCTGTAAAAAATAAGTAATAATAAACCCGGTACTGCATATTTAAAAAGCCTTGCTTACTCCGTGCAACGCCGGGAACTCTGTGGTAAAAAATATATGAAAAAGCATCTTTTCCTCCTGATTATCAGCTATCTGCTTGTATTAAACTCATCTGCCCAGGATCCGGACAAAAAGACAGACTGGTGGGGCAATATAGATGGTTACATAAACCAGCAGGACAAACTTACATTAACCCTTGTCAGACAGGCACTCAAAGAAAATCCCCCGGCTGTGGAGGAAACACTTAACCGGAAAATGGCTCTTCTTATGATTGACAATGTGATGCATGAGGAAAAAGCACCACTGCGACCTGCTGTTCAGGAGTTCTTCCACTCAAGGATTGCAGAGGCAATCGATGAGATTAAAAGTACCCGAGTTGAAAAGGGAGCAATGATATGGAAGATGTATGATCACGCGTGGATTGTAAAAACACCGTCTGTTACAATTGCATTTGACCTTCAGAGAGGCATACCCAATATTCCAGAATTCATCACGGAGAAGTCAAAAATAAAGGAGCTTATCGATATAACAGATATACTATTCATTTCTCATTATCACGGCGACCATGCAGACAGCTGGGTTGCAGAACAGTTTATTGCTCAGAACAAACCTGTAATCACACCCCCCGGAATTTTTGAAAATCTGCCTGTATATGAAAAGATTCAGCACCCTGAGAGGATTGCCCATAAAGTACAGGAGTTCGAGCTGCCTGCAAAAAAGATGAAGCTGAAAGCGGTTATTTATCCCGGACATCAGGGTGAAAAGATCCTGAACAATGTTGCCCTTGTTTTTACAGCGGAAGGGCTTACATTCTGCCACACAGGGGATCAGTCATATAATCAGGACTTCGGATGGATTGACAAAATAAGTGATCATTTCAATCTTGATGTTTTGCTTATCAATTCATGGTCTTACCAGCCCGGACGAATGTTAGGTGATGGTTACAAACCAAAACTTATAATACCTGGACATGAGAATGAACTTGGTCACACAATCGATCACCGGGAGCCCTTCTGGCTCAATTACAACAGATTAGGAGACAAGACTACATACCCATGGCTCCAGATGGCATGGGGAGAGAAATATCATTATCTCCGCTGAAAGAACTGTATCTCAGGCAAAAATATCAAACATAATTGCAGCAAGCGAAGCTCCGATAAGAGGACCTACTACAGGTACCCAGGAATAACTCCAGTCACTGTCTCTTTTACCTGGTATCGGCAGGAAGAAATGCACAAGTCTTGGCCCCAGATCACGGGCAGGGTTGATCGCATACCCTGTTGGTCCTCCGAGAGCTAAGCCTATTCCAAGCACAACTAAAGCCACAGGCAATGCATTGAGTGATCCCAGGCCTACATCAGGAGCAGCCATATAAAGAACGGCCAGGGCAAGCACATAGGTTCCTATAATTTCAGTAAGCAGGTTGTATCCCATGCTCCTTATATTCGGTGCAGTACAGAATACAGCCAGCTTCAGATCAGCATTGTCAGTGGCATCAAAGTGTTTCTTGTAGGCAAGCCAGGCCAGACAGGCTCCGAACATTGCTCCAAGCAGCTGCGCTGAAATGTAGAGTGGTATCAGTGAGACTGAAAATTTGCCTGCCAGCGCAAGTGCCAGTGTAACAGCAGGATTCAGATGTGCACCGCTGACAGGGGCAGCTACAAGCACTCCTGTAAAAACACCGATGGCCCACCCGAATGTTATCACTATCCAGCCTGAATTATTTCCCTTAGTCCCTGTTAAAAGGACATTGGCAACGACACCGCTTCCAAAAACGATGATCATTGCCGTGCCAAAAAATTCTGCAAAAAAAGCATTCATATTTTATATAGTTTGATGTTCTGGTTAAACTTGTTGCTGGTTGAAAATGGCTCCTCTCCCTGGAGGGGCTGGGGGTGGGTTTTTGACATTTAAAACTTATCCCCGGCTACCGGCTGCCGGCTACCGGTAACCGGATCTATTCAGCCCAAGCCTGTGCTGCCTTAACAGCTTTACGCCAACCTGCAATATAATCTTTAGTTTTCTTCTCATTTAGCTTCGGGGAGAAAGTTTTGTCTGCTTTCCATTGCTTCTTAATTTCACCCAGTCCTGACCAGTAACCAACTGCCAGGCCTGCCAGGTAAGCTGCACCAAGAGCAGTTGTTTCAGTAATCTCAGGCCTCACCACCTTTGATTTCAGAACATCAGCCTGAAACTGCATCAGGTTGTTGTTTACAGTAGCTCCACCGTCAACGCGCAGTTCCCTGATCCTTATTCCTGAATCCTTTTCCATTGCAAGCAGTACATCAAGAGTCTGATATGCAATACTGTCAAGGGCTGCCCTGGCAATATGTGCCGAGGTGCTTCCCCGCGTAATACCGACAAGTGTTCCGCGGGCATGCTGGTTCCAGTAGGGAGCGCCAAGTCCTGCAAAGGCTGGGACAAAATATACTCCGTCGCTGTCATTCACTTCATCTGCCAGCTTTTCAACTTCGGCTGATTTTTTGATTATCCCCAGTCCGTCTCTCAGCCACTGAACCACAGCGCCTGCAATGAATATGCTTCCTTCAAGGGCGTAGATTGTTTCATCTCCGATCTTCCAGGCAACTGTTGTCAGCAGTCTGTTTTTCGATGCAACCGGTTTCCTGCCTACATTTACCATCATGAAACATCCGGTACCGTAAGTATTCTTTACCATACCCGGCTCAATACACATCTGTCCGAAAAGAGCAGCCTGCTGATCGCCTGCTATTCCTGCAACAGATATTGCTGTTTCAAATACTCCCTTTGAATGTCCGTAAACCTCACTGGATGATCTTACCTCGGGAAGAACAGATTCCGGGATATCAAAGATCTTCAGCAGCTCTTTATCCCATTTTAGGGTATGTATGTTGAACAGCATGGTCCGTGATGCATTTGAAACATCAGTTATATGAAGTGTTCCTCCGCTAAGTTTCCATGCGAGCCATGAATCAACAGTTCCGAAAGCAAGCTGACCCTGTTCTGCAAGCTTCCTGGCTCCTTTTACATTATCAAGTATCCATTTTAGTTTGGTAGCAGAAAAATAAGCATCAACAATAAGTCCTGTTTTCTTTCTGATCCTGATGTCAGTGCCTTCTTTTTTTAGTTTGTCACAATAATCAGCTGTTCTCCTGTCCTGCCACACTATAGCCTTATGTACAGCTTTGCCTGTTTTCCTGTTCCATACAATTGTTGTCTCCCGCTGGTTTGTAATCCCTATTCCAGCAATATCTGAACTTCTGAGTTTTGCCTTTTTAATAGCTTCAAGGGCTACTTCGTACTGCGATGTCCAGATTTCTTCAGCATCATGTTCAACCCATCCGGGCTTTGGAAAATACTGCCTGAATTCCTTCTGTGCAGTAGATATAATCTTACCTTCCCTGTCAAAAATTATTGCCCGGGAGCTTGTGGTACCCTGATCGAGAGCTAAGATGAACTTCTTCATTATATCTTTATTTTATTTATTATCAGCCAATTACAAATACTTATCAATCAATGCATTACAGCTTTTCAGCTGTATTGATTTCCACTCAGCATCATGACTGGTTTCCCTGGCCATTATATCAGCCACCACAGGTGCAATTTCTGCACTTGCCCTGGCATTCAGGAGAATCGATCTTGTTCTTCTTGCAAGCACATCATCTATATTCACCGGCATTTCATTCCTGCATATCCATTCAATTTCGGCCCTTGTATATGGAAGATCAGGATGAAGTGTTCTCCCGGCAGACGGATCGTCTGATATGATTTTTACAATTTCTGATTCTCCTCTTCCGTAGATCTTCAGTCGTGTGCTGCTTTTATCAGAAACAAGGCTAAGATTGCCTGTATTACACTTTCTCTTTTCAATGAGTCCCTTTTTAATTGCGCTGTCAAGAGCCTCTTCGGCCATCCTGCGGTAGGTAGTCCATTTGCCGCCAACAATTGAAACCAGTCCTGAATCTGTTACTGAAATCTTATGTCGCCTTGACACTTCCTTTGTTGCATGCGGATTGCCCGGATCGGCAGCAAGTGGTCTCAGTCCTGCAAATATGCTCAGTATGTCCTTTCGTTCAGGAGCACGTTTAAGATACAACGAAGCAGTTCTTAAAATGAAACCGATTTCCTGCTCGAGCGCTTTTGGTTCCATTGATATTTCATTCAGGGGAGTATCAGTTGTTCCTACAACAACCTTATCGTACCATGGTATGGCAAAAAGCACACGCCCGTCCTCTGTTTTGGGGATCATTATGGCTGAATTACCCTGCAGGAAAGATCGGTCGAGCACCAGGTGAATACCCTGGCTGGGCTTTATAGATGCAGATGCTTCAGGATTATCGAGCCTTGATACTGAATCGGCAAACACACCTGTTGCGTTTATCACAACCCTGCCTGCAATATCATATTGTTCCTTCGTACCAAGGTCTTCTGCCCTCACTCCATTTATTTTTCCCTTTTCATCTTTAAGAATACCTGATACCCTGAAATAATTCAGAATAGTTGCTCCTCTTCTTACCGATTCCGAAGCTAGTGCGACTGCCATCCTTGAATCATCAAACTGACCATCATGGTAAACTATTCCTCCTTTCAGGCCTTCACTCTTCAGGTTCGGCAGCCGTTTAAGTGTTTCAGAAGGATTTATATAATATGATTTCCCAAGGCTCAGTCGTCCTGAAAGTATATCATAGAATTTCAGGCCTGCATAGTAAAGGCAGACATCGAACCATGAAAACAGAGGGATTATAAACTCCTGATCGGATGTCAGGTGAGGAGCATTTTTAAGCATGAGTCCCCTTTCATGAAGTGCTTCAATAACAAGAAATACATCCCCTTTTGCCAGGTATCGGACTCCACCATGAACAAGTTTAGTACTCTTGGATGATGTGCCTGATGAAAAATCTGCCTGCTCAAGAAGAAGGGTTTCATATCCCCTTGAAACTGAATCTAGTGCAATACCCAGACCTGTTGCTCCTCCGCCAATTACAATAATATCCCAGATTTTTCCCTGATCCTTTTTAAGGTTCCCGATCAGTTCTTTACGGTTCATTTCAGATAATTAATTATTCGGATAATAATATTAATAATTAATTATGAATTATAGTCTGAAAAAAACAAAATATAGATATCTTAATCAGGTTTACTGGTGCCTTGGAGCCTTGGTGGCAGGGGATTTTAGCCACTAAGACACCAAGTCACAAAGAAATCACAAAAAAGTATTTGGGAATATACTTGTTTTTGGAGAAAAGAATCCAGGTATCAGCTACCTGATTATTTTTTTAAGGATTTCGGGATTCCCATCGTTGGGAGCAGGCTTCAGTTTGAGTATTTTACAGACAATATTATATACATCTACATTGTTCAGTTCATGTAAGGTCCTGTTCTTCTTGAAAGCCGGACCCGCAGCATAAAAAATTGAATAAAGTTCCGGATTCTGGTTGTCATATCCGTGAGCACCTCTGCTTCGTGAAGCTGAAGGCCTTGTTCCTATGCTCCATGAACTGTCGGCGACTACAACAATTTCCGGTATTCTTGGATGAGTTCCGTAATGCCATTTCTCAGGAA
Organism: uncultured Rikenellaceae bacterium; assembly: GCA_964516485.1. Taxonomy (GTDB): domain Bacteria; phylum Bacteroidota; class Bacteroidia; order Bacteroidales; family VadinHA17; genus LD21. The sequence goes on from CAZEYY010000009.1 coordinate 21,833, forward strand.
GTTCTGACTTTCTCCAGGCTTTTACACCAGAGGTACTGTTAATAAGAAGCAGAACACTGTCAGCCTTTCCGGAAGCAGGATTTATAAGGTAAACCGGATTGCCTCCTGAGATGGATTCTATCAACCTTTCAGGCACCACTGATTTAAGATTAATGTATTTCTCAGGTGAAACCGATGCCATTCCATGATCAGAAAGGACGATAAGGTTCACTCTGTCGGCAAAGGGAAGCAGTGCAATTTTTCCTCTGATGACACCTACAAGGCTGTCAATTGATTCCACAACCTCTTTTGTTTCTTCCGATTCAGGTCCGAAAGAATGACTTGTCGCATCGGGCTCATCAAAATAGAGTGTAACGAGATGAGGCCGCCTTTCCTCAGAATATGAGAACCACTTCATCACAGTATCTATCCTTTCTCCGTAACTTGTTGATTCATCATACTTTTTCCAGTAATAGGGATGCATACCACCAACAGGAGCTTCAGATCCCACCCAGAAAAATGAAGCGGCCCTTAGACCCTGCTTCTGTGCAGTGACCCACATAGGCTCACCTCCATAAAAAGCAGGATTTTCAACTGCCTGCCTGTCTCCCATCCTGTAGAACATTCCCAGATCCGGTGCAGGGAAGCTGTTGTTAACAAGTCCGTGATGATCAGGGTATAAACCTGTAGCAATTGAATAATGGTTCGGGAAAGTGTTTGTTGGAAAAGAAGAAATCATCCGGTCAGCCTTTATTCCGTCCTTCGCCAGAATATTCATATTAGGCGTATTGTAGATTACAGGATAATCATACCTGAATGCATCAAATGATACAAGCAGAACATAATTCTCCGGTTCTTTCTTATCTGATTTTACAAATCCGGCAAATACCAGGCCCAGAATACAGGCTGATATTGATATAACTGTCTTCGCTTTAAACATTCTGATATCTATATGTTAACTTTCAGTGAGTGCCAAATATACCGTACTTTTCAATTTTTTGGTAATTTTATATCAAATACATAACTCTGGTGAAACAAAACACAAAATGAAAAGATTTCTCATACTAATTTCTGTTCTTATGATTTCCGGATCCCTTTGCTTTGCACAGAGAAACAGCAAAGCCTTACTTGTAATTGACATTCAGGATTTCTATTTCCCAGGGGGAAAGATGGCTCTTTCAGAACCTGAAAAAGCAGCCGGGAATGCCGCACTCCTCCTTGGATGGTTCAGGGAGAAAAACCTTCCTGTAATCCATATCAGGCATAATTCCGAACCCGGAGGGAAAATAAACGAAATAGTAAAACCTCTTGAAACAGAAAAGATTATCACAAAAAATGAAATCAATTCCTTCAAGAGTACCGGTCTGAATGATTATCTGAAAAAACTTTCTGTGGATACGCTTGTGATCTGCGGAATGCAAACCCACATGTGTGTTGAGGCAGCAGTCAGGGCAGGTGCTGACCTGGATTATAAGGTTATTCTTGTACACGACGCCTGCACAACAAGAGACCTCATCTGGGAGAATAAAATTGTTAAAGCCCAGGATGTTCATCTGTCAACCCTGGTAACTCTGAAGAACTATGCCGTTCTGAAAAGCACTTCTGAATATCTTTCTCAGTTTTAGTAAAGTCTTCCTTATTCGCTGATCCTGAAAACAGCTGGACCGGTACAGTTATATTCGAATCTTATCATGCCGCTACCGTCAGCTTTGTATAAACCTGAATCAGTGCCGTTAACTGTCAGCCTGTACGAACTGTCAGGACGCAATTCCGTGAGTGTAAATTTATATGAATCAACAGACCTTATTTTCCAGATAATGCTGCTTTTACTCCATTCTTCAATATCAATAAGAACAGGCAGATTTCCTGACCTTATAACTGACAATCCTTCAGAATTTTTGTTGCCAGGAAAATAACGCAAAACATTGTCTGTCATATCAATACCATAAAAACCCCTGTCTGTTATACTGAAACCTTCTCCCTCAACGCCGTACCTGGAACTTTTTAAGTGTACTTTATACACTTTACCTCTGAGCACATAACTGAATTCAGTACCGTCAATAATACCTGTAATGTTCGGCTCCAGCCCGAACCTGTTCCATGCCGGACGAATGCCGTATATATCCCTGTAAAGAGCGCTTATTGATGTAGAGGCTCCCGCAAGAATATCTTCTCCTATGCCCTTCTGCAAAGTTCTTGAATAACGCTGTGATGAAAGACCGTCAACCTTATACTGTTCGAGGAGCTTCTGAATGTACTTAACAGCAATATCCTTGTTGTATTTAACATAGGACCTTACAGCCAGGTAACCCCATGTAAGGAAAATATCTCCGTTTTCATAATTCGGGAAGGGCCAGTTCACCTGTTCATAAACCTCTTCCTTCCTGAATGAATCAAAACACAGAGGCCAGTGGAAAAGGTTTTCCTGAGACATCCTGCTTTCTATCTGATCAAGAATAGATTTTATACGTGCCGGATCCTCACATATTCCGAAAGCTATTGCGGCAAAATTAACAGGTGTTACAAGGTTATCTCCATGAAGAGATCCATCCTTGTCGCGCCAGTAGATGTATTGTTTCTTCTGTTCACTCCAGAAACCACCTGCATCAACCGGTCTGTTAAATGAATCCTTCAATCTGGCAGCCACCCTGGAATAATAGGCTGCCTTACCTGCATCACCTAAAATACTTTCACATTCCGACCATTGATTAAGCGCTTCATACATCAGGGCATTAACAAAGGCATTTTCATGGCTGGCCCATACAACATCTATCCAGTCACTGCATTTTCCTTCAGAAGTATTATCATTAAGCATCTCGAAGAGCCCATTGTTGTTTGAATCCCTCTTAATGAGCCAGTTGAGTATCTTTTCACAATTTTCCTTGTGTGATCTCAGCCAGGCAAGATCTCCGGTCTGCTGAAAAAGCTCTGCAGTATTTATCACCTGCGATGGCTGGGCATCTATTGTATAACCCCATGGACAATCATAATAGCCTGTCTTAAAATCATAGTTACTGTTCTCTGCTTCCGGAACATTATGCCATCGTGCAAGGACCCTTCCGCCCTCCTCTACTGCGTGATCACGTTCACTGTCGAGTGTGGATGCAAAATTCTTAAGATAGTTGCTGTCATTCACTGAAAGTCCTGTCATGGCAAAGAAGGGCTCATGAAGGCATTTCCAGTTTGTAACCCAGCCATTGCCCCCGATAATGTTCTTATCAACAACTCCATAGCGACCGGTTGTATTTAGTAGTTCACGTACTGCAACAGCATCAATGCCGGGAAGTTTTCCCCTGTCATATTCCTTTTCATAATTGACATATTGCAGCTGCAGTTTCAGGGCCACCCTGCCCTTATAAACATCAAAGGGCGCAAAAACATCTTCTTTCCCGGCTTTGAACCTGCTCAGGTCATAACGGGGAGCAAGCTCTTCCGGAGAAAGATACTGTGCAAATCTCAAAACTTTTCCGGGCACATTTGAAAACGAAGCAGCTATTTCGCCCGATGATGATCCGGCTTCAATTCTCAATCCGCTTCCTGATACAGTTTCCCAGAATGTGACTCCATTTGTGTGCACTCCATAAGTATCATGCTGGTCTTTAAGGTATTTACACCAGACAACACCGCCTGTGTTCAGTATCCCTCCTTTCCAGGTATCAAGACTGGCGAAATTCCATGCAGGAATGGCTGTCGCTTCAATTTTGCCGCTGTTAAGATAGTTCCGTTGAATTTCCCAGGTGATTTTTTCAGGATAAGCATTGAAGAACCAGGTCTCGGAAATCTTCATTTTATCATTTCCGAAAATAATGTTGCTTATGACTACAATGTTTTTGCGAATTTTTACTTCCGGATTTTTTTCTGACTGAAGTGAAGTAAACAGAGATGAATCTGCCCCGAAAGATGTCCACGCTCCTCCTTCTGAAAGAGTGCTTCTTCCGCTTACAGTCATCTGACTTATCCTGCAGCCGCCGGAGTAACTTACCTTAAGCTGCAGGTTGCCGTCAGAATCTGATATGTTCAAAGTCTTTCCGGCACGGTCGTGAGTTATGACCTGCGGATGCAATGAACATGAAATCAGCAGCATCAATAATAACAGTATGCTGCGCATAACAGATCTTGTTTTTCTATTCAATAAACTTCAGGCAGGCAGGGCCCTTGATCTTATATTCCTTTGAAGGAGCAAGAGGCAGTCCGCTTTTTTTGTCAAGTGCGAAAACGGCAATATTACCAGAGTTCTGATTTCCAACAAGAAGGTATTTCCCTGTGGGATCGAGAGTAAAGTTTCTTGGCCATTCGCCACCGCATGGAGTATAACCGGCAACTGTAAGTTTTCCATCTTTGCCGACTTTATATGTAACTATTGAATTATGCCCCCTGTTTGATCCGTACAGGAACTTACCGTCTTTCGAAAGGTGCACGTCGGCACAGTAGCTCTTCTCAGTGAAACCTTCGGGAAGTGTGGAGATAGTCTGTATCTCCGTGAGATTACCGTCCTTGGCAACACTGAATACCGTCATTGTTGAGTTGAGTTCATTTATAACATACATCTTCGATCCATCCTTGCTGAATGTAAAATGACGCGGGCCGGATCCTTTTGCCAGTTTAACCGATCCTGTGTTTTTAAGCTTCCCGCTTGCGTGATCAAGGTCATAAACTGAAACCTTGTCAAAGCCCAGGTCGGTAAGATACACTTTCTTCCCGCCGGGTCCGGGTGCTATCATGTGAGCATGTGACCTGGTTCCTTCCTCTCCCCTGAACACTATTGTATCACTCACGGCAGAAGGTGCTCCATTGGCATCGAGTTTAACAACTGCAAGTGAACCGCCACCATAATTTGCCACGAAGAGGTAATCCTCCTCAGGCGAAATTGAAATGTAGCAGGGACCTCCGTTGGGAACAGCCAGATCATTTATTTTCTCGGTCTTTCCGCTTGCCGGATCGAGTTTCAGAGCTGTTACTGAACCACTTCTGACACCATTGAACCTGCCAACCTCATTGACAGCATAGATTATATTCCGCTTCTTTGAAATGCAGATGTATGAAGGATTATTCCCGGCATCGTTTTCAGATACAAGTGTAAATTTCCCATTTGCCAGATCAACATCAACAACATGCAGACCTTTCTCAGTCTGGCCGGTGTATTTTCCGATATATAACCTTGATGTCTGTGCACTGACTGTAGCAGAACACAGAAGAACAAAAAACAATAATGGATAGAAAAATTTTTTCATTGTATTAAATAATTTAAACTTCGAAACTGTCAACTTCCCTGTAAGCCTGGATCACCCTTGCTTCACCCTCTTTTGACCTGTCCTTAAGGCCATGTTCCATGCAGATAACTCCCTGGTATCCTTTGCTATGGATAAATTTAAAAATATTTTTATAATTAATTTCACCTGTTGTTGGTTCCATCCTTCCGGGATTATCACCACAGTGCAGGGCTGCAATCTCGCTCCATGCAGCATCCATATTCGGAATAAGGTTTCCTTCTGTAATCTGCTGATGGTAAATATCCTCAATAATTTTGCAGGAAGGTCTGTTAACTGCCCTGCAAATTGCATAAGCCTGCGGCATGCTTGTCAGAAACAGTCCGGGATGGTCCCTGTAGGTATTCAGTGGTTCAAGTACAATTGTAAGCCCTGCCGGCTCGGCAATATCGCAGCAGTACCTCAGATTGTCAATGACGTTTGCCGTCTGGAAATCGCGGTGAAGTCTTTCATCATATCTTCCCGGAACCATGAGCGCGTATTTTGCACCTGTTCTTTTTGAAACCTCCACACCTTCTTTCACCCTGTTTATCAGCATATCCCTGGTGTCCTGCTTATTGAGCACAAAAGAAGTTGTTGCGAAATCAGCATACAACACAAAGGGTCCGAAATCCATTCCAAGCTTATGAAGTTCCCCTGTAAGCTTAACCTGGTCCTCAGGCGGACGGCTCATTAGCCCGTTGTCGAACATCGCCCTGAATCCCTGGTCATAACAGAATTTTATGTTATTGACAATATCGGTTCCTGCATGTTCGCGGAACATACCTACCGATGGGGCATACTTAAGCTTGAATGGGGCAACAGGATCGGGAGCTTTTTCCTTTGACTTCTTTTTCCCTTCCTGACCAAAAACTGCAGGAGCAGCTAAAAGAGCGGCTCCTGCAAATGTGGCTTTCTTTATGAAGTTTCTTCTTGAATCTGTCATATCAGAAATAATTTGTTTTCAGATCTATTTCTTTTCTTCCGCTACATAAGCGAGACCTGCAACAGGCACATCTTTCGGAATATTTACCGGTCCGAAATCGAATACTGCTGGACCCAGTTTAAGGTCAGAGTTCATCATCTCTTCGTAAGTGGTTTCCTTGCCGGTATAAGCAGAGATGCGGCCCATGATTCCAATCATTGTTGAGATGGCTGTATTCTCAAGTTCATTAAATGGCTGATTTGTCCTTATTGCAGTTACAAGATCAATATGTTCCTGAACATAAGGATCAACACTTACGTTATCGGTTGGTTTGCCGTCCTTGTCAAGAGGATAGGCATACTTCCAGAGTTCAGCTCCTGCAGGGTCAAGAACAGCATTGCGGCAGTTTGTTGAACCTTTAGTTCCCTGGATTCTCTCTGACACACTGTTTACACAGCCGTTTATCTGACGGCACATGCTATGGATATGTATTCCGTTTTCAAAAGTATAATCAATAGAGAAATTGTCATACTGGTCACCGGTCACACGACGCAGCCTTGAACCAAAACCTGTAGCTTTAACCGGATGCGTACCTGTGAACCAGTTCATTACATCGAGATTGTGTACATGCTGTTCTACAATATGGTCACCTGAAAGCCAGGTCCAGTTAACCCAGTTGCGGATCATGTATTCCATTTCGCTCCAGCTTGCATTAGGATCGCGGTGCCACAGCTTGCTCTGGTTCCAGTAAACATTACCACCAACGATATCACCTATCATTCCCTGGGCAACCTGCTGCCATGTTGCAACATAGTCTCTCTGGTGCCTTCTCTGTGTTCCTGTTGCTATGCTCAGCTCAAGTCCTTTTGCTTTCTGTGCTGTAGCCATAACAGATCTTGCGCCAACAGGGTCGACACAAACCGGTTTTTCGGCAAAAACATGCTTCTTGGCCTGAACTGCTGCTGCAAGATGGTCAGGACGGAAATACGGAGGAGTAGCAAGAATAACAAGATCTACACCCGAATCAATAACTTTCTGATAAGCGTCAAAACCGACGAAACATTTATCAAGAGGAACATCCTGTCCCTTCTGTTTCTGTATGGCTTCACGGCATGCATCAACCCTGTCCTGGAATGTATCTCCAAGGGCAACGATCTGGAGGTTAGGTCCTGCGCTGAGGAAGTTTATTGCTGCACCTGTTCCGCGGCCGCCGCAACCTATAACACCTGCTTTGATAACAGGTCCATCAGGAGCCTGGTCAAGCATTGTCGGAACTGCCACTGTCTTTTTTGTTTCGCGGGAACAGCTTGCAAGAATTGCCGGAGCTGCTATACCCACTATACCTGCTGTTGTTGCTTTGCCAAGAAAATTACGTCTTGAAATGCTGGATTTTTTCATACTGGTAAGGTTAGTTTTATGAAAAGAAATAATTGCCTGTGATTAGTACGTGACCTGTAAATATAATTAATAAATAAAATATTATCCAGCAGCTTAAATATTTTTAACTTATGTATTTTCAGTTAGTGGCTGACGTATTTCCGGTTTTTGAATCATATTCACATACAACCCTGAAACCTACATTGAAGCAATCAGAATACCACCAGATGCTTTTGGGCATCTGAGGATCGGTCTTAAGCCATGCCGCTGTACGGGTATAATCCCTTGCCGCGCTGCGCAGAACATCGGCTGTATTCTGGAAGGTACCACCCCTTACAACATGTTCTTCTCCGCTTTCAGGTCCTTTGGGATCTTTAGTTACTCCCTCAGGATAAAGCGAATACGCATTGGGACTATACCAATCGGCACAGAATTCACCAACGTTCCCCAGCATATTTTTAAGACCGAAGGGGTTTGGTTTAACCCTGTCAGCCAACTGGGTTTTTGATGAGCTGTTTGCTTTGTAAATCACATACGAATTTATAACTGCTGTATCATTCTTCGATATCTTTGCCCTGAAGCCCGTTTTTAAGAAATCATTCGGATCGCCAGGGAAGAAGTAGGGAGTCTCTGTTCCTGCACGGCAGGCATATTCCCATTCTGCTTCAGTAGGCAGCCTGTAGGTCTTGCCTGTCACCTGGCTCAGCCATTTACAGTAGGTTTCAGCAGCATGGTAGGAAAATGATATTGCAGGTCTCTGCCCCATGCCCCATCCCTGGTCGGGCTGACCATAAGGAGGTGTGGCGCCTGAAATTGCATCGGTCTTCTTTGCAAGCTGCTTTCTTGTTCCTTCTGTGTCAGTTGATCTTCCTTCAGCCGCTGTCTGCACATAGAAAGCCAGATATTCATCCCAGGTCACTTCTATTTCAGCCATGAAGAAGGGACTTAGTTCAACTTCCCTTACAGGACCCTCATCAGGTTTCCTGAAAGGTTCAGTTTCAGGACTGCCGATCTTGTACCTGCCACCCGGAATAGCAATCATGTTGAATTTTACTGATGATCCGGGAATCTTCTCGGTATAATTCTTAAATTCTTTCACCTCAGCAGGTTCGTTGAATATTTCCTTTGGAGCGGCAGATGCTGTGCCGAAAGTTGAATTGCTGCCATGTGTATAACCTTCTATGTAATGTCCTGCATTCAGATGACAGTTAATACAGTGAAGTTCAGGAGTTTTCTTCTGCTGATTATAATAAAGATGAGCATTTTCGCCTTCCTTCGTAAGCTTTGCCGGGAACAGGTTTACATGGCATTTCTTGCAACTATTCTCATAAACATGCCCTCGGGCCACCTCAAGCCTTCCTCTGTCTTCCCAGTTGAATGAGGCTGAATCCTTTGTCCAGTAACTCCACAGGTCCCTTAATCCTGTCTTAGCCTTATGATAAAGATAGTTTTCTCCTTTCGGAGGCAGATGGCATTCCACGCAGCCTATTCTGTAGCCTGACTTCGTATCATAATGAACCGACTTTTTCCAGGCAGCATCGGCCTGTGGATGAATATGACATGATACACAATACTCATTTGTTGATGTTTTATCTACAGCCCTGCCACCGCCAAGTATCAGAAATGCACCAATTATAAGACCCGGGGTGAACCATAAAAGAAATTTCTTCATTTTGGAAAAATTTGAGGCTCAAGATAAATAATTATCTCTCACTTGCAGCAATCTGTGAAAATTTTCACAATTATTAAGGATATTTTTCCGTTACAGTTTATCAGAGTATAAAATATACTTTTGACCTTAAATTGTCTAAAATGAAAAGACTCCTTTGCCTTCTTATATTGTTTTCATTATCAGTTGCTTCATTCAGTCATCCATGGAAACCCCGGCACTATGTCATAATTGATACTGATGCAGGTATCGACGACATGAAAGCTATTTCCCTGCTTCTTGCATCACCTGATGTAAGGGTAGTCGCTGTAACAGTATCGCCCGGAGCACTGAATGCAAATACGGCCTATCTGAAAGTCAGAAGCCTGCTCGACAGTTATTTTCACGAAGGCGTTCCTGTGGGAATTAACAGAACATCAGCATTTAAATCACCTGATTTTCAGACTGCTTTGAATACAGTTTGGGGAGATGAAAACCGGGTGAACAGCCGTGATGCGGCTGAAAGCATCAGCCTGCTGAAGGATATTCTTGCAGTTGAAAAGAATAAAATTGAATTCTTATGCCTTGGAAGCATGTCAACTCTTGAAAGAGTGCTTGCCGGGCAGCCTTCAATAAAAGATGTTATAAAACATGTTTTTTGGAGTAATTCCGCTCCAGGCAATAAAAAGGATTTCAATTACAATATTGATCCGGATGCTGCGGAGAAAGTATTAAAAAGTGGTCTTCCGCTTACATTTGTGAATAATTCATTTGCATTTAAGCTTTATGACAGCAAGCTTATAAGTCGGGTAAGAGAGACAAGCTCAGTTTATGCAAAAAAACTAGGTCAGCTACTTGACAATGAAGCCGTTAAAAGGCATGATTTTGTTTATAGGATGGCTGATGATGCTGTACCACTTCTCCTGCACTATCCTGATGTTTTTACATTCAGAAAAGCCGGCAACGGAGATGAAGCCCTTATTGCCGATACAGTCCAGGCAAGGGAGATGATGCTGAAAATACTCAAGGGTGAAACAGTTGAAAGGAACCAGGTTGTGAAAGAATTTCCGACTGATCCGGCTTTTTACTTCAGTGATATTGAAGGCTCAGTAACAGATATTATTTCAAAGTACGGGAATGATGAATGGACCTCGGGTGTGCTGGCCAATGAGCTTCACAGGCACCTGGGTGTTTTTGCCATTGTGGGAGTTAAGATGGGGATCAGGGCAAGGGAATATTTTGCAACAGGGGTGGATGAGTTTTCAGTTGTTTCATCAGCAGGATCCGTTCCGCCTTTAAGCTGCATGAATGATGGTCTTCAGGTAAGCACCGGGGCAACTCCCGGTCATGGGCTCCTGAAAGTCAGAAACGACTTGCCTGCTCCCTCGGCAGAATTCTCATATTTGAATCAGAAAATAAAACTGACGCTTAAACCTGAGATCGCTTCGCTTATAACAAATGAACTGAAGGAGATAAATTTTGTACATGGGCTCGACAGCGATATATACTGGGAGCTGGTCAGAAAGAACTCAATAAAATACTGGCTGAATCTTGACAGGCATGATATTTTCATTATTGAAAAACTTTAAAAACCATAAAAGCTTTAGAGGCGTTAGATGCGTTAAAGGCTTTAAAAGGCCTGGCATATAAGAATGATATAAATCAGGAACATACAGGGCATGATTTTTGTTTATATTTAAGTCATCATGAGTAATCAAATGAGAAAACTTTCAGTTCTGATCTTATTGTTAAGTCTTTTTGCCCCTGGCTGTGAAAAAAAAGATCCGGAAATACCGGGTTGTATTCAGGACAAGATAGACTCTTTCAAAAAATCAACTATTTGTGACAGTGGTGCATACATTTCAATTTACAGCTTCAAGGGAGAGAATGTCTTTGTGTTTGCCGAAGGTAATTGCGGGGCCGATCTCGGGGCATCAGTATATTCCGGAGAATGCTATTTAATGGGCTTCCTGGGAGGAATTTCCGGTAACACACTCATCTCAGGAGTAAAGTTTTACGATAATGTCAAACTGGTCAGGAAGATCTGGTCAAATTAAGCACTGTAACTCTGTACCTTAACTAACCCACCCACAGCCCCTCCGGAGGAGGGGAGCCATACAATCCCGTATCGTACGTTGCACACCGTTTAACTTTCGGCCTTCTGCCCTTCCGCCTTCAGCCTTCCGCCTACTTATTATAATTGTCAAAAAAGTCGTTTCCCTTGTCGTCGGTTATAATAAATGCCGGCATATTTACTACCTGTATCTTTCTCACAGCTTCCATCCCAAGCTCTTCAAAATCAACAAGCTCCACCGACTTGATATTCTCAGCGGCAAGGATGGCTGCCGGACCTCCGATTGAACCGAGATAGAAACCTCCGTATTTTTTGCAGGCATCAATAACCTGCCTGCTCCTGTTTCCTTTTGCAAGCATCACAAGTGAACCTCCAAGACTCTGGAAATGATCAACATAGGCATCCATCCTGCCTGCTGTTGTAGGCCCGAAACTTCCTGATGCCATTCCGGCAGGTGTTTTAGCAGGCCCTGCATAGTAAACAGGGTGGTTTTTAAAATATTCCGGCATTGGCCTGCCCTCATCAAGCATTTTTTTGATGCGCGCATGTGCAATATCCCTTGCAACTATTAAAGTACCAGTAAGGCTGAGTCGTGTCGTAACCGGATACTTTGTAAGCTCGGCGAGGACCTCCTTCATCGGCCTGTCGAGATTTATTTCAACCGGCTTTTCAAGTTCCGGGGCTTTTGCCGGCATAAATCGTTCAGGATTTTTCTCAAGCTCTTCCAGAAATATACCCTCTGAAGTAATCTTTGCCTTGATGTTCCTGTCGGCGCTGCAGCTGACGCCAAGACCTACAGGACATGAGGCTGCATGACGGGGCATCCTGATCACCCTCACATCATGCACAAAATATTTTCCGCCAAACTGGGCACCGACACCATATTCGTGGCAAATCTTTTCTATTTTCTTCTCCCATTCATGGTCGCGGAATGCCCTTCCACCGTCACTTCCTCTTGATGGGAGATTATCATAATAACCTGCAGAGGCCATTTTTACTGTGTGAAGTGTATTTTCTGCAGAAGTACCGCCAATTACAAGAGCCAGATGATATGGAGGGCATGCTGAAGTGCCAAGATCCCTGATCTTTTCCTTCACAAACTTAACAAACGACTCCTCATTCAGAAGTGATTTTGACTGCTGGTACAGAAAAGTCTTATTTGCCGAACCTCCTCCCTTTGTAATAAATAGAAACTCATAGGTATTACCCTCTTTACTGTAAATGTCTATCTGCGCCGGCAGGTTGCTCCCTGTGTTCTTCTCATCAAACATTGTCATCGGAACAACCTGGGAATATCTGAGGTTCTTGTTTTTGTATGTTTCATAAATTCCCATTGAAAGATATTCCGCATCATTCTTACCAGTAAATACCTGTTCTCCTTTTTTGCCAATCACAATAGCCGTACCTGTATCCTGGCACCAGGGCAGATCTCCTTTAGCCGAGATTACTGTATTCCGGAGCATGACGTAAGCCACAAAACGGTCATTATCTGTTGCTTCCGGATCATTAAGTATCGAGGCCAGCTTCTCAAGATGGGATGTTCTCAGATAAAATGAAAGATCCGAGACAGCTTCCCGTGCCAGAAGTGTTAATCCTGCGGGATCAACTTTGAGAATCTTTTTTCCTTCAAATTTCGAAAGTGAAACATAGTCTTTTGTCAGTAATCGGTATTTTGTTGTATCCTTCTCGATCTGAAAAGGCCTCTCGTAAATAAATTCCGGCATGGCAAAATTTTTAGTGAATAAATACTGAACATCAGAAAGGTACTATTCCAAAAATAAGCAAAGCCTTCAAAAGAAACAATGAAAGCTGTCAGATATAAGTATAATTGAAAACTCTTTTTACAGGATACTGCTGAAAGGAAGCCTCTCCTTAACCCTGATACCTTTTTCAGTCAGGGCAACATTACAGCATTCAACTTTTGCATCGTGCTGGAATACAAGGAAATGATCAGGTTCAAGAGCCTCAGTCAGGACAGCGTTCTTTTCATCGATTGTTTTAAGCGATTCAATATCATAGCTCATGTTCCAGATAAGCGGAATATGAGCAGAAGTCGGAATCAGGTCACCTGCAAAGATTATTGTCTTTTCACTGTACCTGATAACAGGTATCATCAGCCCAGGTGTATGACCATGACAGATCCGGAATGAAAAACCCGGGAAAAGCTCCTGCTCCTGTTCTATCAGATTAAGTCTTCCTGAATCTTTCATCGGCAGGATATTCTCAGGCGGATAAGCATCTTCCTCTCTTATATTGTTCTTAACAGCCCATTCCCATTGAACTTTGCTGACATGACTGACAGCATTCGGAAACACAGGTCTGTAATTGTTGTTCTCCCCTCCTCTTTCAATTGTTCCTCCGCAATGGTCGGCATGAAGATGGGTATGAAAAACATCCGTTATATCTTCCGGTCTGTAGCCATGCTTAAAAAGCCCTTTTATAAGCCCCTCTCCTCCATGCAGATAACTGTGTCTGAAAAATCTCTCATCCTGCTTGCTGCCCCAGCCCGTGTCAATAAGGATCAGACTTTTTCCTGTTTCAACAACAAGAGAACGAAGCGCGAGTGTCACAAGGTTCATCTCGTCAGCAGGGTACGCCCTTGACCAGAGAGCTTTAGGTATTACTCCGAACATAGCGCCTCCGTCGGACTTGAAATTTACAATATTGATGAGATGAAGTTTCATATCTGCAATATTAAGAATTTTAATACCTTTAAATTTCATAAAATGACCCTATAAAATCCACGACAATGAAAAAATTTATTTGTATTGCACTTGCTTTTGCAGCTGTCTCAATATTATCAGCACAAAGCGGCAAAGTATCTGATAACCTTTCACTGCCAAGCAAGATACTGAAGATGGACAGGAAGTATGCAATCTATCTTCCTCCCGATTATGCCAGTTCCGACAGGAGTTATCCGGTTCTCTACCTTCTGCATGGTGCCGGTGACGACCAGACCGGCTGGGTACAGTTCGGGGAGGTGCAGTATATTGCTGACAAAGCTATAAGTGAGGGCACTGCAACACCTATGATAATTGTTATGCCTGATGCAAATACAGGTGTACGCGGTTATTCAAACAGTCCCAAGGGAGACTGGCTGTATGAGGATTTCTTCTTCCAGGAATTCGTCCCCTTCATTGAGAAAACATACCGTATAAAGGCTGACAAGCATTACCGCTCAATTGCAGGTTTGTCGATGGGTGGCTGGGGCTCATTCATATATGCCCTGCATCATCCCGAGATGTTCGCCTCTGCATGCCCCCTCAGCGCCTATACTGGTCCGCTGAAATATGAAGATCTTAAATCAGATATTCTTAACCGGTTTGGTGAGAGTGTAAGCGAGAAGGAGAAGGAAGCCTGGTACAAAAAATACAGTGTTCTGGAACTGATAGCAGCAATTCCCGATGAGCAGGTGAAGTCAAACAAGCCTGAAGATCAGAAGAAAAGAGTAAGATGGTATATTGACTGCGGAGATGACGATTTCCTGTTTGAAGGCAATGCCCTGGTCCATATTGCAATGAGGAAGAAGCAGATATCTCATGAATACAGGGTTCGTGACGGAGTTCACAACTGGGTATACTGGAGAGCTTCCCTGCCTAAGGTCCTCGAGTTCGTAACAATGGATTTCCACCAGTTCTGAAAGGCGGCTATACAGAATGTTTCTTGGGCCCTTTAGATGTAAGAAGGAAGAGCATCCTCAGTAAAAGACGTATCATCTGGTATGAACTCCAGTCGATTAGCCTGTTCAGCCAGGTTGTCTTGTGATTGTAGGTATCAAATGTCACCTCTCTGCAGTCCTTTCTGATTGTTGACCTGATCTGTTTCTCGAAATCAAGTGCAAAACCTGAGTCGAGGATATTGACATTCATCTCAATGCTGCCATAGTCACTGAGGTGGTTCATGTTGTAGCTTCCGATTGTTGTCCAGATACCATCAACCACGGCAACCTTTGCATGCAGGTTTGATGGAAGGTATTCATATATCCTGATATTATTCCGCAGAATAAACCTGTACAGGAAGTTTGTAGCCCGTTTGAACATCGGTGCATCTGATTCTGCCGACAGTATTATTGTAATATCAACCCCTCTCCTGCTGGCATCCCTGAGTAATTTTCGCTCATGCCTGCCAGGCAGGAAGTAACTGGCCATGAGGAATATCCTGTCGCCAGAATGCCTGAGGATGGCCCTGTAGCTTTTAAGTATTTCTATCTTGTTCCGGTACCAGTTGTTCTGAACAATCCTCACCCTTATATTCTGATCATGAATAACAGGGTTGTGCATTGTCTCTGCTGCCCGCTCCTTCCTTTTTATGAAGGTCCTGTTCCATAGTTTCTTGAGAATAAACAGGATACGTGCACATTCCGGGCCTCTGACAGAAACTGCATAATCGAGCCATTCCTTCATCCCGCGTTTTCCCCTGTACCTGTCGGCAACATTCATTCCACCTATAATTGCATGCTGGCCGTCGACAAGTAATACTTTATGATGGAGCCTGAGGCTTAACTGAAAATCGGACGAGATCAGGCGAGGCGAAAACCTCCTGAAAAAAATACCGGCTTCCTCAACTGCCTTTTCCATCTGCCCGGTGAAGGACCTGCCTCCGTAGGCATCAAGAAGGAAATATACCCTCACACCTCTGCCGGCAGCCCTTATAAGGGCATCAATGATTTTTTTGCCGGTAGCATCATCATCAACAATATATGTCTGGAAATGAATGTATCTTACAGCATTGTCGATAGCCTCCACGCAGGCTGAGAAATACTGCTTTCCGCTTTTCAGCAATTCAACTGAATGACCACTTTTATATTGATGAAAGGTAGGTCGGGCCATAAAACATTCACAAAAGTTACCTCATGCAAATATAGGACTTTGAATAAGATGAATCTGATTGCATGTATTACAAATAATATGTGCTACTTTTATACGGGTTTTCAGACTTGTTATATGAAAAGAAGAAAAATGATTGAGAGTATGGCAGGAGCAGCTTTTGTTACCGCAGTCACTCCGCTGAACATGGCAATTTCAGGTGACGGAAAGGGAAACGGTCCTCTAAAAGGCAATATTCATCATTCGGTCAGCCAATGGTGTTATGGGGATATTCCTCTTGAGACTTTTGCGAAGGCAGTTAAGGAAATGGGGCTTGAGTCAATTGAGCTCCTGGGCGAAAAAGACTGGCCTGTTGTTCAGAAAGCCGGCCTTAAATGCGCTGTGGGATATGCCACTGAACTGGGTATACCAAAAGGCTTCAACAGGATAGCAAACCATGAAAGGCTGATTGCCGATTTCACGGCAATGATACCCAGGGCTGCTGCAGCAGGCATACCTAATCTTATCTGCTTCTCGGGAAACCGTGAGGGACAGGATGATAATGAGGGACTTCTCAATTGTGCCACAGGCATAAGGAAGATAATGCCTCTTGCCGAAAAACATGGCGTGACTATTCTCATGGAGCTTCTAAACTCTTATCAGCATGCTGATTACCAGTGCGACAGGACAAGCTGGGGCGCTGCATTATGCGAGATGGTGGGTTCCGAACGCTTCAAACTACTGTATGATATTTATCACATGCAGATAATGGAAGGTAATGTAATAGAGAATATTACCAGATATATTAAATACATCGGCCATATTCATACAGGAGGTGTGCCGGGAAGACATGAACCTGATGAAACCCAGGAGCTTTATTACCCTGCTATTATGAATGCACTTGTAAAGGCAGGCTACAAAGGCTATGTAGGCCAGGAGTTTGTACCGGCAATGAAAGATAAGCTTGAGTCGCTGCGCAAGGCTATTCTTATATGTGACGTATAGCAACAGACGAATGATGTAAGAAAGGTCTTATTTTGATGCTCATGGCTTTGCATAAGTGAACAGGCAAAAAAATGCAGCATATTTCTGTATTTTTGCATGAAATATTTTGCAGATTAAAAAAAACGTCTTTTCTTTGCATCCGCATTTTTAAGTTCTTTCATGGTCCATTCGTCTAGGGGTTAGGACGTCAGGTTTTCATCCTGGTAACAGGGGTTCGATTCCCCTATGGACTACTAATTTTTATTAAAGAAGTAACAATTTGTAAGCATGGCAAATCACAAGTCATCAGAAAAAAGGATCAGGCAGACTGAGGTAAGGAATGATAACAACAAGTATTACGCAAAAACAACCCGTAATGCACTTAAGGCGCTTCGTTCCACAACAAACAAGGCTGAAGCTGAAGAAAAACTGCCGAAACTCAACTCAATGCTTGACAAGCTTGCCAAGAAAAACATTATTCACAAGAAAAAGGCTTCAAACCTCAAGTCTTCACTTGTAAAGCACGTAAACAGCCTGAAGTAGTCCGCTAATTAAAATATTCCAGGGCCGTATTCAACAATACGGCCTTTTTTATTATCTTTCACTGCATTTCATTTATTCGTGCTTCATGTCTGTTAAAATAACTGAATGGGCTGTCGAGGACAGGCCCAGGGAAAAGCTTATTACAAAAGGCACTTCAAGCCTTAGTGACGCCGAGCTGCTTGGCATACTTATAAGTTCAGGCACAAGAGATAAATCTGCAGTTGACCTTGGAAGGGAATTGCTGGGACTGGCTGATAATAACCTTAACAGCCTCGGAAAACTATCAATATCCGATCTTAAAAAACTTCATGGTATCGGAACTGCAAGAGCAGTTACAATTGCCGCAGCCCTTGAACTGGGCAGAAGGCGAAAGCTGGCTGAAGTACCTGATTCACTTCAGATTAAGAGCTCCAGGGATGTTGCTGACATCTTCCAGCCACTGCTGTCAGACCTGCCCCATGAAGAATTCTGGATACTCTTCCTGAACAGGTCAAACAGGGTAATAGCAAGAATGAGGATAAGCCAGGGAGGCATCAGCGGAACTGTAACTGACGTAAGACTAATCATGAAAAAAGCTGTTGAACATCTTGCCTCAGGAATTATAGTATGCCATAACCATCCTTCGGGAAACCTGAATCCGAGCGAGGCTGATTCAAAAATCACAAAGAAAATCAAAGAGGCTGGTGAGATAATGGATATCCAGCTTCTCGATCATCTTATAATTTCAGACAAGGATTATTACAGCTTTGCAGATAACGGGCTTATTTAATTGTCGTGCAGGGCTTTGGTCATGCGGTCATGAAGCCTAAGAGACACAGTAAGGGATAGGAAAGAGTTACAGTCTGACAACTTTTGAAGTGTCGGTGCAGGAAGCAAGAAGGGAAAGAATTGATTTATTAAAAACAGGATGAACATAATCAGGTGCAATCTCTGCAAGGGGAGCAAGGACAAAACGCCTGCTGTGCAGAAGCGGATGAGGAATAACAAGATTATGGCTTTCAATACGCAGATCATTATAAAAAAGTATATCAATGTCGATAATGCGTGAAGAATATCCCTTTTTTTCCCTGACCCTGCCCATTGACTTTTCAATTGCAAGCAGTGCTGCCAGAAGATCTGAAGGATCTAAACTGGTTTCAATCCTTACAGCCATATTAAGGAATACTGAATCTGTCCTGAATCCCCAGGGTTCCGTTTCATACACTGAGGATGAAGCTGATAGCCTTCCTGCTTTCTCACCAATAACAGCCAGGGCCGTCTGCAGGTTATTCCTGCGTTCACCCATATCTGAACCCAGACCCAGAAATACTGTTGCTCTTGTCTCTTTATCCATAAACCAAAAGTATTAAATACACATAAACCATTACAGAATCAATCACTTTTTTATATTTTTAGACAATTAAAACAATATCAAATGAAAGATTTTCTGAAATATACACTGGCGACAATTACAGGGATAATTCTTGCCTCAATTCTCATGTTCGTTGTTTTGCTTGCCTCGCTAAGCGCCATTGTCGCATCAGGAGACAAAACTGTTACAATAACAGACAATTCAATACTGGTGCTTAATGCAGGCGTTCAGATACCTGACCGCGGTACAGACAATCCGCTTTCAGGTATTGACTTCACCGATATGTCCTTCACCCCGAATGTAGGACTGAATGAAATACTCAGGAACATTGAAAAGGCAGCAGCAGATGATAAGATAAAAGGAATACTTATTGAAAATGGTCAGATGCCCTCAGGCTGGGCAACAACAGGCGAGATAAGGAAGGCGCTGATGGAATTCAGGGATTCCGGCAAATTTGTCATATCATACTCTGATATCAGCCTTACACAGGAGTGTTATTATCTTGCAACTGCTGCCGACAGGATTTACATAAGCCCGGGATCCACAGTCGATTTCAAAGGACTGAGCAGCCAGGTGATGTTTTTCAAAAATGCCCTCGACAAGCTTGGCATTGATGTTCAGGTGATACGACATGGAAAATTCAAGGGAGCCGTGGAACCTTTCATGCTCGACAGGCTCAGCGAAGAGAACAGGGACCAGATCAGGGATTACACAGGATCGATATGGAAACATGTAATAGATGAAATATCTGCATCCAGGAATATACCTGCGGAAAGACTTAACCAGCTTGCAGATAACCTTACCGGCTATCTCTCGTCAAAAGCTGCTGAGGACGGCCTTGTCGACGGGGTACTTTTCAGGGATGAGCTGATCGATACACTGAAGACCCTCTCAGGCATTGATAAAAGCAAAGACCTTAAGCTTGTAACAATGACAAAGTACAACAAGGTACCTGATCCAGCTGATGTATTCTCAACAAAGAACAGGATAGCAGTTATTTATGCAGAAGGAAACATAGTTGCAGGTAAGGGCAATGAAACAAATATCGGAGGAAAACATTATGCCGAGGTAATAAGGAAAATACGCCTCGACACTGCGGTAAAAGCCATAGTGCTGAGGGTTAATTCACCCGGAGGAAATGCCCTTCCTTCAGATGAGATATGGAGAGAGCTCACACTTGCTGAGCAGGTTAAGCCGCTTGTGATCTCAATGGGTAACTATGCCGCTTCCGGAGGCTATTATATTTCCTGCCCGGCAACAAAAATATTTGCTGACCCGGAAACAATATCAGGATCTATCGGCGTATTCGGACTGATACCAAACGCAGAAAGCCTCCTTGAAAAAAAGCTCGGCCTTACAACTGAAACAGTAAATACAAACGCAAACGCCGATTTCCCGTCACTCATAAGGCCGATGACAAATTTTGAAAATGAAGTGCTGCAGATGAGCATTGAGAGAACATACAGCGACTTTGTATCGAAAGTGGCTGCCGGAAGAAATATGAAGACTGAGGAAGTGGACAATATAGGCCAGGGAAGAGTGTGGAGCGGGAAAAGAGCTGCAGAAATAGGACTTGTTGATGAAATGGGTGGCCTTATGGACGCAATAAAAAAAGCAGCTGAACTTGCAGGAACAGAGAAATACAAAATAAGAGAATTGCCTGCACTGGAAGATCCATATACCCGCCTGTTTGAACAGCTGTCGGGAGAAGTGAAAATGAAATTCATCAGAAAAGAACTGGGAGAATCGTTCATTCACTATAAAAGATTCACGGACCTGAAAGACCTCACAGGCATCCAGACTAGATTACCCTATTTTATTGATATACGATAAGATATGATAAATGGCAGGATCTTTCTTTACCCTCTCTCTCTCCTGTACGGATTGATTACAGGATTAAGGAATTTCCTGTACAACACCGGCATACTACCTTCCGTGGAATTCAATATTCCGGTCATCTGTGTCGGAAATATAACTGTCGGTGGTACCGGGAAAACCCCCCATACCGAATACCTTGCAGACCTTCTCAGAAAACAGTTCAGGGTGGCAGTCCTTAGCCGTGGTTATAAAAGAAATACTGACGGCTTTTTTGTCGTAAGTCCCGATCTGAGTTCTGAACAGAGCGGCGATGAACCAATGCAGATCGCTGTAAAATTCCCTGATGTTCTTGTTACAGTTGAGAAAAACAGGGTGAAAGGAGTTCGTAAAATAATGGAATTATATCCTGATACTGAAGTTATTATACTGGATGACGGATTCCAGCACCGCAGACTTACTCCGGGTTTTTCTGTACTGCTCACAGACTTCAGCAGGCTGATAATAAAGGACCACATGCTGCCCTATGGAAACCTGCGCGAGAACCTTTCAAACATAAGGAGAGCAGACATTATTATTGTATCAAAATCACCAGCTGACATAAGTCCGATACAACGAAGACTTATAGTCAAGGAAATAGACAAGGCTCCCTATCAGAACCTTTATTTTACTTCAATTTCATATAAGCCACTCAGACCTGTTTTTAACATAAACGGAAAAGGCGCCCTGCCTGAGTTAAACAGTCTGTTCGGAACTAGCATTGTCCTGGTGACAGGCATTGCAAATCCCGAGCCTCTGAAAAAGCTTGTTGAATCGACTGCAGGTGAGTTGATACATCTTCAGTTTCCCGATCATTACAGGTTCAGGGACAAGGATTTGCAGGCTGTCAGTGAAGCCTATGAAAAGCTTGAGCTGCCAATAAAATATATTCTGACAACAGAAAAAGATTCTGTCAGGTTGAAGGAATTTACTAATATTGCAGAACCTGTAAAAAAGGCAATGTTCTATATTCCTGTCGGCATAGATTTTCTTAATGATGACAGAGATGAATTTGACAAACTGATTGTAGACTATGTTAGAAAAAATAAACGAAACAACCGCCTTTCTGAGATCTGAAGGCTTTATTGATCCGGAACTCGGAATTATTCTCGGAACCGGGCTTGGCGGTCTCACTGCAAGGATTGAAAAGCGTATTGAAATAGAATACAGGCGTATTCCTAACTTTCCTCTTTCAACAGTGGAAGGACATGAAGGGAAGCTTATATATGGCGAGCTTGGCGGAAAGAAGATAGTTGCCATGAAAGGACGTTTCCATTATTATGAAGGTTACGGACCTGATCAGGTTGCCCTTCCTGTAAGAGTTCTGAAATACCTTGGCATAAAACACCTCTTTCTTTCAAATGCTGCAGGTGGAGTTAATCCTGATTTTCAGATTGGCGATATTATGATAATCACCGATCATATCAACCTTCTTCCAAACCCTCTTATCGGGAAAAATGATGACAGGATAGGCGTAAGATTCCCCGACATGGGAGAAGCCTACGATAAGTACCTTATCAAAAAGGCCATGCTCATCGCGGCAGAACATCATCTCAGGGTACACAAGGGGGTCTACCTGGCAACAAGCGGCCCAACATTCGAAACCCCCGCAGAGTATAAATACTTCAGGATAATAGGCGCCGATGCCGTTGGTATGTCGACCACACCTGAAGTAATAATTGCCCGACACATGAATATTCCATGTTTTGCCATAAGTGTTATAACCGACCTTGGCATTGAGGGAAAAATTGAATACGTGACTCACCAGTCTGTTCAGCATGAAGCAGAAAAGACCGAGTCGAAGATGACAGCCGTGATGACTGATCTTATCAAATCACTCTGATAATATTACCTGATTACGCTGCATACTTCTTTCATCTTTCCAGTTACACCTTTTTCATCAAACCAGGTAATCATGATTACATATATGCCTGTCTGCAAAGGAGTTCCATCGTCTGCAGTTCCATCCCATATAAGGTCTGTCATGGCTCCTGTGAGTAAATTGCCTGCAACTTTCCTCACGTGATTTCCTCTTTCATCAAAAACATTTACTGAGAGTACTGTCCCTTGTCCTCCCGGGGCAAAATTTATCTGAAGAAAATCCTCAAATCCATCGGCATCAGGAGTGATTTTTGTGGAGGAGAGTGTAATAATGGCGGCTTCACTATTTATTTCCGTAGCTATTGAGTTTGTTGCGCCGGGAGTACCCCAGCCGCAGCTCTCAACTGCAGAATGCCAGGAAACAGGATCTGTTGATTGCCTGCATTTTCCATTCTTCTCAAGCGAAATACCTTCATTTGCGGAAAGCAGGGAATAATGCATTTTCTCATTGTACAAGACATGATCAATCATTTCAAGCCGCCTGTTGAGAAGAAGTAAGCTCCCCATATCATCAGGCATTGATGGTAGAGCAGGCACTTCAAAGATCCTGTCTTCCTTTGAAGAGAGATAGCGGTCAAGCACCTTTTCCCTGTCAGTAGTTATTGCATAATATGTGCCGGGCATTATGCATCTTTTTGCAGCTGAGACCATTACAAGATCGCTCGTGTCGGAAGTTGCAGGACTTATACTTGCCAGCATCAGCTCTGATGCGTCAATTATCCTGTCAGAGCAATTATAGAATTCTATATAATCAGGATCTCCCGGAAATGGATTGAACAGAAGCTCACTGAATGTTATATCACCTGCTGAAGCTGACTCAGGATATCCGAAAGTAAAAGTCCTGTTTGAGGCAGTATTACCTGCAAAATCTGTAACAGCGTCCGGTAATTCAAGTGTGTAAGAATGCTTACTCACCAGACCGGCAGACAGCCTCACTGTGAATTCCCTGTAAAGAGGATCGCTTGCTGAAATACTTTCAACATGCTGCCCATTGTCAATCCTGGTACCTCTTAAAGTCACAGAGTTTCCGACAGGTTCAGAAAAAATTAATTTAAGAAGGCTGTCATCAACTGGAAAGACATTCACGAGTCCATAAAAATCCCTGTCCCTGTTCACTGAGGAAACTGAATTTGCATATCCCGGAGTTCCTCCTTTTCCTGAAACCGAAGCTGTCCAGTTACCCTCGTAATAAAAGGGGAATAAATCGTCGATAAGCTCAAGCGACCAGCCTCCCTGCGATTTAAGCTCACAGCCATACCAGTCATCGGAATATTCAATACCATGAATAAGTAAGCCTGAGGTATCGTACAGACAAAGCATCTTACCCTCATCGGTCAGAGCCGGAAACTGCCTGAGGCCGGTAACCTTTCCGGTATCTTTGAAAGATATAGTGTCCTGAACAGAAGTGATGATCCGCATTTCACCTGGGTGCATTGTAACATCGGGGAAAAAGGTAAACTGCCCTCCGGAAACGAGCCGCCAGTTTTCAAGGTTCAGAGGAAACAGGCTGCGGTTTTTTATTTCAAGATACTCAACCGCAGGAAGCGATACAGCCGGAACCGGATCAGCCATCAGCTCTGTAATTACAATGTCCCCTGTTTCAGACCAAACCGGAGTAAAGTCAAGAACTGTATCTCCTCTGCAATTACCATTCTTGTCACACAACTCACTTATTGTTAAATAATTAACAGTCTTGTTTTTAAGAACTTCTTCAAACACAAATCTGAACACCAGGCCGGATTCCTTTAAAACAGACACAGGATGTGTTTTTTCTTCATTTAAAGAATAATTAGTCAGTGAAAGGATTTCTGCAGCAGGTTCTTCACTAAGTTCTATTCTTAAGGAATTCTTTCCAGAAATTGTGAATCCAATGATTTCAGGACATATAGTATCATTTTCAAAATTCAGAGAGCCCGGAGTTCCCCATCCTGTATTTTCTGAAGCTGACTTCCAGTTCAGGACTGCTTCAGACAGGCTCTCCGGACTTATTTTTGCAAGCGCAACTCCCTCATTATCTGCCATTTCAGAATTGTGCAAGCTGTCATTATAAAAGACTTCATCTATCTTATCAAGTTCCCTGTTATACAGAATAAGATGCCCTCTGTCATCAGGCATGGAAGGAAGAGCTGTAATTTCAAAAAGCTTATCATTATCGCCTGAAAAATACCTGTCGGAAATTTTTTCTCTGTCATTAGTTATTGCATAGTATGACCACGGCATAAAGCATCGTTTTTCCTGAGACACTTTAATAAGCCCTGAAGGTACCCCTGTAAGCTCATCAACAGCAACAAGCTGAAGACCTGACACATCAATGATTTTATCAGAATTATTGTAAAACTCAATATAGTCCGGTTCTCCGGGGAAGGGATTAAAAAGCAGTTCATTAAAAAGAACATCCTTTTCAGATGCAGGTTCAGTAATCCCGAATTCAAAATCACTCCTTTTAATTATGTTCCCGGCAAAATCTTTGATTTTTCCTGAACACACTAATTTATAAACCTCCTTTTGAGCCAGAGGTGACTGTGATATAAGCGTAAACTCCCTGAAAAGCGGATCACACGGAAGGATTTCAACAGGCGGGAGGCCATTAATCATTACTTCACTGATACTGTCAGCCAGACTGACAACAGGTTCAGAAAATCTTACACTTATCCTGTTACTGTCTTCCGGAAATACATTCACTATCCCATAAAATGAAGTATCCGGATTTTCTGAATTAACAGAATTTACTACGCCGGGGCTTCCTCCGCTTCTTGAGCGTGAAGCAGTCCAGTTCCCTTCATAGCTGAAAGGGAACCTGATATCTTTCATCTCCAGCGACCAGCCTCCTTCCGATTTTAGGACATCACAATACCAGTCAGAAGAATATTCGACTCCGTGAATCAAAACACCAAGGCTGTCTGTCAGCCATATCGCCTTTCCCTCATCAGTCAGGGAAGGAAATTGCTTAAGTCCCGTGACCTTGCCATATTTTGTAAATAAAACTGTATCCTGAATTAAGCAGAGTATCCTTCTTTCCAGGGGTGCCAATAAAATTTCAGGAAACAAAACATTCTGACTTCCGGATGAAAGATTCCAGTTCTTAAGATTCAGCGAATACTCTGATCTGTTTGTAATTTCGAGATATTCCTTTTCGGGAAGACCTACTGCAGGCAGTGGATCTGCCATTATTTCCGAGATAATAACATCTGCCGTTTCAGCCCATGCCGGAGTGAATTCCAGTATTACATTGCTTCTGCAGTTCCTGTATTTATCACATATACTGCTAATTGTCAGATGATTTATATCCTTATTGACAAAATCATCCTTAAAGGCTAAAATATATCCTGTCTCTTCTGATTGCACAAATGAAACAGGTTTTATCTCTGTGCCGTTCAATGTGAAATTTTCAGGTTTCAAGAATGCACTGTCAGGCTTTTCATCAAGGTAAAGTGAAAGCCTGTTTCGTCCGCAAATCTTAAATCCTTTTACAGAAGGCGCAATTGAGTCGATGTAAAATGTACCGTTAACTGAAATATCATCTATCCATAAGAGTCTGTCGCGGGTAGATGAATAACGATATAGGATGCCAAACCATGAAGTTAATTCAATCTCTTTGTCATTACCTTCAGAAGACCTGATGAGAGATAAGTCGTTCCTGAAGACTTTTACTGTCCAGTGTCCGGCGGCGCTTCGTTCAATATCAAGCAAAACACCGGAGGAGACTCCAACTTCAGTTTGCCAGTTGATCCTGCAGTTTACAACAGGAAGCAGTCCGGAACCGGTTGATTTCCACAATCTCAGAGTGTCGTCATAACCTGTCTGGTTGACTCCTATCGCGTAACCCTTTACTGTTCCGTCGGGGAGCATTCCTGAGGGAGGGGAATTGCTCATCAGGAAGACTGACCAGTTGTTTGAAGATGAAGGATCATAGCCGTGCCTGATACGGAATGACCAGCGTGTACTGCCCTCCCCGGCATGAAGGTTAAGCAGCGGTATTCCAATCCTGTCGACACCCGATTCAGTATTGTCAAAAACATGATGCAGGGAAAGTCTTCCTGACAATGCAGATATTGAATCAGCCGACCATCTTCCGGGGTTGCTCTGAACCCAATTAACGGACAAGCCTGATTCAAAGCTGTCAATTATCTGAGCTGTCGCCAAATATGGCAACAGCATCAAGAACAAAATTACTTTTTTCATGCAGCGGGACGAATTGAAAAAAAAGCTAATTTTGACGCCTTGGTAAACAGTAAATTTAATAAAAATCTCTTAATTAAAAACAAACAACTATCATGAAAACAGCAGTCGTAGGCGCCACCGGGATGGTTGGCCAGACAATGATCAAAGTACTCGAGGAGAGGAACTTTCCTGTAACAGAACTCATTCCTGCAGCATCTGAGAAATCAGTAGGCAAGGAAATCATGTTCAGGGGCAAGGCTGTTAAGGTAGTTAGTGTTAAGGATGCTGTGGAAGCAAAACCGGTATTTGCAATTTTTTCTGCAGGAGCAGGTACATCACGCGACTGGGCACCTGAATTTGCAAAAAACGGAACTGTTGTTATTGATAACTCTTCCTTCTGGCGTATGTATGATGAGGTTCCTCTTATTGTTCCGGAAATAAACAGTCATGTAATCAAAAAAGGTGACAGGATAATTGCCAATCCTAACTGCTCTACAATTCAGATGGTTATGGCGCTTGCACCTATTCACAGGAAATATAAAATAAAAAGGCTTGTTGTTGCAACATACCAGTCTGTAACCGGTACCGGTGTAAAGGCTGTGGCTCAGATGGAAAATGAAAGAGCCGGCATAAAAGGCGAAATGGCCTATGCTCATCCCATCGACAAAAACTGTTTCCCTCACGGGGGATCATTTCAGGATGATGCATATACAACAGAGGAGCAGAAACTAATTGATGAAACAAGGAAAATTCTTGAAGACCAGACAATTATGGTTACTTCAACAGTTGTCCGCATACCTGTTGTCGGAGGCCATTCCGAAGCTGTCAACATCGAGTTTGAGAATGATTATGACATTGAGGATGTTAAAAAGCTCATAGCAGCCTTCCCTGGTGTAGTAATTTATGATAATCCCTCGAAGAATGAATACCCGATGCCGATAATGGCCCATAACAGGGATGAGGTATTTGTTGGCAGGATAAGAAGGGATCACTCAAGGGAAAAGTGCCTTAATCTGTGGATCGTATCTGACAATATAAGAAAGGGTGCTGCAACAAACGCAGTTCAGATTGCCGAGTATATGGCTGCAAACAAGCTTTATTAAGCTGATTGTCAGTGTAATCCGGTATCGTAAAGAAACTCATTGTAAGGATAGCGCTGTATATGGATTTGTTTTACTTCCTCATACAGCAGATGCCTTAATTCTTCAATATTTTGCCTGGTCTTTGCAGATATAAAAACACTTTTGTAGTTTTTATCCGTGCCCATCCAGGTTTTTTTCAGGTCAGAAAGAGAGATGTTCTCACGCTGAACAGGAGTAAGGTCAAACTCATCCTTCTTTGTATAAGTGAAGGCATCTATCTTGTTGAAAATCATAATAACAGGTTTTGAAGCAGATCCCAGCTCCCTGAGTGTTTCATTCACCACAGCCACCTGTTCCTCAAAACCCGGATGTGAGATGTCAACAACATGTATCAGAAGATCCGATTCCCTTACTTCATCGAGTGTCGATTTGAACGATTCAACAAGATCATGGGGAAGCTTGCGTATAAATCCCACAGTATCAGACAGAAGAAAGGGAAGGTTAGTAATAACAACCTTTCTTACTGTTGTATCGAGAGTTGCAAAAAGTTTGTTTTCAGCAAAGACGTCCGACTTGCTTAGCAGGTTCATTATTGTTGACTTGCCCACATTTGTATATCCTACAAGTGCAACCCTGACCATTTTTCCCCTGTTCTTCCTCTGGGTAGCCATCTGGGTGTCTATTTTCTTCAGCTGATCTTTCAGCAGGGAGATTCTGTCCCTGATAATCCTTCTGTCGGTTTCAATCTCTGTTTCCCCGGGACCTCTGAGTCCGATACCTCCACGCTGACGTTCAAGATGTGTCCACATACCCGTCAGACGCGGCAGAAGATACTGGTATTGTGCAAGTTCAACCTGGGTGCGGGCATGAGAAGTCCTTGCCCTGCGGGCAAAAATATCAAGAATAAGATTTGTACGGTCTAGTATCCTGCAGCCAAGTTCCTTTTCGATGTTTCTGAGCTGACTTGGTGAGAGCTCATCGTCGAAAATGGCGATATCGATCCTGTTTTCAGATATAAAGGCAGCTATCTCATCTATTTTTCCGCTGC
Source organism: uncultured Rikenellaceae bacterium (assembly GCA_964516485.1). Taxonomy (GTDB): domain Bacteria; phylum Bacteroidota; class Bacteroidia; order Bacteroidales; family VadinHA17; genus LD21. The sequence goes on from CAZEYY010000009.1 coordinate 50,791, forward strand.
CTACAAATGTACGGGGATTTGGAGTATCAAGCTTCTGAACAAATCGTCTTACAGGCTCAGCTCCTGCTGTTTCCGTAAGAAATGCAAGCTCATCAAGATATTCGTTTACCTCTCTCTCCTCCTGACCCGGGTAAATTATTCCTACAAGTACTGCCCTCTCTGCCTCTCGTCTAGTCTCTATCATCAATATTTCCCTTCAAACATCCGGCTTCCAGCCTTATCCTTCCCGATAATTATTCTTACCTCGCGTCGTGAGTCCTGATTCATGAGTCCTTCCGCCCTTTCGCCTTCCGCCCTTTCGCCTTCCGCCTTCAGCCTTCCACCTCTAATATATATACCTCCTGTTACTCTGAATAGCTCCCCTGATTGCCATCTTAAGGTTTTCGGAACACATTATAACCATATCAATATCAGCAGGGAAGGGAACCGGTTGCTTCTTAGTTCTTTCCAGCAGGGTGGGAGTCAGTGCTCCTGTATCGCCTATTGCCCTTGATGAGACATGTTCAAAAACTGATTGTGCTCCAACCGGATCTTTTTTCAGGACCTTTTTCGGATTAACCTGCACCACTTCCACATCACCGTCAATCCTGCAGGCTTTCGACTGAACAGTCTCAACAAGTGCGCATTGCAGCGTTTTGTATTTCTTTATCTTTATGTCATTCCCGAGGGAGTCCTTCATTACATTTCCCTTTTTGTCGAGCTTGTATTCAAATCCGTCATCAACATTCCTTTTCACTACTGAATCTTTCTGTACAGTCTGATCAGGAGACACTGCGACATTCTTCACATTTACATTTACGAAATAGTCATATTCAGTATCGTTATTCAGGTTTTGTGTGTGATATTCAACCCATTCCGAATTGAGAGCCGGAAAATCAAGTGCAAGCAGATCCTGTTCAAACTCGGCAGGAAACTTGATAACTGAATTGTTCTGGATTGAAACAAATACCCTGCTCATTCCGAGGAATTTTGCCTCTTCTATCTTATTGTCAATACCCGGGTAATCGCCCATGTACTGTTTAGCCCTTACAAACTCGCCGAAAGCCTGGCGGTAATTTTCCTTTATCTTACCCTGCATCAGCTGATTGCCATGCTCAAAATAAAAATCTGCAGCCTTTCTTTTTGCAGTGACCATATCAGCCATATAATCGGTATATGGAAAATCTACCTGTCTTCCGTCAAGGTTTAATGGAAGAACTGTTCTAACAAGTGTCTGACGTGAGCTCAGTCCCTGGTATATCCGGTAAATCTCATCCCATGAATCAGGTCTTCCTTCCATTTTCAGATACCGTATCCTTTCCTGATCAAGGTCATTTGCCACGCGGTATGATTCCGACAGGATCTGAATTTGTTTTTCATCATCGCGGTCGCGTCTGAGCTCCTTAACAGCTTTATCAATAGCTGCATCATAATTTCCCCTGCTCAGCTGCTTTTTTGAAGAGCCGCAACCGGCAAATAAGATTGCTATTATAAATAGAAGCGGTAGAATTTTTTTCATAATAAGTTCAATTAGAATTCATAAAAATAATAAAACAAAGAATATTCCACAGATACAGCTAAATAATTAAATATCAAAAAATAAAGTTAAGCCACATTGAGAATCTTACCCTTACAGCCTGCCCCCTTTGCAGTCCGGGGCTCCATTTTGGCGATGACTGAATCGCCTTAACTGCCTCATCATCAATAATTGAAGCCACGCCTTTTACAACTGTTACATTTGTCACTGATCCGTCAGGTTCAACAATAAATGTAAGGAAAACCTTACCCTGTATCTTTTGATCAATTGCTTCCTGGGGATAATTTGTTCTTCTCTGCACCCACTCCCTGAATTTATTAATGTCCCCACCTCTGAATGTGGGCATCACCTCAACAAGGAAAAAGGGATCGTCTGTTGCAACTCCATCCTGACCGCCTGACAAGTCATCGCCGGCACCAAAGCCCTCAATTGAAGACTCATCTACAGTAGTCTGGGTAAGAGCAGCATCTGTTGTAATAGGTTTCAGGGCATCAGGCATCACAGTATCAACAACCTCCGGAGGTACATACTTCACAATTTCCTGAACATGCTCCGAACCTGGAGGCGGTGGCGCCGGAGGAACAATTAACCTGTCAATGGGAGGTTCAAGACTTTCAATCTGAACCGAATAATACCTGATATCTCCCGACAAAACGTGATCCGGCTTCCTGCCAAACATAAAAGGAATAACGATCACCAGAAATGCAAGGCTTGCAGCAAAAATGATTCCTCCTATAACTACATTATTGTATTTTTTGCGAAGTTGATAAGCTCCGTACTCCCTGTTCCTGTTCTCAAAGATCAGTTCGTCAATGTCAAATACCTTTCTGAGTTTATCAAACATTCTTCCGCCTGATGGTTATTTTTTAAAAAGTCCAAAATTACTAACTAAGTGTCATTATGCCAAAACCATGCCGAAATATTCCGGTAAAGGGAAAGCGCTTTCTTTTTTTTCTGATTGTTTTTCATCACATTTGTCTATAACTAATTTAAAAATACCACTGTAAGCATGAGCCAGAGGAGCCTTATAAGAACACTCGGACTTGGATATGTAGTAATAGTAGTTATAGCCAATATCCTGGGTTCGGGAGTTTACAAGAAAATTGCACCGATGGCTGCAGAACTTCATTCTCCCGGTTGGATATTGCTTGCCTGGGTTGTGGCAGGTGTGATTACCCTTTTCGGCGCACTAGGAAATGCAGAGGTTGCCGGTATGCTGGCTGATACCGGAGGTGAATATGTCTATTTAAAAAAGATCTATAACAGATTCTTTGCTTTTATATACGGGTGGTCGCTTTTCACGGCAATACAGAGCGCAGCTATTGCTTCAGTGGCTTACGTATTTGCACAATCACTCAACAGTCTTATCAACCTTCCTGAATTGCTTCCCGGTCTGCATGATTTTTCAATCGGAGGTATCTTTTTCCCTTTCCATGAATTCAACATCAAGCTGACTGCAATTCTTCTTATACTCATACTCACCTGGCTTAATATAAGGGGACTAAAGGTTGGTGCCGGATTGAGCAGGGCAATAATTTATCTGGTCGCTGCTGGCCTTTTGACTATTGTACTTGCAGGGCTCACAAGCAGTGGTTCAAAGCCTGTCAATATTCTTGCTCCTCCTTCAGCTTCTGCTGATCCTGTAACCCTCTCGTCATTTTTCACTGCCATGCTGGCAGCTTTCTGGGCTTACCAGGGCTGGGTTTCTGTTGGTTTCATAGGAGGCGAGGTAAAAAACCCGACTAAAAACATTCCCAGAGGTATAGTAATTGGCGTACTGATAGTTATTGCAATTTACCTCATAACTAATTTCACTTATCTGACAATCCTTTCTGCTGATGAACTGAAAGAAATAAATGCGTCGGGAATTAAAATCGCAGCAGTAGAAGCCGTAAGGAATTTCTGGGGAGCAGGCGGAGCCTTCTTCATTTCAATTTTAATACTTATCACAACACTAAGCTGCACCAATGCCTCTATACTGACCGGTGCAAGACCATATTATGCAATGGCCAGGGATAAGCTCTTTTTCCCCTCGCTGGGAAATATCAACAGTAATAATGTACCAGGGACAAGCCTCTTCTGGCAGGGAATATGGTCAGCAATACTAATACTATCCGGCAATTTCGATCAGATAACCGATATGCTGATCTTCACGGTCTTTATTTTCTATGGTGCCACTTCGCTTGGAGTGTTCATCCTCCGGATCAGGATGCCTGATGCATACAGGCCGTATAAAGTTTGGGGCTATCCCTTTGTACCAGCTATCTTTGTTCTATTTTGTATTGGACTGTTTTTCAACACAATAACAACCCGTCCCCGGGAAGCTGCGATAGGAATGACATTAATTCTGGCAGGCATACCGGTATACCTGTACCTGAAACGGAAATACAGGGAAAGGGATGATAAGGAGATCGGATGAATACCCGGAAGGACTGGTAATGAATAAGCGTTTTTCCCGGGTTCATTGATATTCTGATTTTGTTGCCGTTCTTATTACACAAAAATATTTATATTTGTGGCCAGCAAAAGGGGGTTTAGCTCATCCCGATAGCTATCGGGAGGCTAGAGCAGAAAAAGTATAAGGTCTTGAAATTAAAGGGGGTTTAGCTCAGTTGGCTAGAGCGTTTGACTGGCAGTCAAAAGGTCAGGAGT